>CAJUQZ010000010.1:0-45336 GCA_910588755.1 uncultured Lachnospiraceae bacterium | reverse complement strand
TCATTCTTCCGGCAGTGTTTAGCACGTTTCCGATTTTTGTGATTTACGGCGGCTTCCGCGCGATCCCAAAGGCTCTGATCGAGGCCGCAAGGATTGACGGGGCGGGGGAGATTTATATTTTTTTCATGCTGGGAATTGGTCTTGGAAAGGGAGGGATTCTCTCGGCGCTCGTGCTTGGTTTTCTGGAGTACTGGAATTTAATTGAACAGCCGTTTGCGTTTCTGGAAGATAAGGCGCTGTGGCCGCTGTCGCTGTATCTGCCGGAGATCAGCTGGACGCAGGCGGGATTTGCGTTTGCGGCGTCGGTGGTGATGCTGGTGCCGGCGGTGTTTGTGTTTATCATGGGACAAGATTATCTGGAGCAGGGGATTGTGTACTCTGGTCTGAAAGGATAAAAAGCATGGAGGGTTCGTGTGATGGAAAAAGATGAGGAGAAGCTGATGAGCCGCAGGCGGCTGGAAAAATGGGCAAAGATCTTTTTGGTATTTCTGGGGTTTGCGTGGCTGTGCACGATTATTTCAAAGAGCATCTATGTGTCAGGGCTGACGATTGTTAAGGCTGACACACCGTCAAAAAAATATGTGGAGCATGTCGTTGAGACAGACGGCATCGTGACGACAGGCGGCGAGATCGCGGTCAATACGCTGTCAGGCATTCGCGTGGACAGGCTCTATGTCATGCAGGGGGACGAAGTCAAGGCGGGAGATGTGCTGTTTACGCTCGATACGAAAGACATTGGGGAGATTATCAGCACAAAGGAGGCCGAACTGGCAAAACTGCAATGCAATCTGGCCGATATTCAGTTTAACGCAGTGATCGATGCGCAGAAGAAGGAAGTGGCGATACTCTGGGCGCAGGAGGATTACGAGACTGCGGATAAGGAGACTGCAATCGAAAAGCAGCGCGCGAAGGAGGCGCTTGACAAAGCGACCGCAGAGCTGGAAGCGCACCTGGCAAATACAGTGCCATACACGTCTGACAGCGCGCGTGGGGAGGCGTGGAACGATTATCATGACTGGGTGAACAAAGGATACGGTCTTTCCGATCAGATTACGGCAAAACAGCGCGAGATTAAGGATCTGGAAGAACAGCTTGCTGGGCTGGGACAGGGCAGCAGTGCAGGAGCTGATGCACATGACAATGGACAGACAGGCGAAAAGACGCTTTCTGGCGCGGCAGGTGACGGTGAAGCGGGTGACGGACAGGAGATGAATCATGGAGAAGAAAGAAACATAAGTTCTGAAAATGTAGCCGGGAATCATTTCAACATGGATAACATGGATAATAAGGAAGGCAGCAAAGGAAATACAGATAATGAGCACAGTGCAGATAGTAACGCTGGGACAGGTGAAAATAATAGTGAAAACAGTGCTGGAGCAGACGATAAAAACATTCAGGACAATAGCGCTGGAACAGACAGTAAAGGCGATCAGGACAATAGTACCGAGATAGACAATAAAGGCGATCAGGACAATAGCGCTGGAACAGACGATAAGGTTGATCAGGACAATAGCGCTGGAACAGATAACAAAGGCGATCAGGAGGATAGTACAGGAACAGACAACAAAGATGACCAGGGCAATAACAATGGAACAGGTGGCAATGCGGAGGAAAATAAAGGTACAGGCGATGTTGGAGATGCATCAGGAGACAACCAAACAGATCAGATCGCGTCAGATGAGAACAGTGCAGCGCGCACAGAGCTGCAAAATCAGATAAAAAAAGCGAATGAAGAGCTGCTTGCCCTACAAGACGAGCTGACAAGGCATAACAGAAATGTAGTTCAACCGCCCGATTATTCCAAGGAGGAGATTGAATTTGATGAATGGCAGAATACACGTTCTGTTCTCGAGGCAAATGTACAAAAGGCGAAAGAGCACTACAATGATGTGAGCTACAGTCGCGAGGTGACGCTGCGGCAGAAGCTGCGTGACATTGCAAGCGTACAGGTAACGACAAGGGCGGATTCCACAGCAGCCATCTATGAGCTTGACATCAAGCAGATACAGACACAGCTTGCAGGTCTGTACTCATTACAGAGGCAGAAGGGAGAGGTCAGGGCCGAAAATGACGGAATGATATCAGACATCCAGATTGAAGTAGGCGGCAGAACCGCGGATATGGCAGCAATGTTGATGACAGATACACAACGTCCCTGCCAGTTCAAGTTCAGCATCACAAAGGAGCAGGGAAAGTATGTGCACTTAAATGATACTGTGAACTTGGAATTAAACGGGCAGTCCACTAACATGGAGGTCACGGTGGATTATTTTACCGAGAATATGCAGGGCGGCTATGACCTGGCCTGCATGCTTCCCGAAGGCGTGGGAAAGCCTGGGCTTAGTGGAACCGCGCAGAAGTCCGTACAGGGGGAATACCATAACCTGACACTTCCCGTCGATGCTGTCCATGAGGAGTCCGGCAGTTATTTTATATACACCCTGAATGAGAAGGAAGGAATCCTGGGAAGTGAGTATTACGCCGAAAAAATAAAAGTGCAAATCAAGGACAAAAATGACAGGTTTGTAGCTTTGGAGTCCGGAACAATCAGCGCAGATACAAAAGTGATCACCTACGCGACAAAAGAGCTAAAACAGGGTGAGAGCGTGCGTCCGCAGGACAAATAAAAAGGTTATAATAATTTTATTTGCCATTTTCCGACAAAGATAATATACTAAAGTATGAAAATCGCGGCAGTATGACGGTTGTGCAGAAAGGAACAGGTCAAGATGCACGCTAAAGTGACCAGACCGCTGCGGAATAGTATCATAATGGAGATGAGGGCAAATGAAAATAATTGAAAAACAGACATTTGATGAGGAGAGGGCACTGTATGGAAGCAGGGGTGTGATCATACAAGAGTGCGCCTTTGACGGGCCGGCGGACGGGGAGAGCGCAGTCAAGGAATCCGCAGACATACAGGTGGAGAAGTGCTTTTTCAACTTGCGCTATCCGTTCTGGCACGTGCACGGGCTTGGCATTCACGACTCCGAGATGACGCCGATGTGCCGCGCCGCGCTGTGGTATTCTGACCATATAGAGCTGACAGACACGAAGCTGCATGGCATCAAGGCACTACGGGAGTGCAGTGATGTGACGATTCGCGGCTGTGATATCGTATCACCGGAATTTGGGTGGTCCGTCAGCAAGATAACGATGGAGGACTCCGCTGCGGAGAGCGAATACTTTATGATGCGTTCGGAGGACATCACTTTCAAAAATGTGACGTTCAAGGGAAAATATTCGTTCCAGTACATAAAAAATGCAGTGTTTGAGCACTGTACCTTTGACACAAAGGACGCGTTCTGGCACGGTGAAAATGTCGTGGTGCGGGACAGCGTTGTCAGGGGAGAGTACCTTGCATGGTATGCGGATGGGCTGACGTTCGAGCGCTGCAAGATCATCGGCACGCAGCCGCTGTGCTACTGCAAAAACCTGAAGCTGATTGACTGTGAGATGACAGACACAGACCTATGCTTTGAGAAATCAGAGGTAAATGCCACAATCACAACACCCGTCATCAGCATCAAGAACCCGCTGTCCGGCACGATCATTGTCCCTTCGGTGGGTGAAGTTATCATGGACGATGAGCATGCAAAAGGCAAGATTCAGGTTGGGAATTGTGCAAATAACAGTTGAAAAACCCCATAAAGTGTGATATGGTTAAAAAGAGCAACGGTTTTTTCTGTTTTTAGGAGGTATCACTATGAAGAAAATGTTGGCTATGGGACTTGCGTGTATGATTGTGTTGGCTCCCGCGGCCTCTGTCCATGCAGCAGAGCTTCCGCCAGCAACCTGTCATGTCGGTGGCTGTAATCTTGGCGACTGTTTCAAGGATTTAGACTGTGATGGCATCTGCGGCGATCACTATTTTGTAGATGAGAACGGTGACGGTGTCTGTGATTTTCATTGCTACACAGACGCGAATTATGACGGTCTGTGCGACTATTATACAGACGCGAACGGTGATGGCATCTGCGACCACTGCCACGATCACGGCAAACCGGTACAGTCGGCTTATTACACAGGAAACAGCTATTATACAGGCACATATTACGGTGGACATCATGGCGGCTGCCACAGCAGAGGAGGCGGGCATCACAGAGGACACTGTTGATATCATCATCAAGCAAAGCGCACGAACTTTGTGAGTAACAATGAAACCTATTTTCGATAAGGAGGACAAAATGCAGCACAGAATGAACGAACTACGAAACCTGATAATAGACCAGAAGGGTGCGATTGTCCTCAGGGTACAATAAGTTTTTTTGTTGTAGTCAGAATTGTGCGGATAAAAACACCTTTTTATGAGGTGTTTTTTTGTTACCAGAACAGGGACAGGAAAACACCCAGACTTAGAAATGTAACGATAACATATGGATATAGAAGGAGTTTTTATAATGCTTACAATATATGGAAAATTTTCGAATGCGATTGTATATACAACTGAAAAGGAACAGTATGCCATTGATGACTATGCCAGAAAGCAGCTGCAAATGATCTGCGATCATCCCAGCGCCGCAGGTAGCAAAATACGTGTGATGCCAGATGTCCACCCCGGAAAGGTGGGAACAATTGGGCTGACCATGACAGTGGGCAGCTTGCTGATGCCAAATCTTGTCGGGGTGGACATCGGCTGCGGCATGACAATCGCAAAAATCAGGACAAAAGGCATGGAGTGCCAGAAGCTCGACACGGTGATTCGCGAAAATGTCCCTGTCGGCGGGGCCGTTCGAAAGACCATTCACAAGCTTGGTGCACAGATAGCGCTTCAAAGGCTGTACTGTTATAAGGCGATTGATGAGCCAAAGGCAGAGCGGAGTGTGGGCACCCTGGGGGGCGGCAACCATTTCATCGAGGTGGACCGGGACGAGGAGGGCGCATTTTACCTTGTGATTCATTCTGGCAGTCGGCATCTTGGTATGGAGGTGACAGAGTACTATCTAAAAGAAGGACAGAAGGCGTCACAGATGAAGAAGGAGGGGTACGCCCCGTATGATCTGACCTGCCTGGAGGGTGACCTGCTCGGACAATATCTGCACGATCTGGAAATTGTGCAGGAGTTTGCCAGGCTTAACAGGGAGGTCATGGTCGATGAGATCGTGCGCGGCATGAAATGGAAGGTGCTGGACAGTTATACCTGCATACACAATTATATCGATTTTTCAGGGAGAGTACCCCTGCTGCGAAAAGGCGCGATCAGTGCAAAAGCGGGGGAGAAGGTTGTCATTCCGGTCAATATGCGCGATGGCATCATACTGGGGACAGGGCTAGGCAACGAGGAGTGGAACTGTTCCGCACCGCATGGTTCGGGGCGGGTTTACAGGCGCTCCGAGGTGAAGGAGCACCATACCGTTTCGGAGTTTAAGAAGGCGATGGAGGGGATTCATTCCATCTGTGTCAATAAGGATACGCTGGACGAGTCACCGTTCGCATATCGGAGAATTGAAGATATGCTGAAAGTAGTCGGCGAGACAGTCACCGTGGACAAAGTCATAAAGCCAGTCTATAATTTTAAGGCGGGCGGGGAAAGATAGCCGATGCGACCGTTTTGGGGCGGCGCGAAGGACAGGAATGCGACCGTTTTAGGGCGGTGTGGAGGAAAGGAACGCAGTCGGTTTTGAGTGGCGTGTAGGACAGTAGTGCAGTCGGTTTTAGGGCAGTGTGAAGAACGTGAGTTCGACTGCCTTGGGACGGACAGGAAAATAAAGGGATATAGAAGGAGGAGAAGACATGGTCATTACAATCAGTCGTGAAACAGGAAGCGGTGGACATACGGTTGGGAAGCTGCTGGCGGAAAAGCTTGGATACACATTTTATGACAAGGAAATCGTGGCATCTGTGGCAGGCGAGATGGGAATTGATGAGAAGCTTATACTGGAAAATGGGGAAAATATGTCCGATCAGGACTATATTGACATGAAGAGTGGGTTCATACCACACTACAAGAGTGCGGAGGTGCCTTACGAGGAGATCAAGGAGGCGCAGGACAGAGTAATTAAGAGTATCGCGGATAAGGGAAACTGTGTCATCGTGGGCCGGGGTGCTGATTTCATTTTGCGCGGGCGAAGTGACGTGATAAATGTCTTCATTCATGCGGATATGGAGCGCCGTATCAGGAGAGTCCAGCGGCACGAGGGCGTGACCGGACAGGAGGAGCGCATCAGAAAAGAGCTGGTGGAAAAGGATCGTTCGCGAACGACATATTACAGGTATTTCACAGGGGGAGAGTGGGGAAAGGTAGAGCATTACACACTCTCACTCGATGCGGGTGTTTTCACAAAGACGCAGTGTGCAGATCTCATTATCAAGGCGGTGGAGATGAAGCATATCCGTTTGGAAAATGGTGGAGTTGGATGAGCGAACCGCATGAAAAACAATTGGAAGAGAAGGGAGCATTCTATGAAACGAGAAGACTATATTTCAGATGAATCAGTTATTAAGCGTGCGAATGATGCGGTAAGAATTACTGATATTTTTAATATGGAAAGAAAAAACCTGAATCAGATCATAGAGTAGCTATCGCCGCAACAGGAATAAAAAACATATCCGAGAAGAACTTGCAATCTAAAAACGATTGCGATACAATAACACATGAGTATTGCGCATTGAAATGAAATAAACAATATAAAAAATAAGCCCCTCCATGATAAAAGGGGCTGAAAAGGAGTAAAGCGAGATGAACAGAGAATATTCTCCAAAGGACATTGAGAAAAAGTGGCAGGACATCTGGGACAAGGAGGAGGCGTTCAAAGTCGGCGTTGACAAGACAAAGCCAAAGTACTATGCGCTGGTAGAATTTCCATACCCGTCAGGACAGGGACTCCATGTGGGGCATCCGAGACCGTATACCGCGATGGATATCGTGTCGAGAAAGCGCAGAATGCAGGGATATAACGTGCTGTTTCCGATGGGCTGGGACGCGTTTGGACTCCCGACGGAAAACTACGCCATCAAAAACAAGATTCACCCAAAGATCGTCACTAAAAACAATGTGGAGCATTTCAAGAACCAGCTCAAGGCGCTGGGCTATTCGTTTGACTGGTCGAAGGAAGTAAACACGACAGACGAGAAATATTACAAGTGGACACAATGGATCTTTTTGCAGCTGTTCAAAAAAGGGCTTGCGTACAAGAGCGAGATGCCGATTAACTTCTGTACCTCATGCAAGGTGGGGCTTGCCAATGAGGAGGTGGTAAACGGTGTATGCGAGCGCTGCGGTTCCGAGGTCATCAGAAAGATGCAGTCACAGTGGATGCTCAAGATCACGGACTACGCGGATAAGCTGATCGAGGGACTTGACCATGTGGATTATATCGAGAAGGTTAAAGTTTCACAGAAAAACTGGATCGGCCGTTCCGAGGGTGCGGAAGTCGAGTTTCGGATCAAGGATAAAGATGAGACCCTGCTGATCTATACGACAAGGCCGGACACGCTGTTTGGCGCAACTTATATGGTTATTTCACCAGAGCATCCGCTGATTGAGAAATATAAGGCTGAAATCACAAATTATGAGGAGATCGCGGCTTATCGCGAGCAGGCTTCTAGAAAATCAGATTTTGAGCGTACAGAGCTTGCAAAAGACAAAACAGGCGTTTGCATTCAGGGGTTATCAGCAATGAATCCCGTCAACAACAAGGAAATTCCGGTATGGGTATCAGACTATGTATTAATGTCATATGGTACAGGCGCAATCATGGCAGTTCCTGCGCATGATACCAGGGACTGGGATTTTGCAAAGAAATTCGGACTTCCCATCATAGAAGTAGTTGCTGGTGGTGATGTGCAGAACGAGGCGTTTACGGACGTTGCAACCGGGAAGCTGTGCAACTCGGACTTTTTGGACGGCATGGAGGTAAAGGATGCGAAGGAGGCCATCACAAAGTGGCTCGAGGAGAAGGGAATCGGACACAGGAAGGTTAACTTCAAGCTCCGCGACTGGGTATTTTCGCGCCAGCGATACTGGGGCGAGCCAATCCCGATTGTAAAATGCCCCTGCTGCGGATATGTCCCTCTCGACGAGAGCGAGTTGCCTTTGCGGCTGCCGGAGGTTGAGAGCTATATGCCCACCGACACGGGTGAGTCCCCGCTTGCGGCAATGCGCGACTGGGTGGAGACAACCTGTCCGAAGTGCGGCGGCAAGGCGGAGCGCGAGACGGATACCATGCCGCAGTGGGCAGGTTCCTCGTGGTATTTCCTGCGGTATATTGATCCTGACAATGACAAGGCGTTTGCGTCTAGGGAGGCACTCGAGTACTGGATGCCGGTAGACTGGTACAATGGCGGTATGGAGCACACGACACTCCATCTGCTGTATTCAAGGTTCTGGCACAAATTTCTCTATGACCAGAAGCTGGTGCCTTGCAGCGAGCCCTATATGAAGCGCACTTCGCACGGTATGATTCTCGGTGAAAACGGAGAAAAGATGTCCAAGTCGAGAGGAAACGTAGTCAATCCCGACGACGTGGTTGACGAGTTTGGCGCGGACACCCTCCGGACATATGAGATGTTCATCGGAGCGTTTGATTTAAGTGCCGCGTGGAGTATGGAGGGCGTGAAGGGCTGCAGGCGTTTCCTCGACCGTGTGTGGAAACTGCAGGATATGCTTGTCGATGGCGAGGGCTACCGTCCGGAGATGGAGACCAGGATTCACCAGACCATCAAGAAAGTTTCCAATGATTTTGAGGGATTAAAGTTCAACACGGCGATTGCGGCGATGATGGCGCTTGTCAATGACTTTTATAAGGCAAACAGCATCACAAGGGACGAGTATGCGACATTGCTTTTGCTGCTCAATCCGGTTGCCCCGCACATGACCGAGGAGCTCTGGGAGATGTACTTTGGAAACGGCAGGGCATACCAGCAGAAGTGGCCGGAGTATGACGAGGCAAAGACCGTGGAGTCCACTGTGGAGATCGCGGTGCAGATCAACGGCAAGGTGAAGGCGACATTGATGGTCGGACTTGACGAGGACGAGGCTTCCGTGAAGGAAAAGGCGCACGCGATTCCTGCGATTGCGGATCTCACGGCAGGAAAGAACATTGTGAAGGAAATCTATGTGAAGGGCAGGATCCTCAACATTGTGGTGAAGAATTAATATAACTATATGAAGGGCCTGCTGAATGGTGCAGGCTCTTCATAGGGTTATTTCGTGCGCTATCCCGTCAGATAGGAGGCGAAATGGTCAGCGATATTTTGACACCGATGAATCATAGGGAGATCGAGTATGAGGCAAAGAGGCTGTTGGGGTGTGATATCCCAGGCAGCCTTCTATGCGTTGATGCGCTGCTGGACTGGCTGGACGAGACTGGAAAACGTGTGTTTGATGATGACCTTGTGATGGATTACGGCACAGATTGCCTAAGGCTGTATCTGTTATTTGAGAAGACACCCAGGGAGAACGATGCCCCATACTATGACAGTTGGAATGAGGGGGCTCTAGAGGGCCTGTACAAATTTCTTGGCAGATACAGGAGAATGATCCTCGCGGCGGACGAGTGGAACAGGCGTGGCAAATATAATGATACTGAAACGGTTCTGCCTGCGGCGGACGAGTGGAACAGGCGTGGCAATTATAATGATACTGAAACGGTTCTGCCTGCGGCGGACGTGGAAAAAATGAAATCAGGAATAAAATTAATAGAGACAGCGCTTGGGGAGACAAAGGAAGCGGTCGAAAAATGCATCCGCCGTGAAAATACCATGCAAAACAGGCATCATATAGTATCCGCGCTGATGAAGCTCTTAAATGTATACCAGAAAGAGCTGAAAACAGGCGAGGTGGTGACTGCGCTGCACAACCATGCAGTTGAGGCGGCAGTTCCGTACGGAGAAATAGAGTATTATAAAGAAATAGTACAAAATCGGACCGACAGGCGAAATCCTGACGTGACAAGGCTGTGTCAGGAGTATATGATGCTGGTGGCACCATTTGCACCGGATCTGTCGAAGATGCTGTGGGCGGCTGTCGTGAGTGCGGATATGTCCAGTGCGTGAATGATTTTCAGACACGTACTGTTAAGGGACGCTCCAGGATACCATGCGTAGCCAGTCTGTGCAGGATTGTTCCGAACCGTCCCCAATGGTTTAACGGGATTGAAAAAAGGAAGATATTTTCTGCATCTTGTCTATGTCATCGGAGGTTGAGTATTTTTTCAGGACAGAAAAAATGAGCTCAACCTCTTCTTTTTGGAATGTGATATTGTTTTCCTTACTCATTTTGCCAAGTGAGAGCAGAAAGGCCATCATTTTCTTCTGTCGCTCCTGCTGTGTGCCGCTATTGTTGATGGAAGCGCTCTGCACAAACATTTTATCGAGAAAGTCAAGTTTCGCCTTGTCAATATTCTGAAGCGCCGGATCGCGCATCCATTCATTGTTGGTTTCCATTGTCATTGCCTCCAAATAGTTTCATCATTTCCATGATTTCGTTTATGTTGAATCCGTTTGTGTTTTCGCTGCCAGCAGACAGGTTTTCCATCACAGAGCCGATATCCATGTTGGTATTTGTATCAGGATTTAATGTCTGGAAAAGCTCCATCATCTGCTGCATCTCGCGCACATTTTTCATGGTCCTTATGGCGGAAAGTATCTGGTTAAAGCTTTTTTCCTCGCCTGGCGCAAGATATTTGTGGACTGCCTTGTAGATATTTTCAAGGTTATCGGTCATGTCTGAGCCTGCTTTGGCATTTGAGTCTAAGCTGCTGGCGTGGATGCCACTTGCAAATCCACTAGTTGCATTGCCAAGCAGCGACATGGTGTATTTTAGTTCCATATATTTGATCAGGACAGGCAGCATTCGGAAGTTATCACTGTCCATAAATGGCAGCAGGGACTTTAAGATCTGGATGTGATTCGTGGTGTAGAAGTGGTCAAAAGCCAGCACGTAATCGTTATCCTCCATAATAAACCTCCATTTTTTCTACCATAATCATATATATGAAAAATTTGCACCTGTTATGACAATGTGAGAGGGCCCGCATAGACGGACCCTCGTGGATTTCCGTGAAATCATATTTCACGATCCAGGTTATCGTGCCCGCCTAAGCGGGCTTGTGGGAGTTAGCAGCATTTGCCGCTGTTGTTGTGGAAGTTAGCAGCATCCGCAGTTGTTGTTGCCGCATCCGCACCCGTTGTTGCCACCACAGCAGCTAAGCAAAATCAGAATCCAGATCCAGCTGCCGCATCCGCTGTTGTTGTCACAACCACAGCCGCAGCCACAGCCGCCGCTGAATCCAAATCCGTTGCTGCCGCCACAGCAGCAGAGCAGAATCAGAATCCAGATCCAGTTATTTCCGCCGTTGTTGCCGCAGCCACAGCCGCACTCCTGCATTGTATTAGTCTGGTTGCATCCGCAATGGCTTGCTGATAATTCGCTCATGTTGAGTACCTCCGAAGAAGCTTTTTTCTATACTATATGACAGCGCACAGAAAGTGTTCCAGATAAATTTTTTCTTTTCCTTAGGAAGCGTTTCAAAAATGCTTTAATGGTGGGAATCATTTTTCAAACACGCCGTGTTGAGTACCTCCGAAGAAGCTTTTATCTATCCACACGAGCGGGCAGGAGAGTAGGGAATACACCTATTCGATTGAATTGAAGATTAAACCCGGATAGGGGATTATCAGATTATCCCAGATGAAAATGACATAAAATTTTAGAAAAAGACTTGAAATTAACTGAAAATATAGTAAAATGTCAGTATATGTAAACCGATTTTATGCGAAGACACTTAAAGTACAAGGTCGCAGATATGACAGGAAATAATAGAAAGGGCGATAGAATGGCGGAGGTAAAATGGGTTGTTGAGGGCAGGCGCTTTCGGAATGAGGAGGAATATCAGGCGGCGCTTCGGGACAAGGAGCACATCGCCTTGATGACAGATGGTCTGAAGCTAGACAATCCGGCAGACATTGAAAAGTTGTATATGGAATTGCAAAAGGGCAAATATACCTTTGAGTCCATCGTGGGCAGACAGTTTGATGATAATATTTATGAGCTGTATCATAAGATGAAGCAAATAGAACAGGAGAAGCAGCAGGAAAAAACAGCCCGTAAGGAAAAAAGAAAACAGCAGATTGAAAATATTATAAATATGAAAAATATCAAAAATCAGCCCAGAACTTCCAAAAAGCCCCATGAGCCTGAAAAAAAGGCTAAGCTTGAAGATTTTGACAAGGAAATGCAGCGGCAGATCATAGCGGTCCTGAAAAGGAAAGAACGAAAACGCAAGATGCTGATAGCAGCTTGTCTGTTTATGTGTATCGTAAGCTTTGGATATCTGGGTGCGTACTATCAAGTGTCGGCCAAGAGCGCAAGGGAGTTTGAGGAGCTGTCCGCACTGAAAGAGGCAGGTGCGCAGTCCGCTGGCACGAGGGAGGTTAAGATTCACTACACAGATGATACAGTTGAAGTACCAGATATTCTTCCGGAATATTCGTTGCTCCACCAGAAGAACCAAAGACTGATCGGTTGGGTAAAAATAGAGGATACACTCATTGATTACCCAGTGATGCAGACCGTGAACAACGAGTACTATCTGGATCACAATTTCAACCAGGAGGAAGACCGCAATGGCTGTATCTTTATGGATTATCAGTGTGATGTAGTCAAAGGGTGTGACAATATCATACTGTACGGGCATCACATGAAATCCGGAAGGATGTTTGGAACACTGAACAAATACAGCAAAGAGTCCTATTACGAGGCACATCCCACGATACAGTTTGATACAATCTATGAAAAGGGAACGTATCAGGTGATGTACGTGTTCCGCTCTAAGGTTTACTCGGAGGAGGAAGTGACGTTTAAATATTACCAGTTCATCAATGCCGCATCGGAGAAGGAATTTAATTCGGCCATGAATGAGATGGCGGCACTTTCCCTCTATGACACAGGGGTAACTGCGGTGTACGGTGACAGGCTTCTGACGCTCTCGACCTGTGATTACCAGGAGACGAAGGGGCGGTTTGTCGTGGTGGCAAAGAAAATCAGCTGACAGAAATGCAAGGGAATCACCAGGAACGGTGGTTCTTTTTGCGCAGGTATGCTTGTTAAATTTCCTCATTTTCGGTATAATAAGGATAGATGCAGGTCGGTCATCATGGCAAAATACCCGGGCATGGACCAGACATTCATAGACTCCATCATAGCAGCGGTCTATGGCAGATAACGCGCAGGATATGGACGCGCACCCTATTTCTGGCAGGATATATGACAGGAAATTTTTGAAAAAACAATAAAAATTCTGAAAAATACTTGAAATTATCAGAAAATATAGTACAATAATAATATATGTAAACCGTTTAAATGGAACGTTTATGGCAGGAAGCGACAGAAAAATCCAATGACAGCTTTCAGGGGTAGGGCTAATTAGATGGGTGGAATATGACGATATTATAAGTATTATGACAGGAAGCTTATCTGCTTTTTCTGTCTGGGTTACAGGTGATAATGATTGTCATATCATCAGTTTGGCTATTGGTGTAAGGGTGGCCGGAAAACCAGTTATTTTCTGTCAGTTCCCTGGGGAAGGAGATGAAAAGCCGTGTTCAGTTTTTGGCTATATAAATCCTAAAAATATATCAAGAATATTGATACAATATGGTGTTGCAAGACTTATATTCTTGGTGGAATCAGACTGGCAGGGCATGTGGGCTTAGAAAAGAGTTATAAAAGAATCATAATAGGGAAATAGTAGAAGATGTTCCAGAATGGTGTCGATGAAGCATGATTTCATTAAAAAGTGTGAGGATACAATATCACTTTCGGGACAGCAGAAATGTGATTTCATATAGATTGCGGCAACAGGTGATACGACAATAAAAGGGAATATAAATAACAAAGTGGGGAGAAACAAGATGGCAAAGAGTAGAAGGAAGAAGAACTATAAGTTAAGAAAGAGAGTCATGCGGACAATCGCGGCACTCACTATGGTCATGGCTGTCGTTGTGGCTGCGATTCCAGTGGAGAATTATGGTACGATGCGAGCTTCCGGGATTGACAGGGAGGATGTCAATTTAGCAAAGAAAGCATCAGAATATTTGTTTGGTGATGCGGATAGCACCAGTCTAGAGCTGCTTCCCGCATTAAAGAAATATGATAGCAAAGTGGAAGAACCCTATAAAAATACCAATGAGGAAACCGTACAGCAAATTATTGGCGATCAGTTTATTGATGCGTTTAAGGTATGGATAAACCCTAATAGTATGAAAGATGGTATTGCAGATGCCATGATTGCGCAAAGTGTGTTCATCAATAATCTAGAACGCTTTGATATTCATGATAAGGAATATTATGGATATATTCAGATTAATGGGAATTATCGGGATGCAGTTGTCAGCGCATTTAGCAATGAAACGTATAAAGTAGCATTTAGTGACAGCGAAGTAAAGTATGATGCCATAACAAATGCAGGTGCAGATGGTAGTTTATCATTTGATGCAATTACAGGTTATAAAGTCTTAACAGATTCCCCATCACTCGTTATCAGTAATGAAGCAAATGGGACAATAACAGAACAGACGACAGATGCTTTTGGCGGAAATCCGTATACTGCTATAAAAACTGCATCAGCGACCGTTAAAGTGCTTGAAACATATGCGTCTGACTTGTGGACGGAACATACAAAGAAGATAGAAACATACAACAATGCGTTAAATGAATACATAACAACACTTGACGAAATTTCAAAAAAGGAAGCAGCTGCGCTTACGAATGAAGACTTAGAGGCATGGAAAGAGGCAGCGGCAGGTATAGAACAGCTAACCAAAGAGAATACCAGTGATAGTACGAATCCAGATACAAGACTAGATAATCTGATAAAATTAGAAACAACTTTTGCAGATATCTATGCAAGGGGCACAGACGGGAATGAAAATGGACTTCCGGATATTGTAGATTATGCAATATGCCAGAGAATGGGTAAAGGCGCATCCTCTGTCGGACTGGAGAAATATGAGTTAAAACGGTTGAACAATACAATTGGCGATCTGGTTTATGTTCCCCAAATTAAGGCGAATGAAGTTCCGGATTCCGGACAGAGAATTGACGCGGATGGATACCTTACCAGTGGTCAGGTAAACATAAAGGGAATTAAGTCAGATGCATTTAATGTAAAAGTCAATCAACAACCGGCCACTGACAAAGAAGTAGCTTCTATTACAATTCCATCCTCAGTGGAGTTTATAGGAGAGAGGGCGTTTGCCAATTCGACATATTTGAAAAGTGTGACAATTACAGAGGACAACTGCAGGATATTGGGAGATGAAGCTTTCCGGCAGTGCCCGAATCTTGAATCGGTCAATTTTACAAGCAAAAACTCACGCCTTGAAAAAGTTGGCTGTATGGCCTTCTATAATACAAAGCTAAATAATATAACATTTCCGGATTATGTTCAGGAGATTGGTGCGGGTTGTCTTTATTTATCCGACATAAAGGAGATGACAGTAGTTGGCTATAGAAATGGTACATTGAAGATTGAGCCATATGCATTTTTTGGCTGTGATGAGTTGACGACAGTCCATTTTACAAGCGATAATACAAGATTTGAGATTGGAACAGCGGCGTTTGCTTTGACTGCGGATCAGGGGGGAGGAAGCCTGGAGCATTTTGCGTTCCCATCCTATATGAACCAGTTGTATTATGAAGAGAATGGCAACTGTACATCAGATTATATTCTTGCAGGAAGGGATGGTCTTAAAACAGTAGTACTTCCAGGGAGACTTGGAAATGGTGTCACAGGCGATGCCACAAAAGTACCTGATAACACATTTGCAGGCTGCAAATATCTTGAGAGTGTTGAATTTCCAAAAGATGCATACAATGCGACGTATAGGCCTTCCGATTCGAAGGATGGGAAAGAGTTTGGACTGTTCAGAGATGTGCTGAATCCGGATTTCTATATTCGGGGACCAGAGGAGGGGGCACAGCCAGGTAGTGTCTCAGAGCCAAGGAAATGTACATGGGATGCCGTTACAGGTTACAAATTACCAGATGGAAAATATAAAGTAATACCATATGTATTTAGAGGCAGTGACGGAAAAGACCATATGGAGATTGGTGCGGGTACGGAGAATCCAAGTGATTATCTGGCGACAATTGAGATTATTGAGGGAACAAATAATGCCATTTTGTCTGAATATAAACCAAATCCCAATGCGACAGACTCAGGCCCTTTCCTTGCGGAGGTTCCAGAGACGGTAGGAGGCTATACAATTACTGAACTGGGGGAAGGGTGCTTTGCGAATGATAAAGTAAAGAATAGACTGTACAAACTGGTCATAAATGATGGTACAGTTCAGAAAATCAACCAAAGGGCACTGGCAGGATGCGAAAAATTGCAGTGGGTAGAACTTGGTGATTCGGTAAAGTTTATCGGAGAGGAAGCCTTTGCAGGATGTAAGAGTCTTGAAAATGTGGTATTCAGCCAGACGCAGACAGTAAACTATGGTGATAATGAAGGGGTATGGACAGATCCAAACAATACGATAACAATTGAACGAGATGCGTTTAGGACAGATTCGGACTACCTTACATTCCACGGGGCGATCAACCCCAATTATGAGCCATATAAGTTTGCGATGAGTGCTGATGGGAAAAATATGCTGTCTGGCAAGACGACAGGGATTTGCTATAAGACAGATGCACCCATGAACCTGGTCGTGATGAGAAATGAGGCGACAGGAGAGGCTACATTGATTGATTATCCTCATTATGAGGAAATTGACGTTATCAATAAAGCGCTTGTAGATGAGTGGGGGAAAGAAGACTCAAAAGATGATTACAGTATCATAGATAAGTTTGAAGAAAAGGAGGGGTTGCCTGGTAGTACGACTGGCGCATACCCAGACAACTATAAGTCTAAGGGGATAGTAAATGAGAAAGACATCGTTTTGAGGACGCTTAATATCTCCCTTCCAAGAGGTATAGACAGTGTGGATTCAAAAGCCTTCTATACAAATGAGGCAAATACGGATAACGTGAAATACCTCGATTTAAAATACGAGCCTAAAGTTGAAGAAAAAGAAATTACATTACCAGATGGGACAACAACCAAAAAAGAAGTTGAGACAGCTATAGAGAGAAAAACAGGCGCCTTGGCGGAAAGAAAACTGAATCAGTTTGATTCTAGCGATGAAAGGAATGTGCCAAAGCTGTATTCAACATATGAAGGAGGTAAAGGGGAGAAATACGAAAATACGAAACCTGGACTTTATAGTGGTTATTTTGATGAGACGGATCAGGATACAGACCCTTATTATATATGGGGGGAAAATGGATACAATGGACACACTTACGTTGAGCGATACAACAGGGGTAACGATTATCTCACGACAATTAGTTTGCCGGATGTTAAGAAGCTTCCAGACTATGCCTTTGACAGCTGTGAGAACCTCACAAGTGTATCCTTAGGCAGCCAGCTGGCAGAGGTGGGCGCATTACCCTTCAGGGATTGCAAGAGTCTCAAGGAGGTAAACTTCCCTGATGGCAACACTACATTTACAGCACAGAATATGATCCTGTACAAGAACCACGGGAATGCTGAAAATCCAGATTATGAGATTTTAGAGTGCCTGGAGGGACGTGGCAGCGCAGAGGTGGGCGGCAGTCCGACAGTTGGCGTATCAGAAAGTGATTTGCTTCCAAATATTACGTCGATTGCGCAGGATGCATTTTCGAACTGTACATACATTCAGGAGGTAAACCTGAAGGGAACACAGGTAACAAAGATTCCGGCGGGTTGCTTTGAAGGCTGTAGCGTATTAAATTCCGTGACACTTCCAGATAAAATTGAGGAGGTTCATGACAGGGCCTTTACGAAACTAGGCGAGAATGTACTGCTCAAATTGTATGTTCCAAATAAGAGATGTACGCTTGCATCAGGTGCCTTTGACGGCAAGACGACAGTCATGATCTATGGTAAAAAGTACGAAAACGAGACAACTGGTGAGGAGAGTGCATGCTATAAATCATGGAAACAGGTAATCGATGCACTGGTTAAGAACAATCCTACGCATGATCGTGAATACTGGGAAAATAAAGTTCAGTTTGTCGATGAGGGAAATGAGTACATAGAGACATTCGTTGATAAGGATTTAAGGACAATCGATATCTGCAAGATTAACCCCAAGAGTCCCGACAATGACAGGGAGCCTAAGGATGCGCTTACTGCGAAGGATATTCCAACAGCACCAGAATACACAGGGCTTGAGTTTGTGACATGGATGTGCAGGATTGACGCACAGAATGATGACGGATATGAAGTGCTTACAGGCGTCAAGGCAGGTGATCCGGCCTTTACGAATATCAAGGAAGACAGAATGTTTATCCCGAATTACAAATTTAATCCGTCCAAGGTCGTTTCCTGTGGAGGAACGCATAAACTGAATGTGGTAGGGGCAGAGTATATTCTGCGCACAGGTACTGGCGAGATGATCCGCAGCTTTACTGCGCCGATTGAGCTTGACTGTGCAGAGAGCATTACACTGATGGCAGACACAAAGAACAGTACAGGAAAATTCTTGTGCTGGACAGTTACCTGCTCGAATGATGAAGGTGATTTTACTTATCTTTTGACAAATGCGTCAGGGGAAATGACAGGTTTCCAGATGCCGCATCTGCAGAATGCAGATTCTGTTGTGACAATTACCGCAGTGTATTCAGATACTGCATCAAGATGCGAGGTTCAGGTTATAAACGGAAGCGGAAGCGGATTTTATAACGGGGGCGACTCTGTTGAAATATCAGCATATTCACCGGTAAATCCGAGACAGACCTTTGGCAGATGGACAGCTGATAATCCGAGGGTTAGCTTTGTTGATGAGGAGTCATCGACAACAACCTTTGTGATGCCGCAGCTGCAGGTGGGACAAAAAGTGGTGGTCACAGCATCCTATAAGGACTTTGATCCCACAGAGGGCAACTGTGAACTGGAGGTAATAAACGGAAGCGGCAGTGGATTTTACAATGTCGGGGAGGTTGTTACAATCTCTGCATATGCGTCAACAGCAGAAAACGAAGTGTTTGACAAGTGGACAACGGCAAGTACAGCGGCCGGCTTTGCCAACGCGTCTAGGGCTACCACCACAATCATAATGCCGCAGCTTTCAGAAGGAGGCAAGATTACTGTCACTGCGACATATAAGAAGGCGGAAACAGGTGACAATAATGATGATGATAACAACAATACGGATAATAAGAAAAAATATAAGGTGACAGTAAATTATGGTTCCGGTTCTGGTGAGTACGAGACTGGCGCGACTGTCAACATCACGGCCAACGCACCGGAGTCCTCTAGCAGGGTATTCTCAAGGTGGACGACAAACAACTCTGGTCTGGGTTTTGTCAATGCAAATGCTGTCACGACATCCTTTGTGATGCCGGCGGCCGATGTCACGGTTACGGCAAACTACAAGACGAGGTCGAGCGATGACGACGACGATGACGATAACCCGCCAAGAAGACCAGGTTCAAACTCGAACACGACAACAGTGCCCAACAGGCCAGGCAATTCAACATCATCGACAACATCGACAACAGGTACAGTCAATAATCCGTCAAGCGGAACAGGCACGACAAACAATAACAATGGAAATAGAATTTACATCACGAAGAACGGTATCTCCAACACAGATGTAGCGTCCCTGGCAGTTAGTGGTTCTACAGACAACTTTATTGTCAAAATCACAGAGTCACCGGAAGCGACAGCAGCAGTTGAGCAGGCACTTACGAATACCTACGGTTCACTTGAGGGATTATCATACCTGCCGATGGATATATCATTATATGACTCAACGGGTCAAAATAAGATTACAGACTCGACGGGGCTGAACATCACAGTGACGATGCCGATTCCGGATGTACTGATCCAGTATGGCGGAAATGCGCGCGTGGCAGCGGCGGACAATGGTGTTCTGCAGCAGATCACACCGAGATTTACGACAATTGATGGGATTGCATGTATCTCATTTGTACCACCACATTTCTCACCGTATGTGATTTATGTGGATACCAGCAACCTGGTTGCTGGCAAGATGCTTGACGCCACACCGGCGACAGGTGATCCGATTCATCCCAAGTGGTTTGCGGCAATCGGAATGGCATGTGTCTCAATCTTATTGTTTGTGCTAAGTGACGGGCGGAAACGCAAAAAATACAGGGCAGCATAAATATAGAACAAGTAGGGAACTGCCAGCAGCAGTTCCCAAAAAAGGAGACCAATATGAAAAGAATACAGATAGCTATTGCAAGCTTGGCAGTACTGGGAATCCTTGCGCTTGTGACTGTTGCCAAAGGAATCGGCGGCGGTGTGACAGCCGCGGAGGATGACAGATTCCGTATCAATGGAACGACTCTGACAAAATATCTGGGAACTGACACATATGTCAGTATCCCAGATACTATAACTGCAATCGGTGACGAAGCCTTTGCCGGAAATGAGACGCTGACGAGTCTCACGATCCCAGACTCTGTTACCCGAATATCCTATAATGCATTTAAGAATTGCACAGCGCTCACGCGGGTGATACTTCCAGACAGTGTAGAAAAGGTTGGTCCCGGAGCATTTGAGGGCTGTACAAATCTGACTTCGGTCGAGATAGGAGAGAATGTAAGTTCGTGGGGATCAGGTGTGTTTGCGAACTGCAACAGTCTTGCGACAGTTCTGATCGACCAGGACAATGAATATCTCACATATTACAATGGTGCGATCTATAACGGCGATATGACGATGCTGTATCAGGTACTTCCGGCGCGTGCGGGCGATAACTATGTGATGCCGGATACGGTGGAGCGCATTGATACATATGCGTTCTGGAATCTGCAGAATACCAAAAATGTGATGGTTTCCGGTAATACTGCAGGGATCCCAAAGCAGGCGATGGCGAGCATGGGAAGTGTTGAGAATGTTGTGATTCAAAGTCCGACGACCGGTATCGGGGAGAAGGCCATCGCAAACAATGCGAATTTGAAACAGGTCGTGATACCAGAATCCGTAGTGAATATTGACAAAAAGGCATTTGCCGGAAGTCCGAATATGAAGATTTATACAGGCAAGTCCAGCACGGCAGATACTTTTGGCAGGGACAATGACATCCCTGTAATATACGAGGCGGAGTATCCGACAGACTTTATGGATAGCAATGTGGGGCTTGAGGAGAAGCCCAATCTTGGAAATGGCAGCAGTACAACTACTACCACGACGACGAACAAAGGACAGCAGACGTCCGGCAGCAGCAGCACAGATGATACGGATGATGAGCAGACGCCACAGAAGCCTGCGGATACCCCAGGTACAGGAGGGGCTATTCATCCGCTTGATGTTCCAGAGAATGACGATGTGATAGGCAAGACGGTAATCGTGGCAGGCCGGGCGGTGGTGCTGATGGATAACCATAAAGGACAGGTGTATGGAATTCCTGACAATGCGAAGGCAGATGTGGTTGACGAGACCACTGACAGTCAGACACCAACCTCTATCACAGTCAATGTGGAGAACGACAGTTCTATAGAGACTGACAGCATTGCACAGCGAAAGTTTTATAAACAGAAGGATTTGACAGCGTATGAAATTGACGGGAATATTAAAAAGATAGGGCGACTGGCATTTTCGGAGAGTGGGCTAAAGTCGATCGTCATTCCGGATACTGTTACAGAGATTGAGTACGGCGCGTTTATGTCCTGTGCAAGTCTTGTGGACGTGACGATCCCAGATACTGTTACGGCGATCGGAACAAAGGCATTTGAGGGAACGAAGTGGCTCGATAACTGGAAAAACAGTGATGATGAGAGTGATTTCCTGATTGTCGGCGATGGTATTCTGCTGGCATATAAGGGGTCCGCGGCACACGTGGAACTTCCTGAGGGTATAAAGCAGATTGGTTCAGAGGCATTTAAGGGACATTCAGAGCTGCTTGACGTGGCAGTCCCAGCTTCTGTGGAAAAGATCTGTGCTGAGGCATTCCGCAATTGCAGTTCCCTGACTGGTCTTACAGGCTGTGAGGGATTGAAGACTGTTGTCCGCGGTGCATTCTATGGCACACAGATATCAGAGAATGATTTTAAGAAATAATAGTATAGACCGGAGATGACAGAATGGAAAAACTTTTTTGGGGAATGGTGGGTGGCTGCACGGCTGCATTTATCATTCTTCTGGGAATGTATCTGAATAAGACAGGCGTAATCGGTGCCGAGCCGGAAACCTCGACAGAGATTGTATCTGAAATAGAAACAGAGACTGAGACTGTGGGGGGGATGCTGGTTGAAAACGGTGAGCTGCCATCCGACATTGAGTCACTGATCGAGGATTCGCAGACAAATTATTCCAAGGCGATGCAGGTGTTTGAGGACGAATCGCAAGCGGTTGCTTCCGGTGAGGATGCAAAGGTGCAGGGGACAGTCACGGACACTGCGCAAACGACAAATACATCAGACAGCAATCCTAAGAAGAACGGCTCTGTGGATGGAGACAGGAATGACAGCCACGACTATTTCCTGGAAAGCCCTACAGAGGAGACAGAGACAGCATCAGAGCAGGAGAGCACAGAGGAGGCTAAGCCGGAGGAGAAGAAGAACAGCGAGTATGAATACACACTGTATCAGGATCATGTAGTAATCAGAAAATACACTGGCAGTGCGGCGACGCTCGATGTCCCTGACACGATCGATGGACAGCCGGTTACGGAGATTGCTGATTCGGCATTTGCAAGCTCTAAGCGGCTTGTCCGTATATCCCTCCCGGATACGGTTGAGAAGCTGGGCAAAAATGTGTTTAAGAGCAGTGAACTGCTAGTCGAGGTCACACTGCCAGACGGATTGACCGAGATGGGCGAGGGTGTGTTTGACAGCTGTTCAAAGCTTGCACGGATTACGATACCAGATGGTTTGACCGTGATTGGTAAGAAGGCGTTTAATGAGTGTTCGGCTCTCAAGACCATCAAGCTATCAAATGACATTGAAGTGATAGGGGAGCAGGCGTTCAATAATTGTGCCAAGATGGAAATGACAAAACTTCCCTCCTCATTGAAGCGGGTGGATAAGGAGGCCTTTGCAAACTGCAGCGCGATGGCGCTAGAGAGATGGCCGAGTGGCTTGGAGTTTATTGGTGAGAGCGCATTTGAGGGATGTACGGCGATCACAGATGTTAAGCTACCAGGCACGATGCAGACAATGATTGAGAACGCTTTTATGGGCTGTACGGGGATTAAGACACTCGACATCCGCTCGGGAATTGAGGCGATTCCAGAATCAGCGTTTGCAGGTTGCACGGGGATTACGGAGGTGACCTTTCCAAAATCAGTGCTCAGCATTGGAGACAGCGCATTTACCGGCTGTACAGCGCTTGCCAGTGTAACGATACCCAAAAACACACTCAGTATCGGTTTTTCTGCTTTTGCAGGGTGTGTCTTTACAGAGGTGACAGTCAATTCGAGATGCTCATATCAGGATAGTTCATTTCCTGAAAACACGAAGGTCGAGAATTATTAATGGCAGGGAGGATATGGGATGCGAAAAGGTTTTAAGAAGTATATAGCTGCAGCTCTGGTGATAGTTTCGGTATTGTGTACAGCTGTGAATATGGAGCTGACGGCATTGGCCAAAGGACCTACATATACAGCAATGCAGGATGTATATTACACGAAGGACAACTGTGTGGTGTACGCGGAGCCTTCGTACACATCGACAATCCTTACCACACTTAGCGCGAACCTTCCGGTGAAGGTCATTGGCGCATACTCCAATGGATGGTATCGGATTGAGATAGGTGTCATCTGCTATGTAAAGATGGATTCGGTCACATCTGCGGGGGCCATCGGCATCAAGAACAGTGACGATAAGCAGATTGCAGATGCGCAGAGGACAGCTGCAGAGCTAGGATATGAGTTCGTGTATCTGACATTGAACAAACAGAAAATCATCAAGAAGGACATCTATAACAGCTATGTAGGGCAGAAGGTGATTCTGTATGCCAAGATTAATGATGAACTTGGAGTGTCCTTCAAGATGCTCTATGAGGACCAGATTAAAGACGATATTCATTTAAATGTAAAAACGAACACATCAGTCAATGATTCTGGCGACAGGACAGTACAATATTTGTTTGACAATGATATTGAGCTTAAGGGGCAGCTTGCTATTTTCCAGTTTAAGACTGGATATGATAAGGCGGTTGATATTTATCCGTCCGACATTGATACAGGTGAGTTTGTACTGATGAATACGTATTACACGGAATTTAGTGAGTTTGCTTATGCGCCAGTCACACAGGTGGCCGATATTATGATTACGGAGGCGGAGATCCCCAACTCACTGACAGAAACACAGAGAGCGATTATGGCGGATCACCGAAAAGGAATCAAATACCAGATCGATGATACCAGCGAGTACAGAAGCAGTGTTGTCCACGGAAAGCTCCGCAAGGACACAGAATATGTCGATTACGATTATTAAGGTGCAGATGGAGTAAAATTGAGTAAAAAGGAGGATGAGATTTAATCAATCTTATCCTTTCTTTTTTGAAGTATCGGTTGCAACTTTGCAGCATGTATGCTATGATTTCAATGGAATATACATGAACTGTATTAATTTGGTTGATGCAGTTCTGGACCGAAGTATGCAAAAGCCTGAATAAAGGGCTGTCAGAAAACCTGGATAAGGTGGTCAAAATTAAGAGGGGAAGGCAATACAGATATAGGGGGTTGAGATGTCAGAAGATAATATAGGACGAAATGGAACGGTGAAATCCAAACCGGTTATTGTCGTAAAAGATTTATATAAGGTATACCGTATCGGTGAGAACAGGGTGCGCGCGCTCAATGGCGTTAGCTTCAGCATCAACCGCGGTGAGTTCTGTGCCATTGTGGGAACCTCGGGTTCGGGGAAGTCAACTTTGCTCAATATGCTTGCAGGTTTAGAGAAGCCCACAAAGGGTGAGATTATGATTATCGGTGAACATATGGAGACAAAAAATGAGAACCAACTTGTGCGTTTTAGAAGGGAGCATATTGGGTTTATCTTTCAGTCGTTTAACCTGATGGGGACGATGAATGCAGTGGAAAATGTAGCGCTTCCATTGACTTTTCAAGGTGTGTCCAAAAGAGAGCGCATGAGGCGGGCGAAAAAGATGGTACATATGGTAGGACTTGACAAATATTGGGACCATAGGCCAAACCAGATGTCGGGAGGTCAGCAGCAGCGCGTCGGTGTGGCGAGAGCGCTCGTGGTGAATCCAGAGATAATCTTTGCAGACGAGCCGACGGGAAACTTAGATTCCAACACCTCGCGGGAGATTATGAACCTGATGCAGGATGTGGTGCGTAAGCAGAAGCGGACGCTGATTATGGTGACGCATGACAATACCTTGGCAAGTTTTGCGGACAGGATTATACGGATTGTGGACGGTAAGATTGTGGACATGATTGACAATACCAGTGCCAGTGCAAAAGTGGGGCAGGAGGACGCTCAAACGACGGTTGAAAAAGGGGAGTAACATACTCAGGAATGGAGGATGAACATGAAAAAATTTAATAAGGTATTGGCTGTCACGCTGCTGTCGGCGCTGCTGTGCGGAAGTACGGTGACTTCGTTTGCGGCGGAGGAGGAGCAGCCGGAGATTACAGAGGCACTAACGAAAGAAGAGGGGAATAACGATAGAGAAGGTGAGCCTGCCAGCGGCATGGAGGGCAGTCAAACCCCGGATAGCAGTGCCGGGGGCAGTACACCTGAAAACAAGCCGTCGGATAGTGGTGCGCCCGAAAGCAGTACAGAGAGCAGCACGCCTGAGGGTAGTACACCCGAAGGAAGTACGCCAGAAAGCAAGTCATCAGAGAGCACGCCCGAGAGCAAACCATCAGAGAGTGCGCCAGAAAGCAAGCCGTCGGAGAGCACGCCAGAAAGCAAGCCGTCGGAGAGCACGCCTGAAAGCAAGCCGCCCGAGAGTAGTAGTACACCCGAGAGCAATCCGCAGTCCAACCCGGGCGACCAGTATGTGTCCGATGCGTGGAAGGATCAGGTCCGAGCCCAGTTAAACCGCCATTATAGCGACTTGAAGATACGCTATAAACTGAAAGAGGATCAGATTAGGCGCATGGACAGGATCTACAATAGTGCAATGACGTATATGAAAAGTGCGGGACTTACAATGTCAGAGCTGACAAGCTATGAGGCCGAGGTGGAGGGATATCTAGATGAGATTGCAAAGGAAACCTATTCTGGTACAGAGAAATTTCTGATGCTTTCCAACGAGGTTCCCATCATGAACGCGCAATATGATGAACAGGTTTTGGTGGTTTTATCGTTGATAAACTTAGGTAAGACGGATATCAAGGATATCGTTGTGACACCAACGGTATCCAATGACAGGACGAAATGGCCTTTTGATATCAACCAGGCGTATGATGCACAGACAATTCAGATGATACAGGCGGCCTCTGACACGACGGATGCGTATAACAAGCGGATGGATATTGGCTGGAACTTCAAGGTCAGGAGTGATGTGCTTACAGGGTGTTATCCGCTGCCTTTTCATGTGACCTATTATGAGAAAGGTTCACTGGTGGAGACGGATTTGACGACCTATATTAATATCAAGGGTGCGGATCCTGAGAAGACATTAATCAAGTATCCTGATGATGAGGAGGATGAGGATAAGAAGGCGGCAAACCCACGCATTATTGTAACGGGTTACAGAACGGCTCCAGAAGAAGTCTATGCTGGCTCAACCTTTAACCTGACAGTGAGTGTGAAAAATACATCCAAGGAAACTGCGGTTGAGAATGTGCTCTTTAACATGGAGGCAACTGTGGAGGGAAAGGACGCAGATGCTACATATGCTGCTTTCCTGCCGACATCGGGCTCTAGCGCTGTCTACAAGGAAAGGATTGCGCCGGGCGAGACGTATGACATGAGCATTGAGATGGAGGCGAAGGCGGATCTCTCACAAAAGCCATACGTGCTGACCGTCAATATGAAATACGATACGGAGGAGCAGGTCAACTTGTCCGATGTCGCACATGTGTCGATACCGATTAAGCAGGAGGCAAAGCTTGACACGGGAACTGCGGAGGTTATGCCGGAGTCAATTGCAGTCGGCGAGCAGTCCAATGTTATGTTCAGTATCTTCAATACAGGCAAGACGACGCTTTTCAATGTGAAGGTGAATTATGAGAGCGATACCGTTGACAGTGGTATTACCTATCTCGGAAATATCGCGCCAGGAAATACTGGAAATGTGGACTCCATGCTCACGGGTATTGCACCGGATATGGGAGAGGGCATCGTGAAGGCTGTCATCACTTATGAGGACGAGGCAGGAAATGAGTTCCGCTTTGAGAAAGACCTGAATCTTTTGGTCTATGAGATGACATTTGACGAGGGCATGATGGAGGATATCCCTATGGAGCCGATAGAGGATGAGACGGCCCAGAAGAAACTGCCCCTAGCAGCAATTATTGGTATTGTCGCGGCGGTTGTCCTTGTGATTGTGGTTATCGTTGTGATTGTTTCAAAGAAGAGAAAGGCAAAGAAGCATAAGGAAGACATGGATTTGCTAGATGGGGATGATGAATAATGAAATTCTTTGATTTACTGCGTATGAGTATCTCCAATCTGTGGAAACGGAAGCTTCGTACAGTGCTCACCGTGCTGGGAGTGGTGATTGGTATTACGTCGATTGTTGTCATGGTTGCGCTGGGCAACGGGCTCAAGCAGAGTATGCTGGACAACTATTCCAGCTACACCTCCATGACGCAAATTGAGATCAGTTCTGGCGGTGGCTACTATTTTTCGAGTGATGGCAGCAGTGGACAGACGGAGGAAAAGAGACTTGACGATGCGTTTGTACAGCAGCTTCTGTCTATGGAGCACGTCAGTGACGTATACCCAAGGCTTAGCGTTTCTGCGATTGCAAAATCAGGAAGATATGCGAGCAATATTGATATCTACGGCATTTCACAGGAAGAATTTGCAACGCTGAACCTTCCAATTGCGCAGGGGAAGCTGCCGGATTCGGACACGGAGTTAAAGTTTTTTTACGGAAATAATGTGCTGATGTATTTCTATATCGAGAAGACACATACATATACTTTTTGGGACAATAACGAGGTTCCGAATATCGACCTGATGGAGGATCCGATGTTTGTCATTTTTGACACGAACGCATACTGGAACTCTCAGAACGGTAGTTCTGGCGAGGGAACATCTTCAAAACCGCCTAAAAAGTACATTATAGAGGCATGCGGCGTGATGGAGGGAGAGGTTGGGCAGTGGAATAATAATTATAGCTCGAGTGTGCTCTGCGATATTGATGCGCTGAAGGCAGAACTAAAACGTGTGTTCAGGAAAAATCCGATTCCGGGGCAGCCTACCAGGAAAAATGGCAAGCCCTACAATGAACTGTTTTATTCACAGTTGATTGTACAGGTCGATGACATGACAAATGTAGTACCACTGACAGACATGATCAGGGAGATGGGCTATGATGCCTACAATTCAGCAGAGTGGATCCAGCAGGAGATGGATAGCATGAACATGATACAGGCTGTGCTTGGCGCGATAGGTGCAGTTGCCATGCTCGTGGCGGCTATCAGTATCACCAACACAATGATGATGTCCATATATGAACGGACGAAGGAGATCGGTGTCATGAAGGTGCTTGGCTGTGATATCCGGAATATACAAGGACTTTTTCTGATGGAGGCGGGCTTTATCGGTTTTATCGGCGGTGTGGTTGGCGTGGGCTTTAGTTATCTGCTCAGCCTGGCGATCAACGGGCTGGTGACTGGAAGCGATGCGACGGCCAATATGGGAATTACGGGCGCGATCTGCCGCATTCCGCTGTGGCTTAGTCCGCTCGCGATTGTGTTTGCGGTCGTGATTGGCATGATTGCAGGATTTATCCCGTCGCTTAGGGCGATGCGCCTTAGCCCGCTTGCGGCGATACGAAATGAATAGTGTATAGAGGAAGGGCTTCCCAAAATGGGGAGCCTTTTTGTGTACTTTGGGGCATTTCCATCATATATTAATGTGAAGTGACAACGTAATTATCTGCGGTTGTATGTTCAGGCATATTTTATAGATAATTACAGAAGGAATGAAAATGAACAGAGTACGCAGAATGATCGGCTGTGACCACAAGGAGGTGTCGCCCTACACGGGCAGGGGCGTCTGGGTGGCGGTTCTTGACAGCGGCGTGGCAGCACACCCGGATCTTAGGGGGAGAATAGCAGCTTTTAAGGATTTTGTGCTGGACAGGAGAATGTATTATGACGATAATGGACACGGGACACATGTGTCAGGAGTTTTAGGCGGGAGCGGATTGGTGTCCGGAGGGCGCTACCGTGGAATCGCCCCGGAGTGCACGTTTGTGTGTGGCAAAGTGTTGGACAAAAAGGGCGGGGGCAGCCTGAAAAACCTCACAAGCGGACTGGAGTGGATTGCAGGGTTGCTTGGGCAGTATCCTATCAGGATTCTCAATATATCTATCGAAATGGAATCGGAGGACGGGATTGACCCGGGGGACTGGGAAGCGTTTCGCAAGTATATACGGTATCTGTGGGACAAAAACATCATGATTGTGGCAGCGGCGGGCAATAAGGGACCAAACCCTATGACGCTCTCACCGATTGGAGAGTGTGGCGGCTGTGTCTGTGTGGGGTGTCACGATGGAAATTACAAGGGAAATGGTGGGAGACTCTGCAATGAGTATTCGAGCCGCGGCCCTGGAAAGGATATGGCCATCACAAGTATATTAAACCCCTTGAAAAAGCCGGATATTGTGGCGCCGGGGACAGATATCACAGCCTGTAATTATCGGTATAGTACAAAACCGTACATTGCAAAGAGTGGCACCTCGATGTCGGCACCGATTGTGAGCGGGGCCTGTGCGCTGTGCCTACAGAAGTATCCACAGCTAACCAATAAGGAGCTTAGGCGGCTTTTGTTGGGTTCTGCCTTAGATTTAGGGCAGAGTTGGAGTGTGCAGGGCGCGGGGATGCTACAGATTGACAGGCTCTTTGCACAGGCAAAGATATTGTATTAGATGGATAACCTGACACAGAGTTTACTCGTTTTTTCATGAGATTTTGATATTGACAATATTTGTATATTTGTATACAATAATACACGAGTACAAAACTGCCACTTTTCTGAAACGATACCCAAATAAATACTGAAAAACAAATCAGGCAAATCCAGATTGCAGAAGGACTTTCAGAATTATTAAAATGACACCAAAAATATATACGAAAAAGCAAATCAGGCAAATCCGGATTGCGGAAAGAGTTTCAGAAAAACGAATGTACAGGTTGCAGGAACGGAGGAGAAAGTTATGGCAAACAATAATGAATACTTTGAGAACCGGCCAGTCACCATGAATGACCACAATAATCTGTTGCAGATTGAGGAGCATATGTACCAGCTGCAGGATGTGGAGAAGCCCAATGCATTCCGCAATATGTTCCCGTATGATGAGATACCAAAGATTCCGTTTAACGACAGGGTGGTTCCGCACAACATGCCAAAGGAAATCTGGATTACAGACACGACTTTCCGGGATGGACAGCAGTCGAGGGCACCGTACAGCACAGAGCAGATTGTGACAATATACGATTATCTGCACAGGCTTGGTGGACCAAATGGTATGATCCGGCAGAGTGAGTTTTTTCTGTACAGCCAGAAGGACAGGGACGCGGTCTATAAGTGCATGGAGCGCGGCTATCAGTTCCCGGAGGTGACTTCGTGGATTCGCGCGAGCAAGGAGGACTTCAAGCTGGTAAAAGAGATTGGCATGAAACAGACAGGAATCCTTGTGAGTTGCTCGGACTATCATATTTTTCTGAAGCTTAGGATGACAAGGCGCCAGGCGATGGACCATTATCTGTCTGTCGTGCGGGATTGTCTCGAGGAGGATATCAGCGTGCGGTGCCATCTAGAGGACATCACGCGTGCGGATATATACGGATATGTTGTGCCGTTCTGCCAGGAGCTGATGAAGTTGTCGGCGCAATACAATCTCCCGATTGTGGTGCGCGCCTGTGACACGATGGGGTACGGCGTGAACTACCCGGGTGCCGTGATCCCAAGGAGTGTGCAGGGCATTATCTACGCAATCCACACGCACGCTGGCGTGCCCCACGCGTGGATTGAGTGGCATGGGCACAATGATTTTTATAAGGCGGTCACCAACTCGACGACAGCGTGGCTCTACGGCTGTTCTGGCGTCAACACGTCGCTCTTTGGCATCGGCGAGCGTACAGGAAATACACCGCTTGAGGCGATGGTCTTTGAGTATGCGCAGCTAAAAGGGACGCTCAACGGCATGGACACGACGGTCATCACGGAGCTTGCGGAGTATTACGAGAAGGAGATTGGCTATCACATTCCGGAGAGGACACCTTTTGTTGGCAAAAACTTTAACGTCACGCGGGCGGGTATTCACGCGGACGGGTTGCTCAAAAACGAGGAGATTTACAACATCTTTGACACAGAGAAATTCCTCAACAGGCCGGTGCTGTGCGCAGTGTCCAACACATCAGGGCTTGCCGGGATCGCACATTGGATCAATACATACTATCAGCTTAGGGATGATGAGAAGATCAGCAAATCCTCCGAGCTTGTAGCGTACGTGAAGGCGTGGGTAGATGCGGAGTACGAGAGCGGCAGAGTTACGGTGCTCACGGACGATGAGCTGCTGGCTGTGATTGGGGAGGGCTGCAAGATGCTAGGCATCCCGGTGCCTGGCGTGGCAATCAGGAAAAACTGATATAATAGATGGCTAACCTGGCATGGCGGATAGGAAAAACTGATATAATGATGGCAAACAGGAAAGGATTGGCGGCGAAGTGGTAAGATGAGTGCGTATGATGTGAACCAGGACGCGTCGGATAAGTATTCGTTGCGGGGCAGGGTTTTTAGAAAGCTCCGAGAAGATATACTAAACGGAAAATACCAGGAGAACGACGAGCTTAAGGAGGCGGCAATCGCGGAGGAGCTCGGCGTGAGCAGAACTCCTGTTCGCGAGGCTTTCCGTCAGCTTGAACTGGAGGGGCTGATACGGATTGTGCCGAACAAGGGGGCGTATGTCACGGGCATTTCAGTATCCGATGTGGCGGATATTTATGAGATTCGTTCCCTTCTCGAGGGTCTGTGCGCAAGATGGGCGACGAAGAAGATTACCAAAGACAGGATAGAGGAGCTTGAGGAGATTATTCTGCTAAGTGAGTTTCACTTGGAAAAAGGGCATTATGAACAGCTGATTGAGTTAGACAACCGCTTTCATATGAGTCTGTATGAGGCGTGCGAGAGCAAGATGCTGATACATTTGCTCAAAGATTTTCACCAGTATGTGCAGAAGCAGCGGCAGCAGACGCTCTCGAATCACGAGCGGAGCGCGGCGGCTGTGGCAGAGCACAAGAGCATCATGGAGGCAATCCGCGACGGGAATGCCCAGCTTGCGGAAAGTCTTGCTGATGAACATATTTGTAATGCGTACAAAAATATGGTAAAATGTGGATTGAGCATCAAACACGAAGAACAATAACCTGCGGCATTCTTTGTGGATCATATGAAACGAAAAGAAACAGGAGGAGACAATGATGGCAAAAATTCAGATGACAACACCATTGGTGGAGATGGACGGGGACGAGATGACCAGGATTCTCTGGAAGATGATCAAGGACGAGCTGATCCTTCCATATATAGACTTAAAGACCGAATATTACGACCTTGGCCTGGAGCACCGCAATGAGACAAATGACCAAGTGACGGTAGATTCTGCGGAGGCGACCAAAAAGTATGGTGTGGCGGTCAAGTGTGCGACAATCACGCCAAATGCGGCGAGAATGACAGAGTACAATCTCAAAGAGATGTGGAAGAGCCCCAACGGCACAATTCGTGCGATTCTGGACGGGACAGTATTCCGCGCGCCAATTCTGATCAAAGGGATCGTTCCGTATGTAAAGAACTGGACGAAGCCGATCACGATTGCCCGTCACGCATACGGCGATGTGTACAAGAATACGGAGATCAAGGTGCCCGGAAAAGGAAAGGCAGAGCTGGTCTTTACGGCGGAGGACGGAACGGAGACGAGGGAGCTGATCCACAATTTTGACGGGGCTGGGATTATTCAGGGTATTCATAACACGAAGGAGTCCATCTCCAGCTTTGCGCGCGCGTGCTTTGGCTATGCGATAGATACCAAGCAGGATCTGTGGTTTGCGACAAAGGATACGATTTCCAAGAAATACGATCATACGTTCAAGGACATTTTTCAGGAGATATATGACGCGGAATATCAGGATAAATTCAAGGCGCTTGGAATCGAGTATTTTTATACGCTCATCGACGACGCGGTTGCGCGTGTGATTCGTTCTGAGGGTGGGTTTATATGGGCGTGCAAGAACTATGACGGCGATGTGATGTCCGACATGGTCGCGACGGCGTACGGCGATCTGTCGATGATGACTTCCGTGCTGGTCTCACCGAGCGGTGTATATGAGTATGAGGCGGCGCATGGCACAGTGCAGCGCCATTACTATAAACACTTGAAGGGGGAGGAGACCTCCACCAACTCGATTGCGACAATCTTTGCGTGGACGGGCGCGCTGCGCAAACGCGGTGAGCTCGATGGGATACAGGAGCTCATGGATTTTGCGGACAGGTTGGACAGGGCCTGCATCAAAACCGTTGAGGACGGGAAGATGACAAAGAGTCTTTCACTCATATCAACCTGCGAAAATCCCGTGATCTTAAACAGTCTGGACTTTATCAAGGCGATTCGGGAGACGTTTGATGCGCTGTAGGCTGCGGCATGACCGACTTATAAAAGAATAAAATATTTTAAATGCAGGTGCATGGCGAAGCCAAAAGCTTCGTGATGCACCTGTTGTAGTTTAGGGTTACAGTTTCAGTTCTGCGATCAGGCTTAGCATCTCGTAATGCTTTAGTTCTTCCTTGAGGGCGGCCTTGTCAATGTTAAGCCGAAAGTCCTCGAGGGACTGTTTGATGGGGATGTCGTCCTTCATCTGGGCAAGCTGGTAGCTTAGATAGACAGTCTCTTTATTTTCCTTCAGTGCATTGAGTGGGCTGCGTCCGATGCCAAGGTTGTTTTTCCAGAAGTCGGACAGCGCCTTTTCCTTTTTCTTGTTGCCCTCACAGTCCTCGATGGCAGCGTAGATTGCATCGAGGGAGCCGTATTCGTTCACGAGCGGGGCTGCTGCCGAGGATACGCCCTTGCAGCCGGGAATGCCGTCTCCCGGGTCGCCGGTGATTGAGAGCAGTGTGACGATGTTTTCGGGGTATACGCCCTCCTCTGAGTAGACTGTATCAGCTGTGTACTCAAAGATTCCAGCCGGAAGGGAGGTGTACCCGCCTTTTCCGGCGTAGAGTCCGTAGCGCTGCTGCATGTCCTTTACCTTTTCCTTGTCTGTGACACGCCACAGTCTGGTGTAGGGGCTCACCAGCTGGAAATAGTCATGGTCCTTTGTGAGCAGATATGTCTCAAGCTTCGGTGACTCAAATTTTCTGACGAGCGAGGCGGCGAAGTCGTCCGCCTCGTAATCCTTGTCCATGAGCACCTGACAGCCAATTTTTTGCAGTAGGTTTTCTGTGGCGATGAACTGTTCCCGCAGGGGAGCAGGCGCTTCCTTGCGGTTGGCCTTGTAGGAGTCCGCGCCCAGGACGGTGCGCCGGAATGTGTCGCGCGACACGTCAAAGGCGACAGCGACGTATTCTGGCTTCACCTTTTTATATAGGGAAACTAATGTTCGGAGCATGGTAAAGATGGCATTTGTGTACGCGCCCCTGGAGGTCTGCAGGATTTCGGCGTAATGTTTTTCTTTTTCCTCGTCCGTCTTTGCGTAGAGCACGGATTTGGGCAGGTTGCCATAGTATGAGGTGCTAAGCATTGAGGAACCGTCGATGATTAAGAATTTTTTGATTGTATCCATGATCGTATCTCCTGTTATAATATTTCTTTTCATAACTATAATTGAGCAAATCCAAAAATGCATAAACAGTTTGGTTTATCTAAGATAAGTCATCAAACCGAAGAACAAAACCACTTAATCTTGTTTGCATTATATATTTTACGTATATTATTTTTAAAAATTTACAAGTGGCAAAAGTATGTTTTGGTGATTAATTTAAATTTGCTTATTTATAGTTTATAATAAATTTTTTTTGTTATAATTTTTTACAATAATGCATTCCGTAATAATAAATTTCGAAATATTTTTTCGTAATAAATCATTTCGCATTTTTGTAGACAAATTTCTATTTACAGCATTTTCAGTTCGCTTCAGACAGCTCTTCCCATCTGGCATAAAGCGTTTCGAGCGCGGCCTTGACGCTTTCTTGTTCCGCGGCGAGCTCCTGTAGCTTTGCGGAGTTTGTCGCGATTTCGGGTCTGGCCATCTCCCCGTCGAGTGCGGCGCTTTTGGTCTCGAGCGCTTCGATTTGGTCCTCGCATTTTTTCAGGTCGTTTTCCCGTTTCCGTATCAGTGCCTGGTTTTCTTTCTGCTGTTTCCAATCAAGCTTCTGTGCGGAGGGGGCCTCCTGGTCTGCCCTGGGGGCAGCTTCCGACACAGGTGTCAGTATGTCCCTCTTTTCGAGATAATAGTCATAGTTTCCGATATAGTTGACAAACTCCTGATGTGAAAGCTCTAAAATGCGGCTTGCTGTCCTGTTGATAAAATAGCGATCGTGCGAGACATAGAGCACGGTTCCCTCGTAGGCATTTAGCGCGGTCTCGAGGATTTCCTTCGAGGTGATATCAAGGTGGTTTGTCGGCTCGTCGAGAATGAGGAAGTTGGCCTCGGACAGCATGAGCTTGGCAAGGGATACGCGCCCGCGTTCGCCGCCGCTAAGCGCGCTGATTTTCTTGAAGACATCTTCCCCCGTGAACAGAAATGCCGCAAGTGTGTTCCGGATTTCCGTGTTGGTCAGGTACGGGTAATCGTCGCTGATTTCCTCGAATAAGGTCTTATCCATATGAAGGACGTGGTGTTCCTGGTCATAGTAGCCGATTTCCACGTTGGCTCCAAGTCTGATCGTGCCGCTGTCCGCGGGGACAAGCTCATTGATGATTTTTAGGAGGGTGGTTTTGCCTGTGCCGTTGTCCCCGATGATGGCTACGTGTTCGCCACGCTTGATATCAAAGGAGACATTTTCAAACAGCTGGTTGCTGTCAAAGCGCTTGGATAGGCCCTCGATCTGCATGACATCATTGCCGCTGGTTCTGTGCGGGGTGAGTGTCAGCTTCATGTCTGCCCGGACTTCGGTGGGTTTTTCGAGCCGTTCTATCTTGTCTAACATCTTCTCGCGGCTCTCGGCACGCCGGATGGATTTCTCCCGGTTAAACTGCTTTAGCTTTTCGATGACCTCCTCCTGATGCTTGATCTCGCGCTGCTGATTTAAGTATGCGTTCATCTGTTCGACGCGCAGATGCTCCTTCTGTGTGGCATAGTCTGAATAATTTCCGTTGAAGGAGGACACCACGCCGTCCTCGACCTCAATGATTTTTGTGGCGATTTTGTCCAGAAAATAGCGGTCGTGCGAGACGATAATGACAGCGCCCTTATAATTCAGGAGATAGGTTTCAAGCCAGGCAATGGAGTTGAGGTCGAGGTGGTTTGTCGGTTCGTCGAGCATGATGAGATCGGGCTTTTGCAGGAGCAGTTTTCCTAAGGCTACGCGCGTCTTCTGGCCGCCGGAGAGCGTGGCGACCTTCCTGTCAAATTCGTCCTCTAGAAAGCCAAGCCCCTTTAAGATGCCGGTAATCTCGCTTTTGCAGGCGTAGCCGTTGATTTCCTCAAAGCGGTGTGTCATGTTTGCATATTTTTTGAGCAGTGCGTCAAGCCCGTCGCCGGAAGCGCCTTTCATGTCAGCCTCTGTCTGGCGGATTGCGGCTTCGAGGTCGAGCACCTCCTGCTTGACAGTGAGCAGCTCGTCAAAGATTGTGTTTTCGCTGTCCACGGCCTGGTGCTGCGCCAGATAGCCGAAACTTTTGTCCTTTGCGAAGGTCACGGTGCCTGCGTCTGCAGGAAGTTTGCCTGTGATAATTTTGAGCAGTGTGGATTTTCCAGCGCCGTTGATACCGACAATCGCTGCTTTTTCATACTCCTCTATATGAAATGATGCATTTTTGATGACATGGTTGTCAACAAATGTTTTGTCTATGCTGCTGCATGATAAAATCATGGGGATTTCCTCCTTCGAATGTTCATTTACCTATTATAAAAGAGAATGAAAATAAAATCAATTGGAATTACAACTGGAAAAAGAATTGACAATCATTTAACAAGATTGTATAATATAGACTATATATTTTGTTATTTTTTTGGCATATTGCATATGAATGGTGCCATGCCAGAAGACAGGTACAGTGTTACGCGGATATCAGGTGCTGTATGCACGCGCGGTCTGTATGAGGCTGTACGAAGGACATATGGAGGTTAGGAATCGTGGATGATAAGGTAATATCACAGGCTGTTGTGACTAGGCTTCCCAGGTATTACAGATACCTCGGGGAACTAAAGGACAGCGGCATCGAGCGGATATCATCTCAGGATTTGAGTAAGTTGATGAATGTCACTGCGTCGCAGATCCGGCAGGACTTTAATAATTTTGGTGGGTTTGGGCAGCAGGGCTACGGTTACAATGTGGAGTATCTGTACAATGAGATTGCAAAGATTCTCGGGCTGGACCAGTCCTATAACCTGATTATCGTGGGGGCGGGCAATCTTGGCCAGGCGCTTGCCAAGTATGTGAATTTTGAGCGCAGGGGCTTTATGGTAAAAGGGATTTTTGACAAAAACCCGGAGCTGTACGGCAAGGAGCTTCGCGGGATTGCAGTACAGCCGGTGGAGCATATCGAGCAGTTTGTCCGGGAAAATGATATTGACATCGCGGTGCTCACCATACCCAAGGAAGGCGCGGTAAAGACTGCAGAGCTTCTTGTCCGCTGCAACATCAAGGCTATCTGGAACTTTGCACATGTGGATCTGAATGTGCCGGAGAGCATCATTGTTGAGAATGTGCATCTCTCGGATAGTCTTATGAAACTATCGTACGGCATTGCGAATGAATAAAAGGGGATATGGATATGGAACAGGAGGACGAGGTCTTTCGCGAGGCATTAATAGGCAAAAAGATTCCAGTCTTGACGCTGGATAACCAGTGGCACAGGCTTTTTACACAGACAGGGGCAAGCGAGGAGATCAAGCGGCTTGAGGACGATCTCAACGAGATATTAAAGCGGCAGGGGAAGCTCAACACTGAGTTAAAGAGCCTCGCTGCATTCAAGAAGAAGCTGATGCAGGAGATAGTGTCGATTATGGAGCTTCCTGACAGTGCTGCCAAGGAAAAGAAGATGGCGGACAACAAACGTATGATCGAGGAGTCCAACCAGAAGATGGAGGACTACAATGATGAGCTGATGGAGATTCCGAAGCAGATTGATGAGGCAAACTTTGCACTGATGTTGGCATCGATGCGGATGTGCTACAGCAAAATTCAGGAGAATGTCAGGGAGATTGACGAGATCAACCAGTGGGTGTCTGATTTTAAGGTGCAGCTCAAGAAAAAAATTATCTTAAAGCAGCAGAAGGAGATCTGGAATGACGAAATGTATAATTATATGCACTCAATCTTTGGCCCTGATGTGATTGACATGTTCGACATGAAATATAATCCTCAAAATGTGTTGAATAAAGAAAAAGATCTGGTTGCCGGGAAGACGCCAAAGCAGGAATAACTGTTTTGGCGTTTTTTTTCGGTGGCAGATGTGGTATAATAAAACAAAAAGGAAGAAAGGCTGGGAGGCTTATGGAGTATGTGTTGACATCGGCGGAGATGAAGGCCAGTGACAGGGCGGCAATCGAGGAGTACGGCATCGGTGCGGCTGTGCTGATGGAGCGCGCCGCGCTGCAGACAGTCCGTGTGATTTTAGACAGATACGGTCCGAATATCTGTGTGGGCATTATGGCAGGAAACGGCAACAATGGCGGTGACGGCATTGCAATAGCGCGGATTTTGTCAGAACAGGGGATACATGCCGAGATTAATATGGTCGGGGAGCTGTCAAGGCTGTCACCAGAGGCGGCATCCCAGCTTGAGACGGCAAAAAAATTAAACATTCCGATTCATTATGGCGTGGGCAGCACCCTGTACGATGTGATCGTTGACGCGCTGTTTGGCATCGGCATCACGCGCAATGTCGAGGGTAAATACCGCGAGGCCGTCGAGGCTGTGAACGCGTCAAAGGCAAAGGTGGTGGCGGTGGATATTCCGTCGGGGGTAAATACAGATGACGGGCGTATCATGGGCTGTGCCGTGAAGGCGGATATCACAGTCACTTTTGCGTACAGAAAACTCGGGCTGATGCTTTATCCGGGCGCCTCGTGTGCGGGCGAAGTAGTCTGTGTGCCAATCGGTATTCCAGAGGCAGTGATGGCGAATAAACGATCGGGCGTCGTCACGTTCACGGACAGGGCAAAGGACCTGCATTTCCCGGTGAGGAACCCGTCGGGGAACAAGGGGACTTTTGGCAAGGTGCTGCTGGTCGCCGGGAGCAGGAGCATGGGCGGTGCGTGTTTCCTCTCAGCGCTAGGGGCCTATCGAACAGGAGCCGGCATGGTGCGCATTTTTACCGCAGCGCAGAACCGGGAAGTCTTGTTGAAGAAGCTGCCAGAGGCGATTGTGGATACGTACGCGGATGACTTAGAGCCAGCCCTTGCGCCGGAGGAGGCCGCGGTGCTTCTATCGGGGCTTGAATGGGCGGATCTCGTGGCTGTCGGTCCGGGAATGTCCGTATCAGGCAAGGCAAAAACCATTTTGGAGAAATTGTTGGGGCAGTGTGATAAGCCGATGGTTATAGACGCCGACGCGCTCAATCTCCTGTCGCAGGACGCATCGCTTCTGAAGCAGTTTGCCTATGGGTACAGGAAAAATGACAACGATGTCATCTTTACACCACACATAGGAGAATTTTCTAGACTGATGAAATGTCCTGTGGCAGAGGTCAAGAAGGATATAATTGCCAGCTGTAAGGCATTTACCAGAAAGTACGATGTGTCCCTTGTGTGCAAAGATGCCAGAACACTTGTTTCTAAGCGAGGAAAGCTGACGTATTTAAATGCAAGTGGAAATGACGGCATGGCAACGGCCGGCTCAGGGGATGTGCTGACGGGGATCATAGCTGGTCTTCTGGCGCAGGGGTGCAGCGGGTTTGAGGCGGCGGTGATGGGAACTTATGCGCATGGTCTTGCAGGGGATCTGGCAAGACAGAAGACCTCCGCATATTATATCATGGCGCAGGATATCATCAGGGCGCTTGGCGAGATAGAATGTGAATAGGAAGTAGGCCAGTTTTGCGCTGCGGGACTGGCGGAACGGAGAAGAGTATGAGACATTATGACAGAGCTTGGGCAGAGATCGATCTTGACGCTCTGCAGTATAATATCGACAGTATCAGGAAAAATATCGATCAGAGGACAAAGATCATCGCGGTGATCAAGACAGACGGATATGGTCATGGCGCCAGCCAGATTGCGCGGATACTTGAAGATGAAGAGCAGGTGTGGGGCTATGCGGTCGCCACTGCGGAGGAGGCATTCTCACTTAGGGCTGACAGAATACAAAAACCTGTCCTAATACTGGGATATACCTTTCCATACAGCTATGAGCAACTGATCGAAGAGAATATACGTTCTACTGTGTTTACGTATGAGGCGGCAAAGGAGCTGTCAGATGCGGCAGCAGCCGTCGGAAAAACGTGTAGGATACATATTAAGATCGATACGGGCATGACCAGGATCGGCATTCGCCCGGGCGATGAGGGCACGGCGCTTATCAGGCAGATTTCCGGGCTTCCCGGGCTGACGATTGAGGGCATCTTTACGCATTTTGCATCGGCTGACGAGGCTGACAGGACAAAGGCCTACCGCCAGATGACACTCTTTAAAGAGTACTGTGACAAAGTCGAGCGCGTGCTGGCAATCCACATACCGATGAAGCACTGTTCTAACAGCGCGGGGATTGCAGAGATGCCAGAGGCCAATATGGACGCGGTGCGTGCAGGGATCATATTATATGGGCTGTGGCCGTCTGATGAGGTGCGTGCAGACCAGAAGTTAAAGCTAAGGCCGATGCTCTCCCTCAAATCCAGGGTCGTGTATGTCAAGATGGTCCCCAAAGGACAGGAAATCAGCTACGGCGGCACATACATGACGACAAGGGACACGAAGGTAGCCACGGTCTGCATCGGCTATGGCGACGGGTATCCCAGAAGTCTTTCCAACCGCGGGTATGTGCTCATAAAGGGGCAGAGGGCACAGATATTAGGGCGCGTGTGCATGGATCAGTTTATGATTGATGTGACGGATATCAGTGCGCCAGTACACGTGGGCGACGCGGTGACGCTGATTGGAACAGACGGTGATGCGCATATCACAATGGAAGAATTAGGCGCGCTTTCTGGCCGGTTTAACTATGAGCTTGCCTGCGATATCGGGAAGCGGATTCCGAGGATTTACAGGCAGGACGGCACAGTGATCTATGATTTTTCAGATCGGTTTACAAATTGATGGAAAAATGTCAGAAAAGTGGCATTGTAGGTGTATAAAAATATCTCCACTGGAAAAAATAGTAGCATACAGGATTTATCTGACAGGAGTGTGTGACAATGAAAAGAGGAGATATTTATTATGCAGACTTAAGACCGGTTGTAGGCTCGGAACAGGGGGGCGTCAGGCCAGTGCTGATCATTCAGAATGACGTGGGAAACAAGCACAGCCCGACAGTGATCTGTGCGGCGATTACTTCCAAGATGAACAAGGCGAACCTGCCAACGCACATCGCGTTAAACGCAGGGAATTACGATATGGTAAAAGACTCCGTGATACTGTTGGAGCAGTTAAGGACAATTGATAAAAAACGTCTGAAGGATAAGGTGTGCCATCTGGATTCCCCGATTATGCAGCGGGTTAACAGAGCCTTGCAGATCAGTCTTGAGCTTGATACATAAGACTTGCCTGTAAGGTTATATATTGACGTTTTTCATTAGTAATGATATATTAGAAAGGTGTAGCCCGCAGTTTGTGGGTTATGCCTTTGTTGTATGAACAAATTTACCCAGAAGAATAAAGGAGAAGGAAGAGATGGACGATGGAGGGGCTTCGGCCTGTAGCATGATATTATTTTTTGCGCTGCTTTTTATCGAGGCGGTGCTTGTCGGGTTTAACAAAGCCATAAACCTTATGAATGAGAAGGAGATTGAGCGCAGGGCACAGGAGGAGAAGGACAAAAAATCCATACTGCTTAGCCGGATTATCGAGCGCTCTACAGTGTATGTCAATTCCATTCAAATGATAACGACGCTGATTGAGTTGGTGATGGGATACTTTTTTCTGCCAAGATGGTCAAGGCTGTTTTACACAGGACTTGCAAGGGTATCTTTTTTGCAGGATGTGGATGATGTGCTGACAGGCTGGGCCGGTTTGCTCCTTGCGGCGTTTTTGCTCATGTATGTTTTGCTGACCTTTGGTATCCTGCTGCCAAAGAAGATTGCGCAGAAGTATCCAGACGCTTGGGCGTATTGTTTTATACGCCACATTCAGTTCATGCGGACGGCGCTCTATCCGCTGACAAAGATTGTCGCGGCTTCCGCAAACGGGCTGCTGTGGATCTGTGGTCTTAGAAACACAGATGAGCAGGCGGACGTCACGGAGGAGGAGATCATCTCGATGGTCAATGAGGGACATGAGCTGGGTGTACTCGAGGCCGGCGAGGTGGAGATGATCACCAACATTTTTGAGTTTGGCGACAAGGAAGCAAGCGATATCATGACGCATCGCAATAATATTATGGCATTAGATAGCCAGACCCCCTTCAAGGAGGCACTTGCCTTTATGCTGCGAGAGAGCAACAGTCGCTATCCGGTCTATGAGGAGAATCTCGACCATGTGACAGGCGTGCTATATCTCAAGGATGCCATGCGGATACATACCTCTGACGAGGAGTTAAATCAGCCCATCGGAACAGTGGAGGGACTTTTCAGGGAGGCTGTGTTCGTGCCGGAGACCAAGAATATCGATGATTTGTTCCGCAGCATGCAGTCGCAGAAAAACCAGATGGTGATTGTCATGGACGAGTACGGGCAGACATCAGGTCTTGTGACGATGGAGGACATTCTAGAGGAGATCGTGGGAAATATCATGGACGAGTACGATCCGGAGGAGAACTACATTGAAGAGAAGGGCGAGAACGAGTATGTCATCGAGGGCATGACAAGGCTGGAGGATCTTGCGGAGCGCTTTGGTATTTCCTTTGGAGAGACAGAGTTTGAGACGCTCAATGGATATCTCATCTCCAGGCTCGACCGGATTCCGGACGAGGATGAAAATTCTGAGGTGGAGATCGACGGATATACCTTTAAGATTGTAAAAGTGGAGAAAAATGTGATACAATCCGTTCTGGTGCGAAAGCTCGACGAGGGGGATGGTTCCGGTTCAGCACAGGAGGACGTTCCTGCGGATCAGTAAAGCGACAGGACTGAAATGATATTTAGAAGAATAGGATAAAGGAGAAACAGAACATGTCAGGACATTCAAAATTTGCAAACATCAAGCACAAAAAGGAAAAGAACGATGCGGCAAAGGGAAAAATCTTTACGATCATCGGCCGTGAGATCGCGGTTGCGGTGAAGGAGGGCGGCCCTGATCCGGCCAACAACTTCAAGCTCGCGCAGGTGATTGCCAAGGCTAAGGCCAACAACATGCCAAACGACACGATTGACCGCGGCATCAAGAAGGCGGCTGGCGACGGCAATGCAGTAAATTATGAACATGTTACATATGAGGGGTATGGGCCAAGTGGCATCGCCATCATAGTCGAGGCGCTGACGGACAATAAGAACCGCACGGCGGCAAATGTCAGAAGCGCATTCACAAAGGGAAACGGCAGTATTGGTACACAGGGCTGTGTCTCCTTCATGTTTGACGAGAAGGGACAGATCATCATTGACAAGGAGGAGTGCGTGATGGGCGCTGATGATCTGATGATGTTGGCGCTTGACGCAGGCGCGGAGGACTTTTCGGAGGAGGATGACAGCTTTGAGATTCTGACAGCACCTGGGGATTTTGACGCGGTATACAAGGCATTGCAGGACAACCAGATTGAGATGGCAAGCGCCGAGGTCACGATGATACCGCAGAACTATGTCGCGCTCACGGACGAGAATGCAGTCAAGAACCTGAATAAGACACTGGACATGCTCGACGAGGACGACGACGTGCAGGCAGTGTATCACAACTGGGAGGAGTAATACGTGGTAATAGTACAAAATGACTGCTTTTCCCTGGCGCAGATCTGCAGTTCCGGCCAGTGCTTTCGCATGTCAAACTACAATGACAAGTCACACCACAATAGATACCGCCTCGTCGCCCTTGACAGGTATCTGGAAATTGAGCAGAAGGATAGCCTGATCTCCTTTGACTGCACACAGGAGGAGTACGATACCTTCTGGAAGACGTATTTTGACATGGAGACAGATTATGATGCGGTTATAGCGGGCATTGATGAAAACGACACCTATCTTATGACCGCTGCGGCATACGGAAGAGGGATCCGGATTCTGCGGCAGGATCTGTGGGAGATGCTGATTTCCTTCATCATTTCACAGAATAATAATATCTGGCGCATACAGGATGGTATCCGTAAGCTGTGTGATCGGTATGGTGAGAAAAAAATTTCAGTAGGCGGCACCATCTATTACTGCTTTCCGACGCCGGATGTCTTAGCAGGCGTCCTTCTGGAGGATTTGAATGCCTGTGGCCTGGGATACCGCAGTAAATATGTGCTAGAGGCAGCAGACTGCGTGTGTCACGGACGCTTTGACCTAGAACAGCTTCGGGCGATGGACTACGGCGCGGCAAAGAGGGAGCTCTTAAAGCTGCATGGTGTCGGCGCAAAGGTTGCCGACTGCATCTGCCTGTTTGCGCTGCACCAGACGGAGGCGTTTCCGGGGGACACACATATCAACAAGGTGCTCGCGGCGCAGTATCCAAATGGATTTCCTTTTGCGCGCTACCAAAAAAACAGCGGAATACTGCAACAGTACATATTTTATTACGACCTGAATCATTAAAAAGAAAAAAATATAAAGAAAATTAAAAATATTATGAAAAAACTATTGACGTATGCCTGATTTGTGATATAATCGAGATGTGCAATTAAGTATACCCGAACAGTCTGGCACACAATAATAGAGGCTGGAGGGAGGTTAGGTGTGATAGCATGTCAAATGTAATCGTTAAAGAAAACGAGACTTTGGATAGCGCTTTACGCAGATT
>CAJUQZ010000009.1:38218-53119 GCA_910588755.1 uncultured Lachnospiraceae bacterium | reverse complement strand
CTATCAGGAAAATAGGCAAGCGAAACATAAGGTTATTTAGCGCGGATTATACTAGTGCTCCATCCGGCCAGAAGTTAGACTCGTGAACCACCTGCTTTGCACCATTGCGTCGTTAAACTTTCTAGACGATGCCACCGCATCGCCGTCGAAATTTTGCCTAGCACTGGCACAAATCATGCGGCTCACAAGTCTAATTTCTGACTGGATGGAGCACTAGGAACTGATAAGAAATAGCTTGTTAATTTGACGTCGTATAAATGTTCAGATACAAACGTCAAGATTATCTGATGTGGCAGATGGACATTTCGCATTTCGATATCTGATAAGCCAAATTGATTCGTTATTTCTGAACAATTTTTTTGGAACAGTTTGCCAGGAAAGGAGAGCACATGATAAGAGAAGCAAAAACAGAAAATGGATGGGTTCGTGGAATCGAGGGAGCCGATCCGCGGATCACGGCATTCAAGGGAATCCCGTTTGCGGCGCCGCCTGTCGGTGAAAACAGGTGGAGGGCCCCACAGCCCTGCCAGGACTGGGAGGGAGTCCGCGACGCATTCCGGTTTGGGCCGATTGCGGTGCAGGATACGCCGGGGCTTGGCGATGATATTTATTGCCGTGAGTGGCATGTGGACCCAGACATCGCGATGGGCGAGGACTGCCTGTACCTGAATGTTTTCACCGGGGCGAAGAATCCCCGGGAGCGCCAGCCCGTTCTGGTCTGGATTTTTGGCGGGGCCCTGCAGTGGGGGTATCCGGCGGAGATGGAGTTTGACGGGGAGCGGCTCGCGCGCCGGGGCGTTGTGGTGGTGACGCTAAACTACCGCCTCAATGTCTTTGGATTCCTGGCGCACCCAAAACTCACAGAGCAGCAGCCCGATGCGCCCACCAATTTTGGAAGCCTGGACCAGCAGGCGGGGATTCGTTGGGTGGTCCGCAATATCGAGGCCTTTGGCGGCGATCCGAAAAATATCACGATTGCGGGACAGTCCGCAGGCGGCGGGAGCGTTTTAAGCCAGATGGCGTGTCCGGGAAATAACGGCCTGTTTCAGAAGGCTGTGGTCATGAGCGGAATGATCAGGAGCCCCTATAATGTGGATCCGATCGTGTTCCACCAGCCCTTGGGCGACGCGGAGCAGAACGGCAAAGATTTCTTTGCGTTTCTTGGCGTGTCTACACTGGAGGAGGCAAGGGCGCTGGACGCGCTTTATATTCGGGACAAGTACGCGCAGTACAGGGAGAAAGCCCCGTTCATGACTACGGTGATAGATCATCAGTTCTGTGTTGACGAGCCGCTCAAGCTGTTCCTGGAAGGAAAATGTGCGGATGTATCGGTGATGGCGGGCAATACCCGGGATGAGTTTCCAGGGTTTCTTCCCATCGATGAGGGGCAGAGTCTGGAGGATGCGGCACGCAGCGCGCTTGGCAGCTACAGTGAGGAGTTTCTCAAGATGCCGGAGGCCGTGCAGCAGGATTCGGACGGCTGTTATGGAAAGGTCAACGGGATTGAGTGTACGATAAAGGGTGTTTACGGCAGGCAGAAGGAGCGCGGGAGCGCACAGAATTACTATTATTACAGATTTGAGCCGGACATCCCGGGCTGGGATCAGCCAGGATGCTTTCATTCCGTGGATCTGTGGTTCTTCTTTGAGACGCTGGCAAAGTGCTGGCGGCCCTTTACCGGAAAACACTATGATCTTGCCCGGCAGATGTGCAATTACTGGGCGAATTTCATCAAAAACGGGGATCCGAACGGTGTGGACGCGGACGGGACGCCGATGCCGGAGTGGCTTCCGTATACGGCAGAACAGCCTGCGCAGATCGTATTTACCACAGACGGCGCGGTTTCCGTGAAAGGACAGGAGAGCCCGTATGTCCGATTGATGAGCGAGGTGATTCTTGACCGGATTGAGGAGAATTTTTAGGGAAATGAGGGCAGAAAATGAGCGATAAAAAAGGTTTTATCAAAGTTTATACAAGGCAGCCGGACAAGGACTGCTACCCCGGTGGTCTGGCGTACAGCGTTCATATGGCGACGAGCCGGGACGGCAGGGTGTATACGCCAATGAACAGGAATTATGGTATTTTGTTTGCAAAGGCGCGGATTTTAGCGGACAATACGCTGCTTCCACAAAATGTCACAGAGCCCAGAATATTCTGTGATGGGGAAGGGTATTTTGGGATTGCGGCAGTGCGTGTCAGCGAGCGCGGCGAAGCGGACGGGGACAGCCAGGGCAAATGCCTGCTGTGGAGGACGAAGGATTTTATTACATTTGAGGAGGCCGGATGGATTGCGGCGGAGGAAGTGGACAGCAAAGGCGCAGGGGACTGCCTGGAGATTAGCGGTGAGATTCTTGAGCGGGCAGAGACGTACTGGAACCCCGTCTTGAATATACAGATCGAGGTGCCGCAGTCGGTTCATGTGCACTCCGGTGAGGAGCTTGACCGGATTCGGGCAAAGGCGGTGTACTCCGATGGCTCTATCGCGGACAAACCGGTGCTGTGGGACAAGAGCGGCATTGACTTTTCTACAAATGGGACATACAGGGTGCGCGGGACGGTGAAGGACAAGCGTTTTGGGTTTCCGCTGGCGAGAGGGTACGGTGATCCAGTGCTGTTTTTCTGGGAGGGAAAATGGTACTATACATCGACAAACGACAACACGAATGATATCGGCCTGTATGTCAGGGAAGCGGATACCGTTGCCGGGCTTTTCGATGAAAATGTCACAGAGCATTTGATTCTTGCGCAGGACGAGCGGCGCCAGCTGGTGCAGACTTTCTGGGCGCCGGAGTTTCATGTGATCGGCGGGGCGCTTTATCTGCTGTTTGCCGTGAGCGGTTCTGTGTGGGGACCGCAGTGTCATTTGATGCGGCTCAAAAAAGGGTGTCCGCTCACGAGGGCGGACAGCTGGGAGGAGCCTGTGCGCGTCACGAAAAGGGACGGAAGCCGGCTTGCCCAGGACGGGATCACACTAGACATGACTTATCTGAAAACCAGGAGGCAGCCGTACATGGTGTGGTCATACAGAAAAGGAATCGGCACGCCTGCGGATACGGGTTCCATGCTCTATATTGCGGAAGTGAATGAGGAGGAGCCGTGGAAACTGGCGAGTGATCCTGTCCTGCTCTCACGCCCGCTGTATGGCTGGGAAAATGTTGACGGCACGATCAACAATGAGGGGCCGTACGCACTCGTGAAGGACGGGAAAGTGTACCTGACCTACTCCGGCGGTTCCGCCAACAGCTATACCTATGTGCTTGGCCTGCTTACCGCGCGGGAAGATGAGGATCTGCTGCAGGTATCTGCGTGGGAAAAGCGGTGCGCGCCTGTGCTTTCGTTTTATTCTGTGGAAGGGGAGTATGGCCCGGGGCACAATTCTTTTTATTGGGACGAGGACGGGGATCTGATGATTGCCTATCACGGGGAGACTGAGCTGACTGGGACATTGCGGTGCGACGGAATCCGCAGGGTGCATTTCCGCAAGGACGGCTTCCCGGAGTTTGGCATGTCCGCGACAGAAGACCTCAATCCGGCACTTGCCGGCGTGGAGATGGAGGTCTGCGTGAAAGCACCGAATTATTAATAAAATATAAAAACAAGAAAATTCTGGAAAAAGTAGTTGACAATTGGGCGGGTTAGGTATATTCTGTAGCAAGTAAATACTTTGATGGTCAAAATATTTGAGAACCAAAATATTTGGAATTCAAAATATTTGGCACGCAAAATAAAAGAAAGTATTGAACCAGTAAGTAGAAATCAACAAAGATGCGGCAGAGATGCAACAAAGGCAGCAAAGATGCAGCAAAGACAACAAAGATGCGGCAGAGATGCAACAAAGACAACAAAAATGCAACTAAGACAGCAAAGATGCGGCAAAGACAACAAAGTGTCAAAATGAAAAAAGAAAGGATGGAAACAACATGTTAGAGAAGATTAAGGAGATTATCGAGGATCAGTTAAATATCGAGGGTGTGGAGATTACGGAGGATACCCGTTTCAAGGAGGATCTGGACGCGGATTCGCTTGACCTGTTTGAGCTTGTGGACGCATTCCAGGAGGAGTATGGCGTGGAGATTCCGCCCGAGGACTTAGAGCAGATCACGACAGTCGGCGCGATTATCAAGTATCTGCAGGATAAGGGCGTAGAGGCATAAATCATCAGGGATTCCACCATCTTGATTTGAGACCTGCATGAGCGGGTGAATGGGAGCTTGTATGAAGACAAGAATTACAGAACTTTTAGGAATTGAATACCCGGTCATACAGGGCGGCATGGCATGGGTTGCAGAACACAATCTGGCAGCGGCCGTGTCCAAGGCCGGCGGGCTGGGGATCATCGGTGCGGGCGGCGCGCCGGCAGAGTTTGTCAGGGAACAGATTCAGAAGACCAGGGAGGCGACAGACCGCCCGTTTGGTGTCAATATCATGCTGATGAACCCCGAGGCTGACGCGATCGCGCAGGTGGTTGTCGATGAGGGTGTAAAAGTCGTCACGACCGGGGCCGGAAACCCGTCTAAGTACATGGAGATGTGGAAGAAGGCAGGCGTAAAGGTGATTCCGGTGGTGGCGAGCGTCGCGATGGCGAAGCTGATGCAGCGCGGCGGCGCGGACGCAGTCGTGGCCGAGGGAATGGAGAGCGGCGGACATATCGGTTCGCTCACGACCATGACGCTGGTGCCGCAGGTTGTGGATGCAGTGGATATCCCGGTCATCGCGGCGGGCGGCATCGCGGACGGCAGAGGGTTTGCGGCGGCGCTGATGCTCGGCGCAGAGGCTGTCCAGATCGGCACGCGCTTTGTGGCGGCGACAGAGTCCATCGTACATGAGAACTACAAGGCAATGCTCATCAAGGCAAAGGATATCGATTCGACAGTTACCGGCATGACGACCGGACACCCTGTCAGAAGTATTCGGAATAAAATGACCAAAGAGTATCTGAAGCTTGAAAAAGAAGGCGCGGATTTTATGGAGCTTGAAAAGCTGACCCTCGGATCGCTTAGAAAGGCTGTCGTGGAGGGCGACGTGGTGAACGGTACGGTTATGGCGGGGCAGATTGCCGGGCTTGTGAAGAAGGAGCAGCCCTGCAGGGACATTATAACGGAGATCGTTGAGCAGGGCATGGCGCTCCTGAACAGAACATATTGAGTTTCATGGGTGCAGCAGCAACAGGAAAGGCTGCTGCATTAACATTTTTACAATTATATTTAATATAGAAGAAAGGCACAAAATGGGCAAAACAGCATTTATTTTTCCCGGACAAGGTTCACAGTATGTGGGCATGGGAAAGGAATTTTATGATACATACGAGGAAGCAAAGAAGGTTTATCAGCTTGCGGGCGAGGTGTCAGGGCTTGACATGGAGACGCTCTGCTTTACGGAGAATGATAAGCTCAACATCACAGAGTACACACAGATTGCAATGCTTGCAACCGAGGTGGCAATCCTCAAAGTGCTCGAATCAAAGGGCGTCCGGGCCGACATCACGGCGGGACTTAGCCTGGGCGAGTACGGTGCGCTGGCAGCGGCGGATGTCATGGATTTAAAGGATCTGTTTTATATTATCAGAAAGCGCGGGATCTTCATGCAGGAGGCGTATCCGGAGGGCGGCGCCATGACTGCGGTGCTCGGGCTGGACAACGACAAGGTTGAGGAGATCTGCCGTGAGACAAAGGGAATCGTGACAATCGCAAACTATAATTGCCCCGGACAGGTGGTGATTACCGGCGAGGCGGCGGCGGTGACGGAGGCCGCAAAGGCGCTCTCGGATGCCGGTGCAAAGCGCTGCGTGCAGCTGAAAGTCAGCGGGCCTTTCCACTCACAGCTGTTAAAGGGCGCGGGGGATAAGCTGGAGAAGGAGCTGTATGGCATCACGCTTAGAAGCCCTTCGATTCCGTATATCAGCAATGTGGACGCGCTTGACGTGATGGAAGCGGCGCCGATCAAAACCCTTCTGAAAAACCAGGTGTCAAACTCAGTGTGCTGGCAGCAGACGATTGAGAAAATGATTGCGGACGGCGTGGATACATTTGTAGAAATCGGACCGGGCAAGACGCTTTGCGGATTTATGAAAAAGATTAACAAGGACGTGAAATGCCTGAATATAGATAAGCTGGCCGATCTGGATAAAGTATTGGAGGAATTGGGATGTTAACGGGAAAAGTGGCGCTGGTGACAGGTGCCGGAAGAGGCATCGGCAAAGCAATCGCGCTTGCGCTGGCGAAAAACGGTGCGACAGTCATTGTGAACTACAACGGTTCGAAGGCGTGCGCGGAGGCGGTTGTCGCGGAGATTGAACAGTGCGGAGGCTGCGCGGAGGCGGTGCAGTGCAATGTGGCTGATTTTGCGTCCAGTGAGGCGTTTGTCAAAACGGTCCTGGATCAGTATAAAAAGGTGGATATTCTCGTGAACAATGCAGGTGTCACCAGGGACAACCTGATTATGCGCATGTCGGAGGAGGATTACGACGCGGTGCTCGATACGAACCTGAAGGGCGCCTTTAACATGATCCGCCACCTCTCACGCGCCATGATCAAACAAAGAAGCGGGAAGATCATCAATATTTCCTCTGTGAGCGGCGTTCTTGGAAACGCGGGCCAGTCCAATTATTCCGCGTCGAAGGCGGGGCTGATCGGTCTGACCAAGAGTGTGGCGCGCGAGCTGGCAAGCCGCGGGATCAACGTCAACGCAGTCGCGCCCGGATTTATCGACACGGACATGACCAGAAACATGACAGAGGATGCAAAAAAAGCGATGAACAGTATGATTCCCCTTGGAAAGATGGGCAGCGCGGAGGACATCGCGGACCTTGTCCTGTTTCTGGCGGGGGGGCATTCGGATTATATCACCGGACAGGTGATCTGCGTGGACGGAGGCATGTCGATGTGAACACCAGTATGATGATGTAATTATTGGTATGTTGGCGCGAACATGAACATGTTCGTGTAAATGTCAGTATGTTCATGCAAACGTCAGAGCATTAACGGTACAGTACGGCAGGACTGCAATGGAAAGGAATGAAGAGCAGGATATGAAAAGAAGAGTAGTAGTGACAGGCATGGGGGCCGTGACACCGATCGGGAATGATGTTGCGTCCTTCTGGAACAGCGTCAAGGAGGAAAAAATCGGCTTTGGGCCAATCTCCTATTTTGATACAGCGGATTACAAGTGCAAGCTGGCAGCACAGGTCAAGGATTTTAATGCCGCCGACTATATGGATAAAAAAGCTGCGCGCAGAATGGAGCCTTTCTGCCAGTTTGCCGTTGCCGCGGCAAAGGAAGCGATCGAGGACGCAGGGCTTGACATGGCAAAAGAAGATCCCTACAGGGCAGGATGCGCTGTTGGAAGCGGCATCGGAAGCCTCCAGGCGATGGAGCGGGAGCACACCAGGCTGGAGGAAAAAGGCCCTTCGCGGGTGGCGCCGCTTCTGGTTCCGCTGATGATATCCAACATGGCGGCAGGAAATGTGAGCATCGCTTTCAATCTCAAGGGCAAGAGCATCAATGTGGTGACGGCGTGCGCGACAGGAACCAACTCCATCGGCGAGGCTTTCCGGACGATTCAGTACGGCGACGCGGACATCATGGTGGCAGGCGGGACGGAGAGCTCGATCACACCGATTGGCATTGCGGGATTTTCCTCCCTGACAGCGCTCTCGACATGCGAGGACCCGGCGCGCTGTTCGATTCCGTTTGACAAGGACAGGAGCGGTTTTGTCATGGGCGAGGGCGCAGGTATTGTCGTGCTCGAGGAGCTGGAACATGCCAGGGCGCGCGGCGCAAGAATCTACGCGGAGGTTGTGGGGTACGGCTGCTCTTCGGACGCGTATCACATCACGTCGCCCGCGGAGGACGGCGAGGGCGCGGCGACAGCGATGCTAAATGCCGTGAAGGACGCGGGCGCCTCACCGGAGGAGATTACGTACATCAACGCCCACGGGACAGCGACGCACCACAATGACCTGTTCGAGACAAGGGCGATCAAGTTAGCGTTTGGCGAACATGCAAAGGACATCCGGATCAACTCCACCAAGTCGATGGTGGGGCATCTCTTAGGAGCAGCAGGAGCCGTTGAGTTTGTCGCCTGTGTGAAGGAACTGCAGGAGGGCTATATCCACCGGACAGTGGGGCTTGTGGAGAGCGAGGAGGAGATGGATCTCAATTACTGCAAGGAGAGCTACAGCGAGGACTTTACGTATGCGCTTTCCAATTCGCTGGGCTTTGGCGGCCACAATGCGAGTATTCTGGTGAAAAAATACGCGGAGTAGGAATCGCAGGAACAAAATAATAGAAGGAAAAAGGTGACACATATGTCAGTTTATACAGCGAAGGAAATCATGGATATCATTCCGCACAGACATCCGTTCATGCTGATTGACACCATCGAAGAACTTGAGGAGGGCGCAAGGGCGGTCGGAAAAAAGTGCGTGAGCTTTAACGAGCCGTATTTTGCAGGACATTTTCCGGGAAATCCCGTCATGCCGGGCGTGCTGATCGTGGAGGCGCTCGCGCAGGTCGGCGCAGTCGCGCTGCTCGGACTGCCGGAGTGGAAGGGTAAAACTGCTTACTTTGCGGGAATCAACAAGGCGCGGTTCAAGCAGAAAGTGCTCCCGGGCGATGTGCTGATGCTCGAGACGAAGATCACCAAAGTAAAAGGCCCAATCGGTGTCGGGGAGGCCGTCGCCACGGTGGACGGCAAAGTGGCATGCAAAGCAGAACTAATGTTTGCAATCGGGGAGTAATGTGTTTATGCCGGAAGAAGAAAGACAGATTTTGCGGCGGGCAGAGGAAAGTAGAAGACCATTTTTTGTGGAGGACGAATAACGGTTTTTTGCGGCAGGCGAAGGACAATGTATAGACAGTGAGGAGGTTTGACGATGGACAAATCACAACATATCAGGACTGGAAGAAGATTTCCCGTCAATTTGTACAATAAGCTGGAGGAAAAGCTGAAAAATAAATCAGAGGATGTGCAGGTGGATGCGGAGGAGATAGCGGCGCAGAAGAAGGAAGACACAGGCCTTGTCAAGTGTCCTAAGTGCGGCAAAATGGTAGAACGCGCGCGCGTCGTCAGGAGAAAGTATGTCTGCTATGAGTGCGGCGGCTATTTCAGGGTGAAGACCAACAACCGTATCCGCATGGTCGCTGACGCGAAGAGCTTTGAGCCGTGGTTTGAGGACATGGAGGTCAGCAATCCCCTCAACTATGAGGGCTATGAGGATAAACTCGCGGCGGCGCGGGAGAAGACCGGACTGAATGAGGCTGTCACCGTCGGGCGCTGCAAGGTGTTTGGCGATGATATTGTCCTTGGCGTATGCGATTCCCGTTTTATGATGGCGAGCATGGGGCATGTCGTGGGCGAGAAGATCACAAAGGCGATTGAGCGCGCGACAGAGCTAAAGCTTCCGGTATTTCTGTTCTGCTGCTCCGGCGGCGCGAGGATGCAGGAGGGAATCGTCTCTCTGATGCAGATGGCAAAGACTTCGGCTGCGATCAGGAAGCACGGCGATGCCGGGCTATTGTACTGCACGATTCTCACAGATCCCACGACAGGCGGCGTGACGGCGAGCTTTGCGATGCTTGGCGATGTGATTATGGCGGAGCCGGGTGCGCTGATTGGCTTTGCGGGGCCAAGAGTCATCAAGCAGACGATTGGACAGGAGCTTCCCGAGGGATTCCAGACAGCGGAGTTTTTAGTGGAGCACGGTTTTGTGGACGGCATTGTGCTCCGTGAGAATTTAAAGAAGACGATCCGTTTTCTGATCAAGTCTCACCAGGGCACAGGCAAAAATACATACGCGGATTTTGGCGTGGATTCGGATTTTCATTTTGAGCTCAGCGAGGAGTTAAAAGAACAGTCGTGGAAGTCCAGGCCGCGCAGCGCGTGGGAGAAGGTCAAGGCCGTCCGGCAGGTGGAGCGCCCGTCTGCGCTGGACTATATGGACAGTATCTTTGACATTTTTGTTGAGGCGCACGGCGACAGGGGCTTTTCGGACGACAAGGCGCTGATTGGCGGCATCGCGTTTCTTGAGGGGCAGCCGGTGACAGTCGTGGCGGACATCAAGGGGAAGGACTTCAAAGAGTGTCAGGAGAGAAACTTCGGTATGCCGCTCCCGGAGGGCTACCGCAAGGCGCTTCGCCTGATGAAGCAGGCAGAGAAATTCAACCGTCCGATCATCAGTTTTGTCAATACGTCCGGCGCGTTCTGCGGCCTCGAGGCGGAGGAGCGCGGACAGGGGGAGGCGATTGCAAGAAACCTGCTCGAAATGTCGGGGCTGAAAGTGCCAGTGCTCTGTATCCTGATCGGGGAGGGTGGCAGCGGCGGCGCGCTTGCGACAGCGGTTGGCAATGAAGTGTGGATGATGGAGAACGCGACGTACTCGATACTTTCGCCGGAGGGATTTGCCTCTATATTATGGAAGGATTCCAACAGGGCGCAGGAGGCGAGCGAGGTCATGAACATTACCGCGCAGGACTTAAAGCGGCTTGGTGTGATCGAGCGCATTATCCCGGAGTTTGGCGGCGCAGACAAGAAGACAGCGGCGGCAATCGGCGGCTACATGAAGGAGCACATCAAGGAATTTCTGGAGAAATATGACGGGAAGAGCGGGGAGCAGATTGCAGGTGAACGCTATGAGCGTTTCAGAAAATTTTAGGAGACTGGATAATGAATGAGTTGAGGATAGGTGATCTGTGTGCACGTGTTCCTGTGGTACAGGGCGGAATGGGTGTCGGTGTGAGTCTGTCGGGACTGGCCGGGGCCGTGGCAGCGGCGGGCGGGGTGGGCGTGATCTCGACAGCCCAGATCGGCTTTCGCGATCCTGATTTTGGCAGGCATCCGATAGAGTGCAATTTAAGGGCGGTGGGCGAGGAGATCAAAAAGGCGCGCGCGGCGGCAAAAGGCGGTATTATCGGCGTCAATATCATGGTGGTGACAAGGCGGTATGAGGATTATGTCAAGGCGGCGGTGGCAGCAGGCGTTGACCTCATCATATCCGGCGCGGGACTGCCCATGACACTTCCTGAGCTTGCGGGCGATGCAAAGATTGCGCCCATCGTTTCCAGCAGGAAGGCCCTGCATGTGATCGCAAAACACTGGAAGAAAAAGTATGACAGGAAGCCGGATCTCGTCGTGGTCGAGGGCCCCCTGGCGGGCGGTCATCTGGGCTTTTCCAGGGAGGACATAGACGCGTATACGGTAACAAACGAAAAAAATTATGACGATGAGGTAAAGGCCATCATAGACCTTGCGGACGAGCTTGAGACACCAGTCGTGGTGGCGGGCGGCGTCTATGAGCGCGGGGATATGGAGCACTATCTTGCGATGGGGGCCAGGGGCGTTCAGATCGCTACGCGCTTTGTGACCACCAGGGAGTGTGATGCCTCCGATGCCTACAAGCAGGCGTATATCGACGCGAAGCAGGAGGACATCGTCATCGTCAAAAGTCCGGTGGGAATGCCGGGGCGCGCGATCCACAACGCGTTTCTGGACAAGGTAGCGGCGGGTGAGCGTTTTATGAGGGGATGCCGGCAGTGCATCACGACCTGTAAGCCCGACACGGCGCCCTATTGCATCACGGAGGCGCTGATCAATGCGGTGGAAGGGAATCTCGGCGAGGGATTGATATTCTGCGGGCGCAACGCCTATAGGGCCGACCATATCGAGACCGTAGCCGATATAATGGAGGAATTTTCTCAATGACAATGAAAATAACCGGCACAGGCAGTGCGCTGCCGGAAAGAAAAGTGACAAATTTTGACCTGGAAAAGCTTGTGGAGACCTCCGATGAGTGGATTCAGAAGCGGACGGGGATTGCGGAGCGCAGGATCTCCGACGGGGAGACGGTGTCCACACTGGCGGCGGACGCGTGTAGAAAGGCGCTTGAGATGGCGGGAAAGACGGCGGATGAGGTAAACCTGATACTGGTTGCCACATGCTCGCCGGAGCTGCTGCTGCCGTGCTGCGCCTGCCAGGTTCAGGCCATGATCGGAGCGTCCGGCGCGGTCGCGTTTGACTTGAACGCTGCTTGTTCGGGGTTCCTGTTCGCGCTCAACACGGCCTATGCGTATCTGCATACCGGCCTCTACAAAAACGCGCTGGTCGTAGGCAGCGAAGTGCTCTCAAAACTCGTGGACTGGAGTGATAGGGGAACATGTATTCTGTTTGGCGATGGCGCGGGTGCTGTGTTTGTGGAAGCGTCAGCGGATGAGATGGTCCGCGGCAACGGGCGCAGGGCAGGCATGGAGTGCATGGTGCAGGGGGCGGACGGCGCAAAGGGGATGGTGCTCTCCTGTGCGGAACGGGCCGTGAACAACGCCTTTACTTCGCAGAAACAGACGCAAAGCCCGTATATTTATATGGACGGACAGGAAGTCTACAAGTTTGCCACAAAGCAGGTGCCGGCCTGTATCCAGGAAGCGCTGGACAAGACGGGGCTTGCGGTGGCGGACGTGGACTGGTTTGTGCTGCATCAGGCCAATGTGCGCATCATCGAGTCGGTCGCTAAGCGGCTGAAAGCGGACATCGCAAAATTTCCGATGAATATTCACAAAATCGGAAACATGTCCTCCGCGACGATACCGGTACTGTTAGACGAGTGGAACCGCGGCGGACGCATCAAGGAAGGTGACAGGCTGGTGCTGTCAGGCTTTGGGGCGGGGCTGACGTATGGGGCCAGCATACTGGTGTGGTGATACATACTTTCAAGGCTTTATAGGCAGTGTTGTACTTGGGACTTTCAGTGTGGTGGAAATGAGAGGTGAAGTTCATGGAAAAGACGACGAGAAGGGAGCTGAATGAAACGCTGGTGAAACTCTTTAACAATGTTATGAGCATTGAGGAGAAGGCAGTCATTACAGGAGAGTATAAGGATATCACGAACAATGATATGCATATTATAGAGGCCATTGGGATCGAGGAGCCGCGCAGAATGTCAGATATTGCAAAACGTCTTGATGTGACCGTGGGCACCCTCACCACCAACATGAACAGCCTCGAGGATAAGGGATACATCACGCGGGAGCGCAGTACGACGGATAAACGTGTCGTGCTGGTGGTGCTCACCCAGAAGGGGAAAAAGGCCTTTTACCACCATCGGGGATTTCATCAGAATATGATTAAGGCAGTCGTAAAAGGGCTTGATGAGGATGAGATGAAAGTGATGATCAAGTGTCTTTTGAATCTCAACCAGTTTTTTAAACAGTATGAGGAAGATCAGCAGGATACTACTTGTTAAATGTCACGGTGAAGACGCCTATTTGATTTAAAGGGGATGGGATGAGGTGGATGTGAAGTTTTTTATATCGTAAACCCATACAGGTCTTGAAACAGCGGAAAAATTTGGTATAATAAGAGTCAAAGGTTCTTTAGAGTAAGTTGTTTGCAAAAGTGGATTTACAGTGTACAGTGTTGAGTCCATTTTGGCAGGAGGTGTAAGGGTGGCAACATTTACGGTGGCGGAGTTGGAGAGCATGATTCTTGTAAATATGGGTGATTACAAGACCTCCAGGGGAGAACAGCGGCTGATAACCAAAGATTTGGGGTCATGCGTAGGCGTGGCGGTGTGGGATACGCAGACAGGTGTGGGTGGATTATTGCATGTCATGCTTCCGGAGCACAGTGCAGGCGTGGTGGGTGCAGAGTCTTTTGTGGCGGCAAAATATGCGGACTCCGGTCTGGACGAGATGATAAAGGCGCTGGTTTTGCAGGGAGCTGGACGGGAGCGTCTTGTGGCAAAGATTGCGGGTGCGGCCCACATGATCAAAAATGCCACAATACCGGAGGATCAGGATATCTCATCTAGAAATCTGGCCGCGGTGACAAAAAAACTGGCGGCATTACAGATTCCGGTACTCGCTGCGGATGTGGGAGAGCATTATCCTAGAACCGTCGTGTTTGCCCCGGGGAGTGGCACATTCCGGATTCTTACGCCTGGCAAAGCGGAAAAGTGGATATGAAGACGGGAAGGGAGGTTTGGTACATGGCGGACGAAAACAGGGAGTTAAACGAGATGGAGCTTCTAGAGCGCAATATTATCAAAAGCTACAATGAATTGCTCAAAACCCTGCTCGAGGAGGGGGATATGGACACCTTAGAGCGGGTGATTACAGATGATGCGTACCGCTATAAGCTGATGGACATGCACACGAGCCGTCTCAAATTAGAACATGAGCTTTAAAAGCTGTGGGAAGATAAATTCATAATACAATATAAAACAGGCAGGGGACAAATCCGTTTTCCCTGCCTGTTTTATGTGATTTACAAATAGAACATATATTCTGTATTCAATGATTTAAGAGTGACAATGCAAGCTTCCTTTTGTGATAGCGGTACATGCTTGCAAAGTGGTTGTAAAACCAGAAACCTTCTACCAAAACATGATTAAATATGCCAATCTTGCCCTTTACAGTGCCCTGGTAATATTCCCCGCCGTAGTTTGTGACGCCCTTTTTGCTGATGTACCCGATCAATTCTGACTCGGTTGTGATGGGCTCCTTTAGCTCTGTGTAGGCCGTTCCCACACAGTCCGGATGGTGTGAGTCGCTTCCGCCAAACATCGGCAGATTGTAGCGCAGTGCAAGCTGGCGTGCCTCGGAATTAGACTCCTGTGATTCACAGGCGTTAAATGCCTCCACAAAATCGAAATGTTTCATAATGTCAGGGTTTTTCCTGTAGGCGCGCGTGCGTGTGAAGCTTAGGTGGCGCTCGCCACAGGGATGTGCCGGCCCAAGGATACCGCCATGCCTATGTACGACATCTATGAGAACCCTCACAGGAAGTCCGCGGCATTCCATTAAGAGCAGCTTGACATGTTCCGGCAGAATCACGAGGATGTGTCCTGCATCGATCGTGTCGTACTCGATTCCCTTCAGGACAACGAAATCGTCGATACGCCCCTTTAGGTGG
>CAJUQZ010000009.1:292-38208 GCA_910588755.1 uncultured Lachnospiraceae bacterium | reverse complement strand
AAAATGGTCGATCTTCCCTTTCAGATTATCGCGGTATGCACGAAAACCGTTGTAGGAATCATGGTCTGTTACAAGCATACCATGAAAGCCCTTGGATTTTAAGATTTGGATATATTCGGAAATTGGAATCTTTCCGTCCATAGAGCCTTCCTTTGTGTGGCAGTGCATATCGAATCTCATAACAGATAAAACCTCCAATTATCAAAACAAATATGTGTTCACTCGTTAACAATTCCTTACTTTATTAGTGTACTCGAAATATACAAAATAATCAAATATCATTTTATGGAAAACACGTAAAAAAATATTAAAAAAACAAGTGTCAAATTGGTGATTAATTTTGGCTAAATTTTGCAATAATAAGCATATAAGTAAATTTGTACAGCAAAACAGGTATCTGGGGACAGTTTATGCCCATTTATGATAAAAATAATGTTGAAGTTTTCGGTAAAAATGAGAAAACTTAAGATTTTATGAAGATTGCTTAAAATTCCAATATTAAGTTGACTTTGCAAAATGGTTATTCTATAATGATGAACTTAGAAAGGAACTGGGGTGTTCATTGATGGAGGGGAATATTGTGAAAAAAGAAAAAAATCATCTGGGCAGGCGTCTGTTCGGGCTTGTCATGCAGTACAAGTCATTGGCCGTCATGTCCGTGTATGCAGTCTTTTATCTCATCGCGTTTTACTACCTTGAGAGAAGGGATGTGGCGGTGCATGAGATTAATTTTGGAATCGACGAGTATATACCTTTTTGTGAGATCTTTATCGTGCCATACCTGCTGTGGTTTGCGTATGTGGCCGTCACAGTCGTGTATCTGTGTATCAGAGACAGGGAGGAGAGCGATAAGTTAGTCGCCTTTCTGATGGCGGGAATGACCATTTTTATCGTGGTGTCAGCGGTCTTTCCAAACGGACATAACCTAAGACCAAAGGTCTTTGAGCGGGACAATATTTTTATCGACTTAATCAGGCAGCTGTATATGGCGGACACGCCGACCAACATACTGCCAAGCATCCATGTGTACAACTCCATTGCAATTATGATTGCAGTGTGGCGGAGCAGATGTTTTGCAGGCCATAATGTGATCAAAACGCTGATGCTTTCACTTGGCATGAGCATTATCTGCTCGACAGTCCTGATCAAGCAGCACTCCATGCTCGATGTGCTCTTGGCGTTTCTGCTGTCCGCAGTGATGTATTCTATCTGCTACAAGAGAACAGCAGTCAGGGAGAAACGTGTTTCTGCTGCGAGAATCAAATAAGGCACAAAACAAAAACAGCCCGAAAGGAGCTGTTTTTGTTTTGCACAGGACATGGCTCCTGCGCAGTTAATGTAAAGCATTTGCCGAAGTGTTGACCATCACGATACGGGAAATGTTGTCGTAGTTTTTCTCGGGCATGATATAGACCTTGCGGCCGCTCTTTAACGAGAGGGCGACAGCTTCATCGCCATTGTTGATCTCGTCGCATAGTGCATCGAAATTGTTCTTTAGTGTCGTGAAATCCGTTTCTCTTACTAAATCCTTCATATGGGAATCCTCCTAATTCCTGTGACAAAGAACCGTGGCACGATAAACAAAAACTGTGCTACAATTCTGATAAATGTGTTGCCAGTAAACGATATCGCAAGGCAAAAGCCTCCGATATAACCTGCTATAAACAGTATCGACAGATTTTCCGTAAAATATTATATGAAATAGAATAAATGTCCACAAATTTGAAAATAAATTGATAATATTTCTGTAAAAACAGTCCGTTTATTGCCTTGAGGGAACAAAATCCTCAAAGATAAACAGGTCGAAGCTTCTGGACACGTTGTCGAGTTCCTCCTGCGAGCGGACCGTCCATGCGACACTTAGGCTTCGATAAAGTTTTCGGCAGATGGTTCTTGAGAGCTCATTCTTGTGCTTGCAGTTGTATGCGATAAAGTCGGGTGATGCATAGCAGTTGCCAATCAGGTGTGACAGCAGAAAATACGGGATATTGAGTTTTTTCCGTGTAAAATCCTCGGAGAGCTGCCCGCGGACAATGTTTGGCCGGTGAATCTTATACCAGCGCACGGCCAGCGGGTGAAAGGATTCAATACAGTAGAGTCCTTTATAATCGGAAAGGATACTGTCACAAATCCGGCACAGCCTGTCAGCGTTTTTTTCGACTTTGTATTCGATGATCAGGGGAACCCGGCCATCGACCAAATCGAGGATTTCCGACAGTGTGGGGATATGCTCCTGTGTCCCAAGGAGACGAAACTGCAAAAGCTCCTCATATGTATAATCTTTAAGGCGTCCCTTGACGCCGCAGATGCGGTTCAGCGTATCGTCATGAAAGACAACAGGGATGTCATCTTTGGTCAAATGAACATCAAATTCAATGCCATACCCAAGGTCGGCGGCACGCTTGATGGCAGCGTAGGAATTTTCTGGGAGCTTTTCCGGTACATCAGCCTGTCCAGCACTGTTACTGATATTTTTAAATTTCTGTAGTCCTGGATCCATGTTGTGCAGCCCGCGGTGGGCGTACATGTGTCCAAAAAAAGGTCTGTAGTCAGGGCGCCCGTGGATACGCGGCTTTATGGAGATCAGGTACAGACCTGACACTGTGATAAACGACAGCAAAATGCGTATAAATGTAAATAATAATCCCATCATAATGTAGATAACCCCTTTTCTCTCTGGTACTTTTATACTACGCGCTTTTCAGTCATTTGTAAACAGATAAAATGATTATTGTGTACGAAGCTGTTGTGTTTTGCCCAGGTTTGTTATAGAATATAAATATCTATGGTAGGAGGCTGTATACAGGTTTCCAGAATGAATATGTCAGGGAGAGGGTAGCTGAATGAAAAAGAGAGTGCTGGCGCTGCTGCTGGCAGCCATTATGACGCTGCAGCTTACGGGCTGCAATACAGAGGATGCCGACGCAGGGCAGGGGACGCAAAGCAGTATTAAAGACATGTTTTACGATGCGAAGGAGAACAGGGCAGAGGATGGGATGGCCGGGCATGAGGACGCAGGAGACACCACTGCGGATATACAGGACAATGCAGTCATAGATGAGGAATCAGATGGGGAAGATACCGAGATACGGTATCAGGACGACTATTACGAGTTTGTCAATCAGAACCTGCTGTCAAAGATTGAGCTTGCAGCGACGGACGCCCACTGGGATTGGTTTGGAGAGCTCAATGCTGTGGTGAGCTCCGAGATGGATGAGATTATTGATACGATTGCAGACAGCAAGAATGTATATAAGAAGGGCAGCTGTGAGCAGAAGATCAAGGACCTGTACGAGTGTGTGACCGACATGGAGAACCGCGATGAGACAGGTCTTGGGCCATTAAAGCCCCACATGGACAGCATCCGCAATGCGTCGAGTATTGATGAGTATGTGGACGCGCTGGCACACTTAAGCGGCGAGTTCGGGTTTAGCAGCATCATTGGCGGTTACAGCATTATGCAGGACAAAGTAGATTCGGGGGCGTATGCAGTCTATATGCTCTATGCGGATACACTAATTGGCAAGGAGTATGTTGAGGGCGAGAATACGCAGGAATATATGGAATTGTACCTGGACTATATAAGCGACATGCTGATGGAGTTTGGTATGACGGCGGACGAAGCGGCCAAGAGCACGGATTCCATAGAGGGACTTCTGCGCGATATCTGCGCGTCAACACTGTCAACAGAGCAGCTCTATGATCCGTCCCTGACATACAATGTATATACAGAGCAGGGCCTGCAGGAGCTCTATACCAACATTGATGTACCAAGGATGCTTAGTGCACTTCGGGTGGATGGACAGGACAAATATATCGTTATGGATGTAGGGCAGGCCATGAAGATTAATTCCCTGCTGGTGGAGGAGAATCTGCAGGCGCTGAAGGACTATTCAACATTTGTCATGCTTAACGACACAGCGGAGTATGCCAATGCCAATTATGTAAAGCTCTGGGATGACATGAGGAATGTGTTGTATGGCATCACAGAGAGCTGGGGTGATGAGAAGACATGGAAGAATCTGACAAAGGACCTGCTTCCGTGGGATTTTGGCATGATCTATGTGGAGCGGCATTTCTCTGCCGCGGACAAAGAGGCCGTAGAGGGAATCATCGAACGGATTCTGGAGGAGTATGAGACGATCATCAACAGGCAGGACTGGATGAGTGACGAAACCAAGAAAAAGGCAATCCGGAAGCTAGAGACGATGCAGGTCAAGATCGGGTATCCGGACCGATGGCCTGCAGCGCGTGATATGATGCAGGTGACGCCAATCTCCGAGGGAGGTAGCCTGCTGTCAAATGTACTAGTGAGTATGCAGGTATCAATCGAGGACAGTCTAAGTAAGCTTGGCACTAGGGTTGATCGTTCAGAGTGGGATGTGACGCCCCAGACGATCAATGCCATGTACGATCCGCTCAACAACGAGATTATCTTCCCGGCGGCGATTTTGCAGGCGCCGTTTTATGACAGCGACAACAGCTATGGGGCAAATCTTGGAGGGATTGGCTTTATTATAGCGCATGAGGTTAGCCACGCTTTTGACTCGAGTGGTGCGCTCTATGACGAGTACGGAAATTATAATGTGTGGTGGACGGAGGAGGAGCTTGCGGAGTACAGGCGGATGTCACAGTCCATCGTGGATTATTATAACAACTATGAGATGATTGGTGTCAAGGTGAACGGTGAGCTCACGCTGATGGAAAACATTGCCGACCTTGGCGCAATGACCTGTATTACCTCCATTATCGGGGACGATGCAAGGGCGCTTGACGAGGCGTTTGGCCAGATGACATACAACTGGGCCAGCGAGGATACGGTAAGTTTTATGATGTATCTACTTAACACGGATACACATTCGCCCAACAAAGTGCGGGTCAATGCAGTGCTGAGCTCGTGTGATGCCTTTTACGAGATCTATGATATCAGAGAGACAGACGGAATGTACGTGGCGCCAGAGGAAAGGGTAGGAATCTGGAAATAAAAGGGGAAAACAGTATGAAGAGGACAAAACAAATGGGGCTTAGGATCGTGGGAGGGCTGATGGCGGCTGTGATCGCTGCGTCGTCCGCACGGGTGTGCAGCGCAAATCATAAGCTCCAGAGGATATATGCAGCAGAGTTTACTGTCACAGAGAGCAAGGCGGTGCTCTACAGCAATGACAAGACAAAGGTGTACTCGCAGCCGGACATCAGTTCAGGCGTTGTGACAACAGTCGCGCCGGACCTTCCAATCGAGGTGACAGGTGTCACCTCAAATGGCTGGTTTCGGATAAACTTAAACGGAACCTATTATGTGCCGGCGGACGGCCTAGTTTCAAGGAATGCAGACAGCTCTAAGTCTGTGGTGGTAAGCTCAGACATTATCAATCTGACCAAGGGAACGTTCTCCTTTTTTATGAATCCGGAGCTTGGAGATTTTGATAAGAACGACATCGAGGATATGGATGAGAATACATATATCAAGTATCTTGACTCTTTTCTGATGGGATATGCTTTGCTGGAGGGCTGCATATTGCAGGACAGCGGCAAAAGCCTGAAGGAAGTGTATGAAAGTGAGGCGAAGGTAGACAAGAATGTCGCGAATATGACGATGCAGGCATATTTGATTAGTTACCGCAACAACTACCTTAGTGACAGCCTGATTGGTCCGTTCCGCAATGACAGGGAGTTAAAGCTTGCCCTGAACCGGGCGATACGCTACAATATCACAAAGTTTTGGGCGGTGTACCGCAACTCAAATGTGGCAAGTGACGAGTCCAAGATTAAGAAGGCGATCGAGAATGTGGCAGATGAGATGAAGGCAGAGCAGGGCGTCACATTTTCGTACAGTGTGAAGTACGGGGATTATAAGACGAGCGATGGTACAGCGGGCAAGGGCTGGATTGTGGAGTTTAATAAAAAGGATTAGGCAATGAGCGGAAACGAACATTTTGTAAGTGCAGACAGTGAGGGGAATTTCTATTGCAGAGCAGTGGACTGTGTTTTGAATATCAAAAAAGAACAGTGCGTGTGCGGATATGGATGTCCCTGTTACACTGAAAAGACGGATCCGGCAGGCGGGAGGTTTGTTTGTCGGTATCAGGAAAAAGGGATGGAGGGTGAGCCAGCCCTTTTTCCGTCTGTTGACGGGCTAGACGAACAGCTTTACAGAGCGTATGCCTATGCAGCCGCTGCGCACAGGGGGCAGTATCGGAAAAAGACGACGGTTCCGTATTTCACACACATTATTACAACCATGAATTACGCGGTGGCGCTCACAAAGGAAACCCAGGTGCTGCAGGCGGCGATTCTCCATGATACAGTCGAGGATACCTGGGTGACATTTGACGATCTTAGGAAAGTGTTTGGAAACAGTGTGGCAAGACTTGTCGAGGCGGAAACGGAAAACAAGCGCCGCGACAGGCCAGCTGCTCAGACATGGGAAATCAGGAAAAGGGAGACGATTGCACACTTAAAGGAGGCCTCGCCGGAGGCGAAGTTGATTGTCCTTGCGGACAAGACCGCCAATCTGGAATCCATTGTGAGGGAACAGCGCTATTTGGGGGTTGAGATATGGGACAAGTTCAACCAGCCCGACAAGTCGAAGCAGGAGTGGTATTTCAGGGCGGTCAGGGAACAGCTTAAGGAATTTTATGACACGAGTGTCATGAGGGCGTATGACAGGTATCTGCAAATATTATTTTGACATTATTCTGGTGTGTCGGTGAAGTCTTCTAGTGTGCGGAACGTGTATCCCATCTCTTCCCATCTCGTCAGCAGTTCGTCAAGAATCTCGCCGTTGGTCTTCGAGGTACTGTGCAGCAGAACGATGGCGCCTGGGTGAATCCGTCCGCAAAGCTTTTTGAAGGCTTCCTCCCTTGTAGGCTGCTTATCCTGATACCAGTCCACGTAGGCGAGGCTCCAGAAGAAGGTGTGATAGCCAAGTTCTTTTGCCATTTTCAGGTTATTAGTATTGTATTTTCCCTGTGGTGGGCGGTAGAAGCGGGCCAGCTTGGTGCCGGTAATTTCTTCGAATAGATTTTCAACATCGCGCATTTCCTTCTCGAAGGATTCCATCGAGGCGATGGAGGACATATCCAGGTGATGGTAGGTGTGGTTTCCCACAAAATGTCCGTCTGCGACCATCTGCTTCACAAGCTCCGGCGCGGATTCTAGATAGTGTCCCACCACGAAAAAGGTGGCGGTTACGTTGTGCTTCTTCAATGCATCCAGAATCGGCTGGGTGTTGCCATTTTCATATCCGGCGTCAAAGGTTAGGTAGATTACCTTTTCTGCGTTGTCACCGACAAAGTGTGCATCGTATTGTTTCAGTTCCTCTGTAGAGGCATTCCCGGTGGGCTGGCTGCCCTCCTGTCCAAAGCCTAGTCCCCAGTTTTGGGTGGACGCACTTCCGCTTACAGGAATTACCTGGCTGCCAGATTTTTCGTACCGGACATATGCAGCGCCCCGTCCAAGCAGAAATGCGGCGGCGAGAAACGCGGTTAACAGCACGGTTTTTTTCAGATTTAATTTTTTCAGATTTATATTTTTCATCCTTTTTGCGCTTTCGAAAGGGTTTCTTATTACAGAATATTTTCATTTCATAAAAAAATACCAGTTTTAAACAAATAGATCAATGACTTTTTACCAGAAAGTGTGTATGATAGAGATAGCAGGAAATATATCATATAGGGAGGCAGTAGGAATATGAAAAAAGACATAAGTGTATCTCTGGACATGCTGATGACAGGACAGGTGCTTCGCAACTTGATCAGGAAGCGGGGCTATACGATTGCCGAGATTCAAAGGGAGCTGCAGCTCTCCTGTCCGCAGCCGATATACCGCTGGATGCGTGGGCAGACCATGCCGTCCATCGATAATCTGTACAAGCTGAGTGTGCTGTTAAAGGTACATATGGAGGATCTGGTGATACCTAGGCAGGATGAGGTGTGGATTTTGCAGGATATGCAGAACCTGTTTGGATTGAGGCGCCTGTTGAGGTATCATAAAACCTGTCGCAAAATATATCGCGGGAAGCAGGGCGGGGAAATCAATGAATGATACGCATGAAGTCATGATAACAGAAAAGGCCGATGAGGCAAGATACTACGCGGCCAAACAGATTCCATATGTTGTGTGGTTAAATGAGCGGAACAGTGACCAGCACTTTCCGGACGGCGCATACTGTGTGGAGAGGCTAAGTGATATTGATGCGCGGTATCTTGACAGAGTGTACAGGCGCTTTCACGATATTCCGTGGGAGATTGCCCAGACGAATCGGCTGCGGATCCGTGAGATTTCGGTGGAGGATGTACCACAGCTGTATGAGTTGTACCGTGACGAGCGCGTTACACAGTATATGGAGCCCCTTTTTGCGGACCCGGACCAGGAGGTAGTCTACACCAGGGAATATATTAAGAATGTCTATGGCTTTTATGGCTACGGGATGTGGGTGCTAGAGGAAAAGACACAAGGATGCGTCATAGGAAGGGCGGGGCTTGAGTACAAGGAAGGTTTTGAGGGGCTGGAGCTTGGGTTCATGCTGGGCGTGCCGTACCAACATCAGGGTTATGCATATGAGGCGTGCAGGGAGATTCTGTCATACGGGATCAGGGAGCTAGACCAGAGGTCGTACTGTTCCTTTATCAATGAAAAGAACACAGCTTCAATTCACCTCGTCGAGCGGCTTGGGTTTGTGCCGCGGGATAAGGTTCGATTGAGTGAGATCAATTTTGACGGAATGATGGTGGAAAAAGAATTTATACAGTATGTCTTTCATGCAGATTAGACAAAAGCTACAAAAAAACGTCATGGATATGGCGCTTTATGGCGCACGAAAAACACAGTATGGTGCATAAATACTGCGTACTATGATAACACAATACAAAAGGCCACAGTAAAAAGATTTGACAATGGAAAAATGTGGTGGTAATATAAGGTGCATAAAGCAAAGGCGCTAAGGGATCACTCCCATAGCGTCTTTTTTTATGCGCAGCCTCGTGCAGAGGAAATATGCCGCTAAGGCGGCGCACGGGGCGCGCGGCGAATAGGGAAAGTCTTCCCTACACGATTGCTTATTTTTTAATGAGGAGGAGATTATTATGACAGAATTACAGGAATTGCTGGAGGCCATAAACGGGGAAATTTATGGCGTGTGGTTTTTGATCGGCGCTGCGCTGGTGTTTTGGATGCAGGCGGGATTTGCAATGGTGGAGGCTGGCTTCACGAGAGCAAAAAATACAGGAAATATCATCATGAAGAATCTGATGGATTTCTGTATCGGTACATGTACGTTTATCCTGATCGGGTTCGGACTGCTATTGGGGGAGGATCTGATGGGCTTTATCGGAAAGCCGGGCTTTGATATCTTCACAAGCTATGCAGATTTTGACTGGTCGAATTTCGTATTTAACTTGGTGTTCTGCGCGACTACGGCAACGATTGTTTCCGGTGCGATGGCAGAGCGGACGAAGTTTCTCTCCTACTGTGTGTACTCCGGCGTGATCTCCGCGCTAATTTATCCAGTCGAGGCGCACTGGATCTGGGGTGGCGGCTGGCTGGCCCAGATGGGCTTCCATGATTTTGCCGGTTCCTGCGCGATACATATGGTAGGCGGTATCAGTGCCCTGATCGGCGCAAAGATGCTCGGCCCGCGTATCGGAAAATTTACGAGGGATAAGCAGGGAAAGATCACCAAGGTGAACGCGTTTCCGGGACATAACCTCACAATTGGCGCACTGGGTGTGTTTATCTTGTGGCTTGGCTGGTATGGGTTTAACGGCGCGGCGGCGACAAGTCTTCCAGAGCTTGGCTCAATCTTTGTGACGACAACGATCGCACCGGCCATTGCGACAGTCGTCTGTATGGTATTTACATGGATCAAGTATGGCAAGCCGGACGTGTCCATGTGCCTGAACGCTTCCCTGGCAGGTCTTGTGGCGATCACAGCGGGGTGTGATGTGACAGATGCTTTTGGTGCGATCGTGATTGGTGCGGTTGCAGGTCTTTTGGTGGTGTTTGGTGTGTGGCTCCTTGATTATAAGCTGCGTATCGATGATCCGGTCGGCGCGGTGGCAGTGCACTGCCTCAATGGAATCTGGGGCACGGTTGCAGTTGGTTTCTTCGCGACGGATTCTGCGCCCGCGTTTGCAAGGGGATATGGTGACGGTGTGGCCTTTGGCACAAACCAGATCTGCGGGACAGGACTTTTCTATGGCGGTGGATTCAGGCTTTTGGGAATGCAGCTTATGGGGATGTTTTGTGTGATAATCTGGACGGTTGTCACGATCACAGTCACATTTCTGGTCATCAGGGCTATTTTCGGGCTGCGTGTCAGCGAGGAGGAGGAGATTATCGGTCTGGACGCTACAGAGCATGGGCTGCCCTCCGCGTATGCAGGCTTCTCCATGATGGATATTTCAAACAGCATGATTATGGAGGAAAACGAGAACACACAGCTTGGCACGGATAGCTATGAAGAAGCGTCAGAAGCGCAGAAAAACGCTGCCATCAAGGTTGCGCAGGTTCCGGTTCCGTCCGCTTCCGGCATATACAAGGTGGTCATTATCGCAAAGTTATCGCGCTATGATGTGCTGCGCAAGGCGATGAACAGCATCGGCGTGACAGGCATGACCGTGACACAGGTTATGGGCTGCGGAATCCAGAAAGGCGCGGGCGAGAAGTACCGCGGGGCGGAGATTGACGCGACCCTTCTGCCCAAGGTGAAGGTTGAGGTGGTTGTCTCCACAATTCCTGTTGAAAAGGTGATTGAGTCGGCTAAGAAGGTGCTCTACACAGGTCATATCGGTGACGGTAAGATCTTCGTTTACAATGTGGATAAGGTGGTCAAGATCCGAACTGGCGAGGAGGACATGGCGGCGCTTGCAGACGTTGAGTAGTCAGTTTGCAAAATATGTGCAATCGAGTAGGGGAAGAGCCATCTTCCCCTACTTACGCGCCGGGTGCGTGCAGCAAAGCTGCTAATTTCCATACGCACCCGTGTGCATAAAAAGAAGGAGGACAAATGTCCCCCTTTTTTGCATTAATTTTGAAACAAATTATATAATGGATTCAATTGAAATATTTTTTCGACTTGACAGCTGTAATATAGAATTATAATACGATTGCTGCAAATCAATAATCTCATCATTTTCTGTGCGAACAACAGGCTTTGAATAATTGTTTGGGTTGATGAAAATGACATTTCCCTCCATGCCGTTGCTAAGCGTAACCCTGTGATTGAGATATGAGTTCGACACGTTCTCGAGGAAGGTGAGGATATATTTAATCTCATACTTCTGAATCCCGTCGTCCTCGAAATATTTGATGACAGAGAAGGGGCACATCGCGGCGCGGTACACCCGCTCGCTCGTCATGGCATCAAAGATATCTGCGATGGTGACAATCTTGGAGAATCTGTCAATCTCATCACCCTTCAGTCCATATGGATAGCCGCTTCCATCGCATTTTTCGTGGTGCATCAGCGCGGCGTTCTTGACAGGCTCGGGAATGTTGCTGTAGCGTCCAAGCAAATGAAAGCCCTCTGTGGTGTGCGTTTTTATAATCTCAAACTCGTCAGGTGTCAGCTTTCCAGGCTTGCGCAGGACACCGGCCGGGAGCATAAATTTGCCGACATCATGAAATAGTCCGCACGCAGTTGCCATCATCTGGTCGGCCTCGGAGAAGTGAAGCCAGCGCGCGAGCACATTGGAAATCAGCGCGACATCAATGCAGTGGTCGTATACAGAATCTTCGATATTGTGCATGTTCAGGAGCATGTCAAAGAGGCTGATATCCTGTTTGTCCTGGCGCAGCAGGGCGAGGGCTTCCTTTAACAGTTCATTTGCGCGGAATGGTTCATTGCGGTACAATGCGTTCATCAGGTTATTTTTGTAGTGTTCAGCGCACTGTGAAAACTCCTGGAAAAAGCGCTGAAATTGTCGTCGGGCCAGGGTATCCACAGACTGGTCCGCCTCATACAGGTTTGCGATGGCAGCGTCCTGGTTCAGAAGCGCAAAGTTTGCCATCGGTGTGGACAGGTCAACGACAAGATTGTCCTCAATCTGCGCATAATATATGGAATATCCCTCCAAACGTGATATAATGTTTTCAGTGAGGATGATACCTTTTGGGACGATTGTCTCGTTGTCATAAGAAACAATGTCCTCAGCCGTTACCATACCAGGTGTCAGTGCGGTGATAGGAATTTGTCTCATAGGGCTCTCTCTTTCTAACGAAATTGGACATTCTAATAATCCAATTCTATTTTAACTTTTTTAGAAAAAAATGTCAAACATAAGGAGGCAAATAATATGAAAAAATACACCACAATTCACAAATTATCCGACAACAGGTTTTTAAATCTGTTTAAGCTCGACGCGCTGACAGACAGCGGGCGCCCTTTTGACTATTTCTTTGTGTCGCGGCGCAGGGCGGATCAGATCAAGCTGCTGACGGGGGACAATGCAGCGGAGGGGGTTGTGATATATCCGGTGTTGAGAAAGGATCCAGATAAAATCGTGATGATCAGGCAGTATCGGTATCCGATAGGAGAGTATCTGTATGAGCTTCCGGCCGGGCTGATCGATGCGGGGGAGACGCCGGATGACGCGGCGGTGCGTGAGCTAAAGGAGGAGACAGGGCTTGACTTTGAGGTGTATACAGGTGGAAATGCTGCATACCGCAGAGCCTTCTTTATGGGGGCGGGCTTTACAGACGAGAGCTGCAATGCGGTATTTGGCTATGCTGATGGCAATATTAATCATGACAGACTCGAGGACACAGAGTCGATACAGGTCCTGATTGTGGATAAGGAGGAGGCACAGCGCATTTTAAGGGAGGAAAGGGTCTCGCTCAGAGCGGCTTATCTACTCATGAATTTTCTTCACACAGACAAAAATGCGCCGTTTGGGTTTCTGGAGTGACATTAAAATAGCAACAGTAATTTTATTGTGGTTGTCCAGAGTGTAAAATGTGAAGGTGTGCAGAAAATGTCGAAAAAGGTCGAAAGAGAGGGAATATGAAGGATTTCATGCTTTGTGGCAGATTAGAAACATGAGGATTGTTTTGGAAGTCTTCAAAATACCTCTTATTTAGAAGGAAATCATTTACTTTGGTTCAATTAATATATTGAAGGAAATCATTCACATTGATTCATTTGATAAAATGCGGCAAAGACATAGAATAGAATAAATATTCTGCATTACAAATTGACGGTTTTTCAGGGTCTCCAGATAGATAACATATGATATTTTATGCGCGGGTGAAGTGTGCCCAAAATCTTACGGTTCAGATAGGACGTAGCATTTATCCGAAAGTAGTACTATTTTGATTTATTTCAAAGATTGTGTGTTCAATTTAGAAAAAGTGTGGTATGATAATACAGGAATTATCAAAAAAAGGTACATAATTTATCTGGATATGACGGAATCATTTAAGAAAAAGAAAACCAAATGAGAAAGGGAGTTTCATAATGTTGGACAAGTTTGACGAAAAAGATAGCAAAGAATCCGAAGATACAGTGATAGTGGAGGAGCTTAGGACCAAGACAGTCGCGGTAAAAGTGGCGGGGTCACAGGAGGAGCCCAAAACAGGAGTGGCACAGGCAGTAAAGGATGAGGCAGAACCAGGAATGGTAAAGGCTGCAAAGGAAGCAGTGAAGGCGGAGGCAGCAGTGATAAAGGAAGAGACCGAACCAGCAGCGGCAAAAGTGGAGGAGCCAAAACAAGAGCTGGAGAAAGCAGAAGATGAGGAGCCAAAGCCTAGGCGGACGGAATACCGGTCAGAGATAAACGGCGTAGAGGTTGATTTTGAGTTGCAGTATCGTGACCGGGAGACAGACATGAAGGACATTGCAAAGCGGGTTACAGAGGACTATACCAGAAGGGGGAATGATGCGCGCAAAATTGAGTTGATTCAAATTTATCTCAAGCCGACGGATTTTACCGCGTATTATGTAATCAATAATTCTTATGAAGGAAAGATTCCTCTATTCTGACCAATGAAAAGCGTCATTATCACAAGTTGTTTCTGAACGGTTCAAAAGGGGAAAGGAAGCAGGGAAACAAATGAAGAAGGTAACGATACAGGATATTGCAGCTGAGATGGGGCTTAGCCGCAATACCGTAGCAAAGGCGCTGAACGGAGGTCTTGTCTCTCCACAGACAAGGCACGCGGTTGTGCAGAAGGCGTGGCAGATGGGGTACACCAAGCTGGACGAAAATCTTGTGGAGGAGGTCAAATCGACATACCGCAGGGCAAACACTGGAACAATACTGGTGTTATTTAATCATATGCAGTCCACGTTCTGGACGAGGGCGCTCGCGGGCATCAGCAACGCAGTCAATGATGAGGGATACCGCATGCAGCTTCATGTGGTGGATGAGAAGGATAAAGACGGCGAGGAGACGGGCCGTCTGATCGCAGACGATGTCAAAGGAATCATCTTTTTGAGCGTTTTTCCGGCGAAGTTTGTCAGGGGAATCGGGCGCAAAAAGCTTCCGATGACATTTTTTAACAGCCCGGTTAATGCACAGGAGTATATCCGGCTTGGGGATGTCATCAACGTGGAGGGCTTTTACTCCATGAACGCACTGACGGATTATGTGATCAGCCAGAAGAATTGTACTAGGTTTGCATATGTGGGCTTTGCGGAGGGGTCGCGTATGATACAGGCACGGTATCTGGGATTTCTCAATGCGTGCAGTCAGCATCATATTCAGCTTGACGAGCGGCTCCAGTATACCCGTCCGGCCAATAGCGTCGGTTTCAGCTATGCGATGGTCGAGGAAGTCGTTAAGGAGATGCCGTACATTCCGGAAGCGGTCATCTGCGAGGACGACGATGTGGCAAAGCATGTGGCGCTTGCGCTGCTGCAGCACGAGCCTCAGGCGGTAAAAAAAGTGGTTATTACAGGTTTTAACAATACACTGGAGACAGATTTTTTCAAAAAGGATATCCTTACAGTGGATGTGCGGATTGAGGAGATGGGCAGGCGTCTTGTCAAATCCGTGATTGACAAGGTGAGATGTCCGACGATGGACGTCTCATTCACAACGATTGCTACGTATCCGAAAATTTAGAGATACTTTATAAAAAAATTCATATAGGCAATGACAATACGGGAAATGCGTGATATAATTTCAGTATCTACCTGATGTAGTAATGAAAACGTTATCAAAACATTAGAAAAAGTGAGGTTGAAACAATGGATTACAGAATAGTTACAGACGGATCCTGTGACCTGCCGCCAGCGCTTTGCAGAGAGAAGGATGTTGACGTAGTTCCCTTTTATGTCTCGTTTGACAGTGAAAATTATATGAAGGAAATCGTGGATATGCCCATCAGGAAATTTTATGAGCAGATGGTGGCAGACCCGACGACATTTCCGAAATCCTCCATGCCCTCCGTGCAGGATTATGTAGATGTGTTTAAGCCAATCGTGGAGGCGGGGAAGGCCGTCATCTGTATCTGCATTACGACGAAGTTCAGCGGCTCCTACCAGTCTGCGATGAATGCGAGGGCGATGCTTCTTGAGAGCTATCCTGATGCGCGCATCACGGTCATGGACTCCACGATCAATACAGTGCTGCAGGGAATCTTTGTGCTAGAAGCAATCAAAATGTATGAGGCGAAGCTTCCATATGAGAAGGTGATCGAGGAGCTAGAGGCGATCAAGGGCACGGGACGAATTTTTTTCACTGTGGGGAACATTGACTATCTCAAGCATGGCGGACGCATCGGAAAGCTTGCGGGACTTGCAGGTTCCATGCTTGGCATACGGCCGTTAATCACCCTGAAGGAGGGCGAGATCTTCCCGTCAGGTCTGGCGCGGAGCCGCAAGAAATCGCTCGAGAAGGTATATGGGCTGCTATGGCAGTATCTGCAGGAGGTACATGCACAGTCTGGCATGTACAGTATCTGTGTAGGGTATGGGTATGATATTGAGGAGGGCGAAGAGTTTCGCAAGGGGGCGGTTGCGTTTCTCAATGCGAAAGGGTATGCCATCGCGGATGCCGATATCCAGAAATACCAGATCGGCGCCACGATCAGCGTGCACACAGGCCCGTATCCGCTTGGGTTTGGCGTGATTCGCAAGAGCATGATTTAAAAGTTTTGGTCATGGTATCAAATATGATTAAAAAAAGTTTAGAGGATACACAAAAGATTTCATATAAAGGAGAGAGTGCGAATGGCAGCATACAGTCTTGAAAATGCACAGCTTGTCATCAGTGTGGACACATTTGGCGCAGAGCTGAAATCATTAAAGAAAAAGGCAACCGGAACAGAATACATGTGGGATGCCAGCCCGGCGTACTGGAAGCGGACCTCACCTGTGCTGTTTCCGATTGTGGGGAGTTTGAATAACGGGCGTTATAGATATGACGGCAAAGAATATCCCATGTCGCAGCACGGATTTGCGCGAGACATGGAATTTGTGCTGAAGGAACAGACCGCAGATGCGCTTTATTTCATGCTGGAGTCAGACGAGGAGACGCGGGCGAAGTATCCGTTTGATTTTGCGCTGGAGCTTGGTTACAGGCTGGTGGAAAATAACCTGGTTGTCTCGTGGAAGGTGGAAAACCGTGGCGACAGGGACATGCATTTCAGCATCGGTGGACATCCGGCATTTCTCTGCCCGATTGAAAACAGGGGCGTGCAGACGGACTACAAGCTGGCATTTGATACCAGTGATAAGATAACAGCTGCTATCATAGGCGATGGCGGAACGCTCTCACAGCGCACGAAAGAGTATGCGCTCAAGGATGGCATGATGGAGCTTACAGCGGACCTTTTTGACGAGGATGCACTGATTATAGAGAACAACCAGGCACACAAGGTATCCCTGTGCGATGCACAGGGACGGCCCTATCTCACAGTCCGCTTTGAAGCGCCGCTCTTTGGGTTGTGGTCTCCAGCCAAGAAGAACGCGCCATTTATTTGCATCGAGCCGTGGTATGGCAGGTGCGACAGGGAGAACTTTGAGGGGGATCTGTCCGAGCGCGCGTATGGAAACAGGCTAGCGCCATCAGGGACATTTTATGCAGAGTACACGATTACCGTATAAAAATGAAAAGAGAAGGCAGGATACACAGTTCATCTTCGGTTGGACTGTGTATTTTTATGCGCAGCCTTGTGCAGAGGAAATATGCCGCAAAGGCGGCGCACGGGGCGCGCGGCGAGTAGTGGAGAAGGTCATTCCCCTACTCGATTGCACACGGGCTGATTTTCTTACCAAAAATTTAGCGAAAAAACTGTGCAAAAGGTAAAAAATAAAACTAAAATTTCTTTAAAAATTGATTAATTAGCAAAATAATGATATGTTAGATATGTAATGCGCAATGCAGGACTGATGTCTACAAAGAGTTTTGCTTTAAATGATTAAAAATGAAAATTGCACATGGAAGGGAGAATAAGCATGATATCATACAATGAAAAGGAACGGGTATTTAAGCTGGATACGCCAAATACGTCCTACATGATTGGCATTGTGGACGAGGAGAATTTTATCGGGCACATTTACTATGGCAGGAGGTTGAAGGAGGATGAGGCCGCCTATCTGATGCGGACGGGAGAGCCACCGTTTGTACCAAGTAAAAATAATAGAGAGCGCTGCTCATTCTACGATTGTTTTCCATTTGAGTACCCCACAGGCGGTGTTGGGGATTTCAGGGAGAGCTGTATCAGTGTCAGGACACCCGGCGGGCACGTCGGCAGCATGCTCTCCTATGTATCCCATGAGATTCTAAAGGGAAAGCCAGCACTTGAGGGGCTTCCGGCGACTTTTGGCACAGAGGAGGACTGCACCACGCTAAGACTGGTCTGTGAGGACCAATATGTCGGTATGCAGGTGGAGTTGCTGTATACAGTTTTTGGCGATAGCGATGCGGTCACGAGGAGCGTGAGGGTGAGCAATATCGGGACAGAGCCTTTTTACCTCACAAAGGTATACTCTGCATGCATCGATATGGATTTCAGGGACTATGACATGGTGTCTCTTCATGGAAGCTGGGCAAGGGAGCGCCATATCCAGAGAGAGCAAATTGGTCTGGGGATTCACAATGTCAGCTCATTTCGCGGGGAATCTAGCCATCAGGACCACCCGTTCCTTGCTCTGGTGGACAGAAATACGACGCAGGAAAATGGCGAAATCTACGCGATGAACTTCGTGTATTCCGGAAATTTCCGCGCGCAGGCTGAGGTGACGCAGTTTGATTATGTCCGCATGACAATGGGAATCCACCCCGAAAATTTCTGCTGGAAGTTAGAGAGCGGTGAGAGCTTCCAGGCGCCAGAGGTTGTTATGGTCTACACAGACAAGGGATTTGACGCGATGACAAATACCTTCCACAGACTGTACAAAAAGCACTTGATCCGCGGTGTGTACAAGGACAAAAAGAGGCCAATCCTCATCAACAACTGGGAGGCGACCTATTTTGATTTCAATACGGAGAAGCTGCTGTCCATCGCAAGGGAAGCGTCGCAGCTTGGCATCGAGATGCTTGTCATGGACGATGGGTGGTTTGGCAGACGTAGCTTTGATGACTGTGCGTTGGGTGACTGGAAGGTCAATGAGGATAAGATAACGGGTGGTTTGAAATATTTGGTCGATGAGGTTAACAAGCTTGGATTGAAGTTCGGGATCTGGTTTGAGCCGGAGATGATTTCGCCGGATTCTGATTTGTACAGGGCGCACCCGGACTGGGCGATCGCGATTCCGGGGAGGCCGGGGACAGAGTCCAGGCAGCAGTATGTGCTGGATCTGTCTAGGCAGGAGGTGGTTGACTGCATCTATGGACAGGTGGCGTCGGTATTGCGGAGCGCCAACATCGAGTACGTGAAGTGGGATATGAACAGGCAGCTCACAGACATCGGAAGTTATGGTCTGCCAGCGGACAGGCAGGGCGAGCTCTATCACCGCTATGTGCTTGCTGTTTATCAGATGCAGGACAGACTGACGAAGGAGTTTCCGTATCTGCTGCTCGAGAACTGCTCCGGTGGCGGTGCGCGCTTTGACCCGGGTATGCTGTATTTCAGTCCGCAGATCTGGTGTTCGGATGACACCGACGCGGTGGAGCGCTTAGAGATTCAGGAGGGAACAGCGCTCATCTATCCACTTTCGACAATGGGTGCTCATGTCTCTGACTGCCCGAATCATGCGGTGGGGCGCGTGACACCTTTTGAGACGCGCGGCATTGTGGCGCTTGCCGGCACATTTGGCTATGAGCTTGATGTGACAAAGATCCCGCAGGAGGATAGGGAGATGATTCCTGCGCAGGTTGCGATGTATCACAAGTATAATGATCTGGTCAGGGAGGGCGACTATTACCGCATCGCATCGTATTCCCAGAACCACAAATATGACTGCTGGCAGATTGTGAGCGAGGACAAAAAGCAGTCGCTGGTTACTTTTGTGCAGGTATTGAACCGGGTGAACTTTAAGTCGAGACGGATACTGTTAAAAGGGCTGGACGCAGATAAGCGCTATCAGGTGGTGTTTGAGAATGATGACAACGTCGTGGACAGGATATACAGCGGGGATACGCTGATGAAGGCAGGGCTATTGGTGCCAAATGCGTGGGGGGATTTCAAGGCGCGCTTAATTTCCCTGACCGAGGTGTAGGTTTCGAGCGGGGTGTCGTGCAGCTGCAAAACAGGAGATGGCAGATTATGTAAGTAGAATATCATGTGTTACTGTTCACACAGGACTTAGCATTTACTGCTAATTATGGGTTTACAAGCCACATACGAAAACGTATAGGTAGCAGGTAAAAATCTAGTTGTGCATCAAACGAAGTTCATATTTGAATTTATGCGTGGATTTTTACTTGTTACCAGAACGGAGTGAACAGTAACGATCATGCCATTGCAAAACATGCCATAGCAAGTTATGCAAATTAAGATTATTGGGGAGTGATATAGAGATGGTAAAGGCTGTAAAGCTTGCAGATATAGCGGAGAAGGTAGGGGTCAGTGTCGTCACGGTGTCAAAGGCCCTGTCAGGGCAGAAGGGTGTCAGCGAGGAGATGCGCGCGCGGATTAAGGAGCTTGCAGACGAGATGGGATACACGCCGATTCATGCGACGCAGACCGGAAGAATGCGGTCGTACACGATTGGGGTCGTCACGTTTGAGACATATTTTGCGAAGTTTGCCTCATTTTATTGGAAAATGTATCAGGAGCTTGCCACGCGCGCAGTCAAGAAAAACTGCTTTTCCATGCTCGAGGTCATATCCAATTATGATGAGGAGAATCTGGTCTGGCCCAAGCTGATCACCGAAAACCAGAAGGTAGATGGCATTGTCGTGATCGGAAAACCCAGGACAGGCTATCTGAAAATGCTCTACCAGAATAAAAAAATTCCGATGGTGTTCATGGATTTTTATGATGACGAGGAAGTGGTTGATTCTGTCGTATCTGCGAGCTTTAACGGCATGTACCGTATGACGGATTACCTGATCAAAAATGGGCACACGCGCATCGCGTTTGTGGGAAGCCTGATGTATACGGAGAGTATCACCGACCGGTATTTTGGATATTGCAAGGCGCTGATGGAGAGTGGGATAGAGGTTCGGCAGGACTGGATTATCAAGGACCGCGACTACAATGATGGTATTATAGGTCCGGAGTACAGATTGCAGTTGCCAAAGGAGATGCCCACAGCTTTTGTGTGCAACAACGATGTGACAGCCTACTCCTTAATTCGGCAGCTCGAGGAGCGCAATTACCGCATTCCTGAGGACATCTCGGTGGTCGGCTATGATGATTACCTGTACGCGGAGTATGGTGACTCCAGGATTACGACATATCTGGTGGATATGGGGGAGATGTCGCGGATTGCACTCTCGTGCGTTATCAGGCGCATTGAGAATATAGACATCAATGCGAGTGTGCACATCGTCAACGGCAGGATTATAGAGCGCACAACAGTCAAGAAACTCAATTAGCGTAACAGTTTTGCAGCACAGTGCAAAGTCCTGGACTGAACTGTTACGAGGGAGGTTTATGAACGAATCGTGGGTACAATAAGTCTTTCTAAGGATTTTACAAAAGGGAATATTGTATGGCAGCTGTTGATGTTCACGTTGCCTTTTATGGCGTCAAACGCGCTGCAGGTGCTCTACAGTACCATAGATATGGTGATTGTGGGGAAATATGTGGGGACGCCGGGGCTGTCCGCAGTCTCTCAGAGCAGCCAGATCCTCAATTTTGCCACGATGGTGTGTCTGGGCTTCTCCAATGCGGGGCAGGTATTGATCTCGCAGGCATTGGGCGCGGGAAAACGCAGGGAGATTAACGAGATTATCGGCACGCTGTTTAGCCTGGTTCTGGGTATGGGTGTGCTTTTGTCCTGCATCATTTTGCTGGCGCGGCCGTGGATTATGAATGTCATGAATATTCCGGAGGAATCCAGGGACATGGCGCAGAACTACATGCTGATCTGTGGCGGTGGGCTTGTCTTTACGGCGGGGTACAATATGGTGTCGGCGGCGCTGCGGGGAATGGGGGATTCCAGACGGCCATTTCTGTTTATCGGTATTGCGTCCGCCGTGAATCTGGTCTTGGATATTCTGTTTACAGGAATGATGGGATTTGGGGTTGCGGGAGCGGCCTGGGCCACGATTATCGGGCAGGCGGTGTCTTTTCTGTTCTCGGTCTGTTTTCTTTACCGCAACAGAGAAGCCTTTGGGTTTGATTTCAGGCGCGAAAGCTTTATGCCCCGGAAGAAGTATGGGAGGATGATTGCAGCGCTTGGCACGCCTATGGCCATCCAGTCCGGGTGTATCAACCTGTCCATGCTGTTTGTCAATGCTATGGTCAACAATGTGGGCGTCGTGGCGTCTGCGACCTTTGGCGTAGGTGTACGGATTGATGATATAGTCAATAAGATTTCGCAGGGCTTACAATATGCCGCCATGCCCATGATCAGTCAGAACATTGCGGCTGGAAAACAGCGCAGGACCAGACAGGTGGTATGGTATGTCTGGCTGTTTGCCTTTGTGTTGATGGTGCTTTTTATGGTGGTGTATTTTGTGTGGGGCAGGCAGCTGTTTATGTTGTTTTCAGATGATACGCAGGTACATGAGCTGTCCGCTACGTTTATCAGGGCGATTCTGTGGATGTTTCCGGCGATGGCGGTCATGCGCGGCAGCAACGCCTTTATCCAGGGGATTGGCAACGCAAAGCTTGGAATGATGCTCTCACTGCTGGACGGTGTGGTGCTGCGCATTGGTTTAAGTTGGCTTTTTGGAATCATATTGGACTGGGGCTTTTTTGGGTTTGTCCTGGGATACGGGCTTGCGCCGTATGGCTGTGCCGTACCGGGAATGATTTATTTCCTGTCAGGAGTCTGGCAGCGCAGGCGGGTGCTGGCGGAGGATATTTGACAAGGGATACAAATTCTTTGCCCACTCAGAATTTCAGGCTGATTTGAAACGCAAAATCTTTTTCGCACTGAAAATCGCTCCCGATTTGCCGTACAAAATAATCACAGTCTTCTGGATATACGACATTTGTCATAAATCTTAATAAATCTAGTTGCTCGTCGGATTCTTGCAGGATAATTTCAAAAGTACTCCACCCGTCTGTTACAGGTGCGCAGATATCGTCCATCATATCAGAAAACAGATCATATCCGTTGATGGATTGATTTCTGGCTAGATGACTGGCCCGTTCAGAACACAACATTTTTTCCAGCATGGCATATTGTCTGCCATTCAAAATTACCTGATAGGTTTTCATACAGGAATCCCCCCTTACCCGCTCACGCTAAGCGGCCTATTCAGAAAACACTTTTTTTAAATCAATAAAGCACCCGTCAAGTACATTGACTTTTGCCACATCTTCCCGCCCATAATCCTCATGGGGGTGTAATATTCCGGTGCTGTCTAACAAAAATACCTGTACGGATTTGTTTTCAGGATCTGCAATCCAGTATTCCCGGACTCCTGCCCGCTGGTACAGGCGCAGCTTGACAAGCCTGTCCTTGCGTAAAGAGGACGGGGACAGGATTTCAATAACCAGATCCGGTGCTCCCTTACATCCAAGGGAGTCTATCTTATTTCTGTCGCAGACCACGGAAATATCTGGTTCTACCACTGTGTCAACATCCTTCGGGACATCCTCGTCCTTTTCAAAGAGCCGGACATCAAAGGGTGCCGGGTAAACCCTGCACGGCTTCCCATCTAGAAAGTTTGCAAGCTGTCTGGAGATCTCCATGCTGATCGCCTGATGAGTGCTGGATGGAGCCGCCATCAGAAACGCCTCCCCGTCAATAATTTCTATATGATCATTTTCATCCCATGTGAGACAATCGGCAAATGTGTACTGTGCCTTTTCTACTGGAAATACCATAAAACAATCCTCCTTATCTGCCGCTACAGTGCTGTCACATTCCATCGTTTCAGCAGCAGAATAATAATAACAACAGTTATGCTATGTTAAAACAATTTGCTGCTCTCATATGTGCTTTGTTTTGTGATTTTTTACCACTATTTGATTAACATTATAGCATGCTTCCGGCTTTTATTCAATTGCCCTTTGGAGCACGATAGTGTAACTTTCTAATTTATAAATATCCTCCAGGTAAAGTTATACTATCCTAGTACTATGGTAAATAGTACGCTTAATGTCTCCTGATATAGTGGATTTTGGTTCATATTATAGCCAGTTATTCAATGTAATTCCAATATATTTTTAAGTTTGGACAGGACATTTTCAATCTGTTCGCTGTAGTACTAGAGTACGATCAGAAGCTTTTGCAAATACGCATTGTAAATAACAGGCAGATATTTTATAATGTATACGGAACAGGAACAAAATAAAATATGAAGGAAAGGAAACGCAAAATGGCATACGAACCAGTAACGTCACGTGAAGAATACCTGGAAATAGTAAAGCAATACAAGGATTATAAAAAAGGTGCATACCAGTCAATGTCCCTCGAGGAGAAAATCAATTTTTTTGACGGGATCCACACGGACCATGTTCCGATGTTTGATGAAAATGGAAATGATACACTTGGAACGCTTTGGGATTATGGAGAGCTGACGCATGCGTTTATAGACCACCCGGAAGTGTTTTCGCTGACAGATATCTCCAAATTTCTCGAGATGCTCGATGATGACTGCTATCAGCCCTCCTTCATGGACGATACACTAAAAGTCATCCGGAGTATTATTCGGTTTCAGGGGAAGGCGGGGGCTGTCTATTTTCTGAAGAATTTGCCGGATGTCCCGCAGCGCGGGAAAAAGTATGGATTGCATTACAGTATCCATTATCTGGTTGCAGATGACAGTGCTTTCCAGTATCTGAAGGAGGCTGTATCAGAGGTGGAACCGTCTGTGCAGGTACTAGTCATCCAGAGCATAAAAGATCTGAAAAGTTATACCGATGAAACAGGGCTTGGGAGAATTCGGGAGCTGGAGCAGATCATTTCCCATGCGTGATAAAGTAAAACTGCTGTTGTGGGATTAGAAGAAATGGAAGGGAGTAAAACGATGGAACAGGACAAATTGCTGGAACAGATTGTGGACGCGGTGCGCATATGTGGTGCGATCATTCTTCATGCGGACAGGAGCATGAGCTGCATTGATGAGAAGGCGGGACATGCCAATTTTGTCACGACCTATGACAAAAAGGTGCAGGAGGAGCTCAAAAAGAGGCTGCTTGCGATATTGCCGGAGGCCGCGTTTGTCGGGGAGGAGGAAGAGAACCATGTCTCGGTTGCCAAAGGATACGCGTTTATCGTGGATCCGATTGACGGTACGACCAACTTTATCAAGGACTATCATATGAGTGCCATCTCTGTCGGGCTTTCCCGAGATGGGGAGCGGTACATGGGTGTTGTCTACAATCCGTATCTGGATGAAATGTTTACGGCGGTGAGTGGACAGGGGGCATATCTGAACGGGGCGTCAATCCATGTGTCATCAGAGCCGCTTTGCAACGGCATAGTGCTGTTTGGAACGGCGCCCTATTATGAGGAGTTGAACCGGAAGTCGTTTGAGATGGCATACGATTATTTCAGGAGGGCGCTTGATGTGCGGCGCAGTGGTTCGGCGGCGCTTGATCTGTGCAGCGTTGCGGCAGGCAGGGCCGAGTTGTTTTTTGAACTGCGCCTGTGCCCGTGGGACTTCGCGGCGGGTTCACTCATTGTGGAGGAGGCAGGCGGAAAGGTGACGACGGCCGAGGGAGGGAGGCTTACACTCGACGCGCCGTGCTCTATGCTTGCGACGAATGGTCAGGAAGCATAAAAGTCGTGTAAGCTTCCCAAGGTGCTGGTATTTCCAGCTTCCCAATCATATCCTCCAGGACAGGTCCCGGGATATAGCGCGCCCTTTTCTGGTTTCTGTCAAGCAGCTCCTGGTAGGGCGCCTCGAGATACAGAATGTGTACCCGGGCGTGGTATCCGGCAAAAAGACCGACCAGCCGCTGTCTGGTTTCCTGTACGATATTTGTGGCGTTCCAGATGAAGGGCTGCTCTTGCCTGAGGAAGGTTTTTGCCTGATTGGTGGCAAGCTGCGCAACCTTCCCGGTGTTTTTTGCCGGCGGTATGCCATATTGCCTGCGGATTCCGTCGAGGGAGACGACAGGCATTTTTGTATTTTTTTCATTATAATGCGCAATCCAGCTGTCCTTTCCCGAAAGGGGGAGTCCAGACATCAGCAGGACATCAAACGCTGTGTCGTCATATAGTTTCGCTTTATACCATAGATCCTCTTTTTGTAAATATTGTTGATAGTACACAAATTTTGTGTAAGGATTAGCAAATGTGTATGGCTGTTCCCAGATTCCAAGCTCCTTTGCGTAGTCTGCAAAGAATTCCACCTGGTCCTCTAGCTGTCTGGCATCTGCTGCGATTCGGCCCTCTACATCTGCCCTGGAAAGCAGGTACAGAAGGCGCAGCGGTATGCTTTCCGCCGCTTTAAGCAGTTCGCCTGCGGGTTTTTCTTTTGCCCAGAACCATACAGGCAGGCCGTGATAGCGGATCAGTTTTGCCACAGTCTCCCTCTGCCGGAAGGTCAGGCCAAACTGCGCCGCATCCCTGTAAGCCATCTGGCGGAATCGTTTCTCGCCGGCGATGGTATGTCTGGGGGAGATCCAAATTCCGTCCTCCTGTTTTGTGCAGGTGATCTTCCCGATATCGTGGAAGGCTGCAGCCAGGAATAGGAGCGTCTGGTCTTCTTCGGACAGTGTGGCCCATTCAGGCAGGGATGTCAGCCGTTCACATACCATTCGGGTATGACTATATACATCGCCCTCACCGTGAAAGGCCAAATCCTGGGGAAGGTTTTTCAGCGCATTCAATTCTGGACAGGCACTGGAGAGCCGGCAAAAGGAGAAGCCGTCACGGCGGATTTCCTTAAGAATTTCCCGTTTCATGGCCATCCCCTCCCTCCTGTGCGGCAAACAGGTCAACGCCGTCCATCAGCCTGTTGGCAATGATTGGCCGGTCTGCCCAGTGGCTCTCGGAGTCCAGTATTGTGTTGAGGAAGGAGCCGCGCACATATTTCAGGCGGTCGGTCACATAGTCGCCGTCCTCCACTTTGATATAGATGCCCTCCATGACTCCTGTCAGGTCGGTCTGGCGGACGGCTGATTCACTGTTGACGCCGCTTTTCTGGCATTGCGACAGAAAGCTTTTGTCCGGCGCATCCGAGATAAAAAGGCTTGGTCCGATCCAGTCTCTGACTGGGTCTAGCGTTTCAAAATATCCCTCCGCCAGTACGCGGACTGAGCGGATCATAGGAGTGCCCGCCAGAAATTCGCGGCGCTTTTTCGTGGAGTAAAAGCGCTGTGTCTCTTTGTCAAAGATATCAAATTCCATAAAATAATGGGGAAGTTTGTCATAAAAAACGGTGTGCTTGGCATATAGCCATTCGCCGTACATCACATAGCGGTCGCAAAGCAGGCAGCGCAGTCTGTCCTCAAAGCAGCCGGCCCAGCGCTTAAACAAATCAAACTGACGTTCGTTGTAACCGCCGTTCAGAAAGTGCCCGCGGCTTTGCAGGTACATTTTCCCATCGCTGTCAAAGCTGATGCCGCAGTTTGCACCATCTACCTTTTCCTCCAGAACGAGGTAGGCGCCCTTTAGCGATGCTGGCTTGACACAGGTCAGGCCCTCGTCGCCCTTCTGTTCTCTGGAGCCCTCAAGATGGCGGGTTCTCGGGTATTTATAAATCTGTTCCATATATGTCCTCCATTTCCGGTTTCTGTTGTGATTCAGACAAATGGCGGCTTTTTCCTATGGGTGCCCATGCTGGTATTATTCCTATGGGTGTCTGTGCGCAGTCGGTCATGGAAGCTTTTTCCAGCCTGTCACGCGCTGCTTCTGTCAGCAGTACTGACTTAATTTCTATAAATGCCCATGTGCATAAAAAAGCCGTGAAGGAATACCGTTCACAGCACACAAAAATAACAGGATTTTATCATCCCATGCTGCGCCATATTCCGGTTTACAGAACTAAAACATCAGGCACACGCGATCAGTTATGTCGGTGCCTGTGAATATGTCTGTATCAGAAACCTTACTCAAATCTCAATAAACGGGTTTCTTTGCTGCCGAAATATCGTATTACATGGGGGCCTCCTTGTTAAAACAGATTTAAAAATTTCATACTTTATATTTATAAATAAGAAATTGCAATATTTTTTTGCAATTTCTTATCCATACTATAGCATCACCGCAATTTTTTGTCAAGATGGCGGATTGATCCGGTAGATATGACCAGACGGGTCAAGCATATAGATCGAGCCATCACTGGCGACGGAGTAGGAGAGAATGCTGTCGCCAGGGAACATGTTGCTGCCAGGGAACATGTTGTCGCTATAGGATAAGTTGCAGTCAGGAGACATGGTGTCGTCATAGGACATGTTTTTACAGGGGATTTTGCAGTATGGAGTCCAGTGTTCGCCGCCGTCCTTTGTGATGAACAATTGAAAAATAATTTGACCGCCTGCTATTTTCAGCAGAACCGCACCATTTTGCATCTTGTTGTAAAATGCACCACCATCAAAGGTACTGATGTCAAGAGCATCGCCACCAAAAGTGCCATCGTCAAAAGCATCGCCACCAAAAGTGCCGCTGTCAAAAGCAGCGCCACCAAAAACAGGCGCATAACCGTCCACATAGCCCACGTTTCCTGCCTTAAAGCGTGTTTGAAAAATTTCGACAGGCTCCCATGTTTTTGCGCAGTCCTGCGACTGGTACAGATAACTGTCATTTCCGCGACAGGAGACGGCAATATAGAGTTTTTCCCCATTAACAGCAGCAATTCCCTGAGGATATCCGGCGATTGTGCCGGTTAGGTTGGCTGTATATGAGAAGGTTTCCCCGGCATCGTCAGTGCGAAACAGAAGCTTGCTCATCTGGCCGCAGGCTGGTGTGGAACAGCACAGAAGATATCCGTGCGCTTCATCAGAAAATCCAAGAAAAAGCTGCCCTGCGTCACTGATGTCTGCATAATCTGCAAAATCAATCCGCGTCTGCTGCCAGCTTGCGCCGCTGTCACTGGTATGCTCGACGATGATCTGATTGTCAGCGGATGAAAAATAAGCTGTATACGCAGTCCTGGCATTGACAAACGCAGCGCTGGCAAATCGATTGGAGGAAGTGTCAGCAGGCAGCGGGCCACGTACAGTTTCAAAATCTTCAATGCCGTTGTCTGTATAGAGAACCTCATTTGCCAGAGATAAGCCTCACCCGGTCTTGTCATCAGACATCGCAAGCTGCCGCAGGGGATATGGGCACGAAACGGGGTTGGGTCCACTGTGGCCGCAGGCCGCAAGTGGCAGGCAGCAGGCAAAAATCAGCAGGATACACAGGGTTTTTACAACTCTTTTTGGTTCTGCCACAAGCATCAGTCCTTTCTTAATACACACGGGTACGTAAGGAAATCAGCAGCTTCGCTGCACGTGTCCAGCGCGCGAGTAGGGAAGATAACTCTTTCCAGCTCAAGTTTCCAGATTTCCAGATTTACTGTTTTGCAAGGATTACTTGGTATTTTACAGGAGGCGTGCATCAGAATTGTATCGAAGATGCATCAAAACTGCATCAGTTGAATTACCTAGCCCTTTATGGTATAATAAACATAAAAAACACCTGCGCTAAAAGCGGATTCCGCTGGAGCAGGGTTAATATCCTTACAGACACCGTCTATCCTGTGTGTAGAAGGGATAGATAATTTTGTTTTTGATATAAAAAGGGGAGATATTATATGGAACGTACAGAATGGGTGATGCCGACGCATATCGTCGCGGGTGCGGGCGTTGTCGTAAACGATAACGATGAAATTTTGATGGTAAAAACGTACAATGCAGGCTGGGTATTTCCTGGAGGACAGGTGGAAGTCGGGGAAAATGTCATCGATGCGGTAAAGAGAGAGATTATGGAGGAGACCGGCATTGAGGTTGAAGTCGGGGAGGTATTCTGCATCTCCTCCAATACTGGAAAGTACCCCGGATATAACGGGGTAAAAGAGGTGCCGACCAAAGTCATGCTTGACTTTATATGTAAGGCAAAGGACGGGACGCCAAGACCGTCCGATGAGAATTCGGAATCTGTGTTTGTCTCCAGAGAAAAGGTTCTGGAACGTATCCAGGCGCCAAACATTATCGAGCGGTATAAGGCATATCTGGAATACACAGGCCGCCCGGTCTATCTGGAATATGTCACAAAGCCCTGTTATGAATTGAGATTAAAGAGGCTGATATAGAGCGTGTTTGAAAAATTATTTCTACCAGCTCACGCTCCAGGAAACGAAGAAGGAGTTTTCCGTTCCTTGACAGGCCAGGGGGGTTATGATATACTCAATACAGCTTAAAAACACGTTGTGAATTATCAATGAAATGATTCATTGGATCAGAAATGTGAATTTAAGTGAAAATAAAATTTAATACATAAAATTTGGATAGTGAATTTTAGATAATGAATTATAGATAGAAAGAGTGAAATAAAAAGATATTAATTCTTTATGTATATATATACTGGTTATAAAATGCAACATAGAATAAAACAGGGTATAGAAAAATGGTGAAAAGTAAGGATCAATTCGTGGTGACGGTTGTTATGCCTGTATACAGGGAGGAAGAACATCATCTTAGAATGGCAATAGAATCTATATTGAATCAGACATGGAGGGCGTTTCGGTTTATCATTATTTTGGATGATTTAGAAAATGCGAAATTGAAAAATGTGATAATTGACTATGCCCAAAATGATAGCAGGATATCATTTTATATTAACGAAGAAAATAAAGGATGTCCGAGAACCAAAGATAGAGGTATCAGGCTTGCAGAAACAGAATATGTCGCGATTATGGATGCTGATGATATAGCCAGAAAAGATCGTTTGGAAAAGCAGATGTACAAAATTACAAGTGAGAAATTGGATATAGTAGCAGGATGTGTAAGAGTAATTGATCATAATGGACATTTGCTATACCGCATGGATAAGCTTCCCTTAGAACATAATGATATATGCAGGAAAATGAAAGTAAATAATTGTATGCCGCATCCGACATGGCTTATGAGGAAAGAGGTATATATAACGCTTGGAGGATATGCAGATATTCAAGGATGCGAGGATTATGACTTTTTGATTCGTGCGATTAAGGGAGAATATAAACTTGGAACAGTTGGAGATATTTTGTTGGACTACAGGCTTTCAACAGGAAGTGTATCAAGAAATAATTTATATAAACAGTATCTGATGATGCAATATTTGCAGGACAAATACTATACACATAAATATAATTATCAAAGTTATGAGGAAATATATGAGCGAAAATATTCAGAGCAAAGAGCCAAAAAATATGCCAGGGCATCAATGCATTTTGAAAATGCATTGACATATATTGCAGGGCATCATTATATCAAAATGATAATTTCAATGCTTCGGGTAATAATTTGTTCGAGGGATTATTGCATAAAAATAATAAGGTATTTGGGGCAAAATGGATAGGTGCTGTAATGGCTTGCAGATTTGTGGTAATAATGTTAGAATGGCATAGAATAAATGCATATAAAGAATACAGCATTATATATTTTTGAAAAAGCAGTGCAAAGGAGTAATAATTATGAGTACAACACTGAGAACATTGTTGTTGGTTGCATCAGTGATTACAGCGATATGGATACTTCGAAAGATAAGGAAGAATGGGGTAAAACAGGAGGATGCACTGTTTTGGGTATGTTTTGCTATTGTTCTTGCGGTGTTGGGAGTATTTCCAAAAGTATCCTATATGATGGCGGAATTGTTTGGAATAATGGCACCATCAAATTTTGTTTTTATGATTATAATAGCGATATTAATAGAGAAATTATTCTCATTATCAATACAGATTTCATGGTTAGAGAATAAGGTGGAGGTTATGGCAGCAGAGCTGGCAATAAGATGTAAAAATATTGAAGACAGTGTGAGTAAAGCCAGCGAAGATGATAATGAATCGCAGTCGGGGAAAGGTTTAGGACATGCAGAATAGCAGAATGAATATTGTGTATGTTTGTGCATATTCAGATAATATTACAGGCGGCGTTCGCAGTGTTGTGCCGCAATATTTAAAATATATGTCTCGAGTAGCAAATGTCTATATTTTCAGCTTTCGTAAAATAAAATTTAACTGTAGTCAGGAAAAATATTATCAAATAAAAACGCAAAAAGAGCTGAGAAAAAAATTAAGGATAATAGATATAGTGGTATTCCACGAGGTTTATTATTTTGAATATTATTTACTAGCAAATTATCTGCATAGGTCAAAAGTACCATACATTGTTATTCCGCATTGTTCACTTACAACGGGAGCACAAAAGCAGAAAAAGCATATTAAGAAAATAATAAATAAATTCTGGGTAGACAATTTTATCAGACAGGCATTGGCAGTGCAATACCTTTCTGATTGTGAAAAGGAAGCTTCAAAAGCATTTGAGACGAAGACGCTTGTTATACCAAATGGAATAATAGCTAGTCATATGGGGACAAAAAGGTATTATGATCATAATTCTGTTGAATTTGTTTTTATAGGCAGGCTAAGCGTAAATCAAAAAGGTCTGGATGTATTGGTTGAAGCATGCCAGTTGATTAAAAATAAGCTGATTGAAAATAATGTCCATATCAATCTTTACGGTACTGATTTTGAAGGTGGGAAAAATTATCTTCAAAAGAAGATAAGAAAGTATGGATTGGAAAGTCATGTATTATTGCATGCACCGGTATATGGAGATGATAAGCAAAGGGTATTGCTTAAAAGCGATGTGTATATATTAACATCTCGCTTTGAAGGTCTGCCTATAGGGATATTAGAGGCTATGCAAGCGGGAATTCCAGTGTTGGTAACGCCTGGTTCTGGTTTTTATGAAGTTGTGAAAAAAGAAAACTGTGGATGGTGCACTGAATGCTGTCCAGATGCTATAGCAGATGCTGTTTTAAAGGTTTTGGAACAAAGGAATCAATGGGAGTCCATGTCGGTTAATGCTGTTTGGACAGTCAACAGTTATTATGTGTGGGATAAAGTGGCAGCAATGACGAAACAGAAATATGAAAAACTACTTTGGACAAACATCAGGGAGTAAGTGATAGTGAATGAGATATATTTCAGTATTATTATACCAATGTACAATCAAGAACAATATATAGCAAGATGTCTGGATTCTATTGTAGCTCAGCCAATGTTTGAAAAGTTGGAAATAATAATAGTAGATGATGGATCCAAAGATTTAGGGGCAAAGATAGTTAGAAAATATATAGCGGAGCATGGAGAGCGGATAAAATTGATTACGCAGACAAACAAAGGCCTGGGTGGTGCAAGGAATACAGGCGTCAGACATGCTGTTGGAAGATATATCTGGTTCATAGATGCTGATGATGCAATGGGAGAAAAAGCTATTGCATCTTTGTATAAAAAAGTACAGGTTGAAGAGCCAGAGATAGTTGTATTTGATATGGATGAAGTTGGTGCAAATGGAAAATTAATATTACATGCGCATACATATGATGAAAGAAGTGATGGAAAGCTTTTTTCTCCAAAGGAACATAAAGATATATTGGGGAGCATACATTCAGCAGGAAACAGGATAATTTTGAGAGAGTTTTATCAAAAGGTCCAGATCGATTTTCCAGACAGATTATATTTTGAGGATTTAATGACGATTCCAAAGCTTTTATGCTATGCAGAAAGGATAAAATATATACGATCTTCGTATTATCGCTATTTTCACAATGCAGGCTCGATTATGCGCAGTGAAAATATAGACAAATATAAAGATATTATCACGGTAATGGACAATCTGTTAAGCTTTTTTACAGATAGGGGATTGCTGGAGGAGTATAGGAATGAATTGGAATATATGATAATATTTCATGCCTATCTGATGGTTTCTGCAAGAATTATAAAGCAGGATTACAAAAGTAAGATTCTTAGTGATATTAAAGACTATATCAGACAGAAATGGTCCAGATATCATAAAAATGAGTACGTGAAAAGTCTAAATATCAAATATAAACTGTCTTTGTGGTGTATAGATAAGGGTATATATTTACCAATCTACTATGCATTGAATATGAAAGGACAATAAAATGCCAGGTGAGAAAAGAACACGTTTTTATAGATCTGATATCAACAAGGCACTGGTCACAATTGTAACACCTTATTATAGAAGCGAAGCATCTTTCGGAAAATTCTTTAATTCAGTGATGAATCAGACATTTCCGTGGTTCGAATGGAAAATAATTAATTATAGCAAAGAACAGGCAGATAGTGAATTGCTGGAGAAGCATACTAAAGGAGAAGGTCGGATAGAGATCATTAATTTGCCTGGCCGAAAATTTGATCGTCATGCATGTATGACATATTCGAATACTGGGTTGGTCGTGCTTTTAACTACGGGAAGACTTATTGCGCCACAATATCTGGAGTATTTATATTGGGCATTATATTATAATGTAGAGATTGCATTGGCATATACAGACAGTGTTCAAATAAAGGACAATGAACAGATTACGAATCATAAAGTGCTAATTGAGAGAGAAAGCGGTTTACCCAATGCAGCAATGATTCGGAGAGAAGTATATGAAAAAGCTGGTGTAAACAAAGCAATACATGTTCCCCTCGAAATGGTATGGCATCAGGAGGACGGCGTAGTTGCTAGAGTAGTTGATACCAAGAAATTTATAGACAAATACGAGGACTATTCTTTCTATCGTACGAAATATGTTGAATGGAAGGAGTTAAGCGACCAAAAAGAAAGCGAAAGACGTGTTTTGTGGCTGGTGCCGCAGATGGTTATGGGAGGGGCTGACAAGTTTAATCTCGATGCAATTGCAGGTCTGAATAAATTGGATTATAAGAATTATGTACTTACAACAATGCACACAGATCATGTGTGGCGAAAGCGTTTTGAACAATGTACAGATGAAGTTTACTGTATGGCAGAATTTTTGAACCCGGTACATTTTATGGAATATGTATCTTATTTTATCCAAAGTCGTCAGATAGATATATTAGTACTGACCAACTCATATGCAGGATACTACATGTTGCCGTGGATTAGGGCGCACTTTCCGAAGCTGGTGATTGTGGATTATCTGCATCTTGAGGAATGGTACTGGAGAAATGGCGGATATGCCAGGACTTCAGCAGCCATGCATGGGGTTACGGAGAAAACATATGTATGCAATAGTTCAACCAGAAAGGTACTTATTGATGAGTTTGGATGCGATCCGAAGGCTGTGGATTGCATGTATATAGGGGTTGATCACCAGTATTTTGATCAAAAGAAAGAGAATGCAGGATATTTGCATGCAAGACTGAATATAGCCAGTGAGAGACCGATTGTTTTGTTTCCGTGCAGGATCAGCGAACAGAAAAGACCATTTATGGTTATTGATATAGCGCTGGGGGTGATAAGGACAATTCCCGATGCGGCCTTTGTGGTTGTGGGGGATGGCCCGCAGCTTTCTGAATTGCAGCAGGCTATACGAAAAAAGAGACTGCAAAAACACATATACTGCAACGGAGCAAGCGATAATATGAGAGCATGTTATCGGGATGCAGATATCGTTTTGATTTGCTCTATTAATGAAGGACTTGCGCTTACAGCATATGAGGCCTGTTCTATGGGGGTGCCAGTGATAAGCAGTGATGTAGGAGGACAGAGGGATCTGATCGGGGATGATGTAGGAGCCCTGATTCCAATGCGGCAGGCGGCAACAGACATAGATAACCGTAATTTTCCAAGGGAGGAGGTAGATGAGTATGTGGATAAAATAGTACACATACTAGGTGATACAGACTATGCAGAAAAGTTGGGAAATGCGGCAAGGAAAAAGATTGAAAGTGGTTTCTCAATCGAATTTATGGTGAAACAGCTTGACAAAGAACTGCAGATGCTTTGTAATGATAAAACTAGAGAACAAAAACGTAGGCAGTTATCTGATGCGTTTCGGATGATGCCGCATATGGCAACGGATTATTATACAATGTATTTGGAGTGGGAAAAGGGGTTGAGAAATCATGGTATGATGGCGCTTATGTATATTTTGTATGATACCTTGTTGAAGGTGCCTGTAATAAAAATACCAGTACGTGTAGCGGGGAAGCTTATATACCGTAAAATGGCAAAATGAAGATATAGCTGATTATGTATTGTTTTATGGCAATGGAAAAATTATAATATAAATTGCTTATAGAGGAAATAAATATGAAACATATACTTTTTGGACTTTTGAACGAAGATATGCGGGCGGTGGTTAAAAATTTTCCATATGAAATTAATTATATTATAACTAATGGAAATGGACAAAATGATTTTGAGGGAATAAGGGTTTTTTCATCGATAAAGCTTTTTGAAGAAAAAGAAAAGGTATACATTTTTATTACTGATTTGTCAAATTATGTTGAATATGCAAAACAATTGCTTGCAATGGGGTTTATCGAAGGAAAGGACTTTGCGGGTGCTAATGAATATGCATATAATCAATGGGAAAATGTTGAGTATTTTGCTGATACATTTACTGTTAGGGTATTCCATATGGCGGGGTTGATTTCTAAAGATTCAGTAAGTGTTATGGATTTGGGATGTGGAACACAAAAATTAAAGAATTTTATTCGCTCTGACATAGATTATATTGGAGTAGACTACACAGAACGAGATAAGAGTACGGTTGTTTGCGATTTTAATAAAAAAGAATTTCCAGCATATCGGGTAGATACAATTTTTGTATCAGGGTGTTTAGAGTATATTGAAGACGTAGAGTGGTTTGTGGAAAAAATAAGTGAACATACAAAAAAAGAGCTTGTCTTATCGTATTGTCCATTAGAATATGTGAGTGATATTCGAGAACGTAGAAAAATAGGGTGGAAAAACCATATGTCAATGACACAGTTAAATAAAGTAATGCAAGAGGTGGGGTTGGAAATCACATTTGGTGAAAAGTCCATTGGAAGTAATGTAATCTTTCATTATGGCAAAATACAGGGGGGGGGGTATAATGAACTTCCAAATATTCGTCATGCAGATTAAGCTTATGTTACAAATTAATAATTTTGTAAGAGAGAACAGGAATATATTATATGCGTGAGATTATTAGAAAAGTAAAAGAGAGTAGACTGACATATCTTGAAGATGAAGCTTTGGAAGATTTACTATTTGAGGTTCAAAGGTGTAATAAATTGTCAGGGTGCTTTGTTGAGATGGGGTGTGCATTGGGAGGCTCCGCAATATGTATAGCAAGTGAGAAGATTATTCAGAAGAAGCTAAGAGTATTTGATGTTTTTGGCATGATACCGGAACCAACCGAAAAGGATGGAGCTGATGTGCAGCAAAGATACGAAGAGATACGGGGGAGGGGTTCTAAAGGCATTGATGGCGATGTTTATTATGGATACCAGGAAAATTTGGAAAAGATTGTTGAGGAAAATTTTAAACAATTACTGGGGATCAAGGAACTTTCAGAACGAAATATAGAGTTAATAAAAGGATTATTTGTAGAAACAGTAAATATAGACGAAGATATAGCTTTGGCTCATATAGATTGTGACTGGTATAATTCTGTTTATGTATGTCTAGAAAGAGTTGTTCCTCATCTTGTAGCAGGTGGGGTAATTATAATAGATGATTATTATGTATGGTCTGGATGCAAGAGGGCTGTTGATGATTATATGTCGGATAAGAAAGAGGATTTTTATCTGTTTTATACAAGTCGATTGCATATTATTAGAAAAGATATAACACAGGATGATGCATTAATAGCAAAAATAGAGGAGATAAATCAGAATCTGTTTGAAAATAATGAAAAGCTAAGAAATGAATATAAAGAATTAAAAGAATGGTGTGATGAATTGCAGGACGGAAAAGACTGGCTTGAAGATGAGTATCTCAAATTAAAAAATTGGTGCGATGAATTGCATAAGGCAAAAGATTGGCTGGAAGGCCAGCTTGAGATTGCAAAGGAAATGGGAGTAAAGAGAGAATGAGGTGAATGATGAAATTTGGATTGATGATTGTACAGAATACAGATAATATAGGTGATGATATTCAATCGTATGCGGCATTAAGGTTTTTGCCTCATGTTGATTATTATATAGATAGGGAGAGATTGGATGCGTTTTGCGGTGATAATGATAATTGGAAAGTGGCAGTTATAATGAATGCATGGTATATGTATACCAAATTTAACTGGCCACCTTCACCGTATATTCATCCGTTATTTATTGCAATGCATATATCAAAGGAAGATTATTATGATATTGGGACAAGGTTTTTGGATGGGTTGGGAGGAGAGTACCTTAAAAAGTATGCACCAATAGGCGCGCGTGATCAGTCAACATATGAATTGTGTATGGAGAAAGGTATAGAATCATATATATCAGGTTGTCTTACATTGACACTCGAACGGTATGCGAATATAGAAAAAAAAGATGTTATTTATCTTGTAGATC
>CAJUQZ010000009.1:0-235 GCA_910588755.1 uncultured Lachnospiraceae bacterium | reverse complement strand
GCAATATACTGAGGATACAGATTATGAAGAAAGAATGCGTAAAGTGGAAGGTCTTCTAAAAAAGTATCAGGGTGCAAAGTGTGTAATAACATCGAGATTGCATTGCGCATTACCTTGTCTGGCATTGGAGACACCAGTGCTGTTGGTTTATAGAGATGAGTTCAAAGACAGGATGGAGTATTTTCTTAGGTTTATCTATAATGTAACAGCAGATGATATTGAAGATAATAATATT
>CAJUQZ010000008.1:40402-53625 GCA_910588755.1 uncultured Lachnospiraceae bacterium | reverse complement strand
GGCTATAATATGAACCAAAATCCACTATATCAGGAGACATTAAATGTACTGTTCGCTCTAGAAGGGAAAATTTAGATTTGTCTACTTTTTTGCATTTTTATGACAAATAATAGCACAATTATTACGAAATGTTAAATCTATTTCCATTTCTTGACAATGGACAGCAAAATTGATACGATGTTGCAAAATTCGATCAATTATATCTGTAAAGGGGAATGGAATGATGAGACGAACAAGAATTTTGGCTGTCATGCTTGCTCTGCTGCTCACGTTGTCATATGGTATGTTTGGAATGAACAGCAGCGTCAATGCGGCCAGCGCGGGCGGCCAGAGGTACTACTACAATCAGCTGAGCAATGTCGCGAAAGGATTTTATGATGCCATGTATGAGATGTATGTACAGGGCATTTTTCAGACGGGAAGCGAGGCGTATGACCTGATTGAAAATGGTCATGTCACAAGTGCGCAGCTTGCGGAATATGATGGAAACCAGAACGGGCTTCTGAATCAGTTTGGGGCGGCAAGGGATGCATTTTACGCGGATTATCCAGATATTTTTTATGTGGATTTCTCAATGCTGTCAATCACAGTATCCCAAAGCAGTGCGCCGTCTGAGGAAGAAACGGTAAGTGAGACTCAGAATGAAGCGGCCGTGTACCAGCTGTCTATGGGAATTGGCAGAAGTGATACCTATTATGTGGAGGGATTTACCAGCCAAGAGCAGGTAGAGCGTGCCATCCAGGATCAGCAGGACAGGGTAAACGGGATTGTCCAGGGGGCGAGGGCGCATTCTTCGTCAGTCCGTGAGCAGGTAGCATATGTGTACGATGCGATTATCGACCATACAGAGTACAGGCTTGAGACAGACTGTGAACCGGACAATAAAGGACATATAAGAACGTCCTATGGCGCGCTTGTCAAGGGCCAGAGCCTGTGCGAAGGCTATGCCAGGGCGGTCAAGACAGTGCTTGACGATATGGGAATTAACAGTGTGCTGGTACAGGGCAGCTATCGCGCACCGGACGGCAGCAATAACCTTCATATGTGGAATTATGTGCAGATTGACGGAAAATGGTATGGTCTGGATGCCACGGCCGGGGACGGTATGAGGGGGGCTGTTGACGAAGGCAAGTATCTGCTGGCGGATCAGTCGGCGATGAACACGGCACATACGCCAAACGGCGCTATGTCGGATTGCGGCGTCCGTTTTACCTATCCGCAGCTTGCAGGCGCTGACGAGGGGGACAAGGAGTTGGACCCGGATACAGGAAATACAGATCAGGACGGGTATAAGACACTTTTTGACAAAGAAGGGTTCCTGGTGGCGTACAGAGACGGTACTGACGATGAGGGGGAGGTTGGTATCTTTAAGGTCAGCTACAAGGGCATGGGATACCAGGCAGCTGTTGACAACGAAGGGGTGTACATGATTGAGCGTCATTACCAGTATATGCCCGGGAGTGGCGAGTATATAGTCGGAGACTGGGGCTATGCTGACCCAAGGCCACTTGCGATACCCGAGTTGGAAGATGCGCTTATTTTTTCCAATGCAAACAGCAAGTATATTGAATTTGCCATCACGAAGAAGCCGCCTGCTGGTCCGCTGTACGGGGACGAAGTGCTGACGGCGGAGGAGTTGAAATGGAACTGGACTTTTCATGGAACAGAAGCGGATTTTATCGTGTCAACAGGAAAATTGGAAAATCCGCATGGAAACTATGTGCCGTCACCTTACGCGGTTAAGATCACTCCGAGTACTACAGGGTATTTGTCCTGTGGGAAAAAATATCATGTGACGGCGGTATTCAATGAAACGCTTGTGCCGATAGACGGTCAGAGCGTTGGGTATAAGATTGAGATACGGGATGGCTGGAGTGCAGAGCAGTACAGCAAGGTTGAGAATTTTAAGTGGGACAATGACCGCACAGTGGAGTTTGACTTTACGCCAAGCGATCAGCTCGCAGATAATTATACTGGATATTCATTCCAGATCACAGGACTGCAGGGAGAAGAGAGCCTGAAGGCGCCGGATAGTTTTAGTTTTGACGCGAAGAGATTGATTTCCGTATGCACGTACCGCTCACAGGGGATTCTTTGGAATCTGGGCGCAAAGCCGCAGCTGCTCGAGCCAGATGATATTTTCTGCGGGGACTGGGTTAATGATAAGAATGAGCGCTTGAAGGATGTGACCAACATCGTACTGACGGCATCGAAGCCGGAGATAAAAGTGGAGACGCCAGATGCAGGGCAGAGCGAACAGATGCTGGACCTAGTGGAAGGTAAGCTGCCGGAAGGATGTACAGTGCGACAGAGTGCTACTTACAATATCCGGCTGATGACCTGCAACCAGAACATTGTGAAAACTGGACAGAGCGTCAGGCTGCACATTGGCTTTCCAGAGGGCTTTTGTGCCGACGATGTCAAGAAGGGTGTGACGTACAAAGCATATCATTTTATCAAAACGAATAATCAGATCACAGGTGTGGAGGAACTTGACTGCATTGTGACCGATAAGGGCCTAATAGTGACCTGCTATGCATTCAGTCCATTTGCGGTTGTCGCACTAGACGGAGATGAGCAGACGGCAACAACGGGGCAGAAACTTTTGGTTATGAATAATGGCGGCGGCGAAGTGAGGCTGCAGGGCGCTGAAAATGCCAGAATCTGCGAGCTGTCAGAGAAAGGAAAGACGCAGACAGTTGAGATCAGCGCAAAGGACGGATATGTGATCAACGGGATTTACCTTAATGGCGAATCGCGTACAGTGTCTGACAGCAAGTCAATGCGGCTTACAATCAGATACGAAGACCTTATTGGCGTGGGAAATATCCTCGACGTTGTTTTTGCACAGGATAAGTCAAGCCAGGAGAGCGTACCGCCCGCACAGGATAAACCAAACCAAGAAGACGCACCGCCTACACAGGACAAGCCATCGTCAGGGACGCAGGAGAGTAACGCGCCTTCCCAGAATGCGTCCACAGGTAGTTCGGAGAGCACTTCTTCTTCGAATACAGCTGCTGATAATGTGGGAAGCAGTGCGGGCAGTTCAAACAATTCAAATGAAAGTAAACCGGCTCCGGATACGACAGCTGCCAGCAATACGGGAAGCAGTGCTGCCAGCCCAAATGGAAACGGGCAGAATACAGCCGCAAATAATGTGCCGGTTGTGGTGCTTCCGCAGGGAACGGATCAGACAATTGCGCAGGCACAGGCAACAACGAAAGCAGCAACAGCAGTCCTTCCGTCGGCATCAGCGCCAGCCACGTTGGTTTCTGATGTGCAGGTTATGGGGGAAAGCTCTGCGGACGCAGTCTCTGGTGTAATTTCTAATGGACCAGGCAGCGATACAGCTTACGCGATTGTACCTGATGTAGGAAATGAGCAGGAGCGCATCGTACTTTCAACGGGAGAAAATGGTATGGAGCTGGTAGTCCTGCCTGCAGAGGACACGGATTTTGGCGGGGAAGAGGCAGGACTGAGCATTGGACTGCTCACAGGCTTGATCTGCGTGGTCATTGTTGCTATGATTGTCGTGGCAGCCGTTGGGTTTGTGAAAATGCGGCGTGATGGGTATGATGATTAGTCAAACTGCTTCCGGCTCATGACCGAGTTATGGTATTCGGGGTTGCCGGTGACCTCTCTGTCGAACCATTCGGGCGGGATAAAGGCGTTTGCCATCTCGATTTCCGGAAACTCGACTTCCGCCATGATCAGGGGCGCAAAAGGCGGGGCAAAGATGTCAAGTTCGATACAGAGATCTGGCGTGGATTGGGGCGTGTAGTTGTCATCAAACTGTGGGTTTTTGATGGGAATGACATATCTTTTCTTGGATATGACATTCCCGTCCGCTTTTTCAAGCAGATGATGGTAGGAGGCTTCGTCGAGTGGAAGGTTGTACTCCTCCCGCGCCATCAGGCCGCTTCCCTTGTAGGTCAGATAATAGGTGTTGTCAGACCTGCGGACACGCACGACAGGCGCGGTGTTGAGGTAGGCCTGCTCAATGATTTTGCAGGGATAGGTTTCAAGGTTTTCGGGCAGTTTTTTGATGGTATATTTCTTTTCGATTTCCATGTTTTCCATAATAGGTTCAATTCCTTTCAGTCAGTTCAATTCATTCATATCGTTCGTTTCTATTTCCGGTCTCGAAATAATATAATGTGATATCTGGCAGAATATTTTTGTCATTGTGTCGATGTTCAGGTTACGGATTTTGTGATGTATATGTTTCATGTATGGAACCGTCTTTCTGTCAGGTTTGCGCATTATTTTTTGCCGCACTGTCTTTATAGTAAGCGTTTTATGGTAAAAATGCAAGGAACATATGTGCTAATATATTCTCCAGTGTTGGGCTGCATGGCAGAGTAGGCTGCATCGGCGATAAAGACCAGTGTGAATAGAATGCACAGTGTCATGCGCACAGCGATTGTCATACGGTGGTAGCATCTGTTGAAAATGGGCAAAAAGACACAGATGAGCAGCATACCGCCAAGGCCAAAGGCGGCAGCGCTGGTCAGGCAGATGTGTCCGCCCAAGCTGCACAGATGCCCGCTGTAATCCCACCAGCGGACGCCCCACTTCCACAAAAGCCACACACCGGTGAAATATTCCAATGCCGTACAGAGAATGCAGGAGAGCACAAAGACAGTCAAAGGGCGCCTGCGTAGCTTGTGGAGGAGGAGCATCAAAAGCAGGCAGCCAACGCCGTAGACTGGCAGATAGGGTCCCCGGTATACGCCTCGGTTTACGAAAGCGTGTGCAGTCACCAGATAGAGCAGGACTTCCCACAGCCAACCGGCAAAGGCGGTTGTGAAAAACAGCAATGCATAATAGTCAAATGGGCGGACGATTTTTTCTTTCATAATAAACCGGTTTTCCTCAAAATAGTCAATTAATGTAATAGGATTTCCTAAAAAGCGCAAATTCATTCGCAGAAATGTTCACCAGATGTAAATTTACACGATCAAAGCGCGCGAATGGATATTCCTTTTTCAGGAAACTTATGCTATGATGATAAATATGTAGCATGATAAAAAACGAAAATATTTTCACGGAGGAATACGAGATGGCTGATATTATGAAACTTCAAAACGGAAGCGATATTCGCGGTATCGCGTGCGAGGGGATTGCGGGGGAGCATGTAAATCTCACCGAAGATGCGGGAAACCTGATTGGCGGCGGCTTTGTCAGATGGCTTGCGGACAAGAAGGGAAAGAAGACGGACGAGCTGCGGATTGGAATTGGACACGATTCTAGAATTACTGCGGACAGTCTGTTTGCGGCGGCGGCGAAGGGAATTGTGGCAGCGGGGGCAAAGGTCTATGACTGCGGTCTGGTATCGACGCCGTCGATGTTCATGACGACAGTGTTTGAGGAGTTTGCGTTTGACGGGGCGATCATGATTACGGCGAGCCACCTTCCCTTTAACAGGAACGGTTACAAGTTCTTTGACCGGGACGGCGGGCTTGAACATGACGATATCACCAAAGTACTCGAGACGGCATCAGGACTCACAGTGGTGGACGCTGATCTGTCCGGTGTGGAAAAAGTTGACTCCATCTCTGTATATTGTGGATTTTTACAGGATAAGATAAGAAAGAGTCTGAATGCGGACACAGATGCCAAAAACTATGACAAACCGCTCACAGGGCTGCATATCGTTGTGGACACAGGAAACGGCGCCGGCGGTTTCTTTGTGGAGAAGGTCTTAAACCCGCTCGGCGCGGACACGACAGGCAGCCAGTTTCTGGAGCCTGACGGGCATTTTCCAAACCATATACCCAACCCTGAAAATAAAGAGGCGATGGAGGCGATCAGGCAGGCGGTGCTGAAAAACAAGGCTGACCTGGGGATTATATTTGATACGGACGTGGACAGAATGTCGGCGGTGCTGCCAAACGGCGACGAGGTGAACCGGGATGCGATCATCGCGATGATGACTGCGATTATTGCGGAGGATTATCCGGGCGGGACGATCGTGACGGATTCCGTCACCAGCGACAGGCTGACGCGCTTTATCGAGGGCATCGGCATGAAGCACCACAGGTATATGCGCGGGTACAAGAATGTCATCAATGAGTCGATCCGCCTGAACAATGAGGGAGTGGTGTCGCCGCTTGCGATCGAGACCTCCGGGCATGGCGCGCTGAGCGAGAATTATTTCCTTGACGACGGGGCTTATATGGCGGTGAAGCTGCTGATTGCGCTCGCGAAGGCGGCGAAGGAGAATAAAGCGCTGTCAAGCTTTATTGAGACGCTGGAAAAAGGCTTTGAGGAGCGGGAGTACCGTTTTAAGATACAGGGCGATGATTTCAAGTCCTATGGAAAAGAGGCGCTGGACACTTTTGAGAAGCGGGCAAAAGAGAGAGGATATAAGATTGTGCCCAATTCGTATGAAGGGATTCGCATTACGTTTGACACGGACGAGGTGAAGGGCTGGCTGCTGCTGCGCATGTCACTCCACGACCCGCAGATGCCGCTCAATATCGAAGGTGTCCGGGAGGGCGACTGCGACAGGCTCTTTGACATCGTGCTGGAGCTGCTGGACGGGTTTGACAGGCTGGTGGTTCCTGCAAGGTAACTGCCGCAGGGGACTAGAGAACAAATGTTCTATGGAAAGGACTGTCACAATATAAATTTGTATGATATGCAGAAGAAATCGTGACAGTATATAGAAATTAGGTACGCAAAACAATAAGGAGCTGTCAAAACAAATGAGACTGCTATGCAGGAGAAATTATGACAGCATATAGAAAGCAGGTATGCAAAGCAATAGAGAGCTGTCATCAAACAAATGCGACTGCTATGCAGGGGGCATCGTGACAGCTCCTAGAAACCGGGAGAATGGAATGAGAATAGGAATGGGTTATGACGTACACCGCCTAGTGGAGGGGAGACCTCTTGTCATGGGCGGTGTGACGATACCGTATGAGCTGGGGCTTCTGGGACATTCCGATGCGGATGTGCTACTGCACGCGATAGCAGACGCGCTGTTGGGCGCGGCGGCGCTCGGCGATATCGGAAAGCATTTTCCAGACACGGATCCGACCTATAAGGGAATCTCGAGCATGATTTTGCTAGAAAAGGTCGGTAAGCTGCTGGAAGAAAATATGTTTTTTATCGAAAATATTGATGCGACGATCATTGCGCAGGCGCCTAAGATGCGTCCTTATATCGACGAGATGCGCGGAAACATTGCGCGTGCGCTGGGAATCAGCTTAGATCAGGTCAATGTTAAGGCGACGACGGAGGAAGGACTTGGGTTTACGGGCGAGGGAAAGGGAATCAGCGCGCAGGCGGTCTGCCTGCTCACAAGCCCGAGAGAAATGGCGACGATAGAGGCTGATACAGATGGACAGATTGCAAATACACGTTCTTGTGAAAACTGTCCGGGCTGCAGTGCGCTGACGCACTGACAGGAAGAGAAGACGGTTGGATAGGAAGGAAGATGGATCAGATAATCAACGATCGAGAAATAGAGAAAAAGCTTTCTGACAAAATTGAAAAAGAATACAACATTACCATTCAGAAGGAGGGCACAAGGGACTGTGTTGTTTTTTCAGCGCGCAATGACGGTCAGTTGCCTGCGGTGCGGCTTGTATCTCGCACTGCTGCTATGCACAAAAGCCCGCAGACTGCCAGCGCAGGGCGTCTTCCAAACATGGCGGACATCGAGCGTGTGGAGACGAACCTGCTTGGTGTGTCTTCACAGACAGGGACGTATTGCGATGACGCGGCTGCAGGTGTGCTGTTATCGGGTGCACTTGCGTATCAGAACCTGCTGCAGGTGCCCCTTTGTCTTGCGGACAGCCTGACGAAAAAGCGCAATGAAACCGTGTTTGGTGAAGCGCTTCTAAAGCGTCTTGGTTTCCAATACATCTATGACAGGCCGCTTTATGTGCTCAATACAGGGACAATCTGTGCTGAAATGCTTAGGCGGGCAGCGAGGGGAGAGACGGTTTCCCTGGATATCCCCGGCATGACGCTGCAGGTGGTTGCTGGGGATGAGCTGCTTTCCCTTGCACACTTTGTCAACGCGAGGCTTTGCAGGCAGTATGGGTTTTTCCTGATACGGAATGCGTCGTACTATGAGCAGGTGCAGGCAAAGCTGGCGGAAACTGGCGGAAATCTGTTTCAGATTATGGAGCATGGGGTGCGGAAGGGATATTTTGCATGCACAGGTGCTGATGTGGACGACATCAGGGAGGTGGTGTTTGACCAGGCCTTTGACAAAGCGTGCTATTTCCTGACAGAGAAGGGGACACGGCCGTCTGTTATGGCAAGGATTGTAAATCTGCCCGGTATGCTGAAGAATATTACTGGAAATGGTAGGATCACGCTTGCTGTCCGTTTAAGGGACCCGGTGATTGCGGAGAATGACGGGCTTTTTATCTGGTATATCAATGAGGAAGGAAGCCGTATGGAACGCGTGGAAGACCCGGTTTCCGAAAAGGAGAAGGATTCCTCGATGCGTCCGGAGGTTACGACTACGATCGGTGATTTTACAGCTTTTATTTTTGCCTATATGAAGTTGAAACAGAATGCGAAATTTGATAGTATAAATCTGGCGGGTCCGGCATGGCTGGACAACATCTATTGAAAAGGCAGTAATGACATTTCTGGTATGGACAAAACGGAAATGCAGGACAAGACAATATCTATTAAAAAGGCAATCCTGCATTTCCGGCATGGATAAACCCAAGATGCAGGACTGGAAAACATATATTAAATAAGGAGGAATGCAGTATGGCACTTGTCACAACACCACATATCAATGCAGATAAAGACGCTTTTGGAAAGACCGTGCTGATGCCCGGCGATCCGCTCCGCTCGAAGTTTATCGCTGAAAATTTTCTGGAAAATGCGGTATTGGTCAACAATATCAGAGGCATACAGGGTTACACGGGAACCTATCAGGGGACGAAGATCAGCGTGATGGCGAGCGGTATGGGAATGCCGACGATCGGGATTTACTCGTATGAGCTGTTTCACTTTTTTGATGTGGAGAATATCATGCGGATCGGTTCGACGGGCGCGATGCAGGAGCATGTGAAGATCCGCGACATCGTGTTTGGCATGGGCGCCTGCACGAACTCCAACTATGCCAGCCAGTACGGGCTTGGCGGCACGTTTGCCCCGATTGCAAGCTACGCGTTGTTAAAGGAGGCGGTCGCGCAGGCCGAGCAGGCAGGCGTCCGCTATCATGTGGGAAATATCCTGTCGTCCGATGTGTTTTACAATGACAGCGATACGGCCAACGAGGGCTGGCAGAAGATGGGCGTGCTCTGCGTGGAGATGGAGGCGGCGGCGCTGTACATGAACGCGGCGCGATGCGGGAAAAATGCGCTTGCGATGTTCACGGTTTCGGACAGTCTGGTGACAGGCGAGGCGACGACAGCCGAGGAGCGTCAGAATTCCTTCACGCAGATGATGGAGGTGGCGCTTAACACGGCGGTGAATATCGAACGATAGTTCTTGAATCGGCGGGAGTGTAGGGCAAGATGGAAATTGCAGTTATTTTCATGAATAGATTGTATGAATTGCGAAAATGGCGGAGAAATAATCATTTGTATGAATAAGCTGCATGAATCACAAGAACAATGGAAAATGTAATCATTTGTATGAATTGCGAAAATGACGGGGAATACAAACTTTTTTATAAACAGGCTGAATGAATGTCGGGCAAGATGAAAATAGTAAATCTTTTTATGAATTAAGATTGACGAAGAAGAAAATTTGCTGACAGCGATGAAAGAAGTAAGCGAAACCGCAGTCATGACATAATTTAAAATAAGCACAACAGTCTCAGTGGAGGCACAAGATGGGATTGATTAAGAATATTAAAAACGAGATAAGGGTCATACGGGAGCGCGATCCGGCGATTCATTCCAGCATGGAAGTTTTTCTCTACCCGAGCTTTAAGGTGATGATGCACTACAGGGTGGCACATAAGCTGTACAAAAGCGGACATTATTTCCTTGCCAGATGGATTTCCCAGCGCGCGGTGAGAAAGACGGGGATCGAGATCCATCCCGGTGCGGAGATTGGGGAGAATTTCTTTATTGATCACGGAAACGGCGTGATCATCGGTGAGACGGCGGTGGTCGGCAACAACGTCACGCTGTATCAGGGCGTGACGCTCGGCGGCACGGGCAAGGAGCACGGCAAGCGCCATCCGACGATCGGCGACAATGTGATGATCAGCGCGGGGGCTAAGATCATCGGCTCTTTTAAGGTCGGGGAGAACTCCAAGATTGGGGCGGGGAGCGTCGTGATCGAGGAGGTTCCGCCAAACTGCACCGTGGTCGGCGTGCCCGGGCGGGTGGTGCGGCGCAACAACCAGAAGCTGGTGCGCGAGGAGTTAAACCAGGTCGATTTGCCAGACCCTGTCAATGAGGATATCAGGAACCTGCAGTACGCCAACAGCGAGATGACCAACCGGATATTGGAGCTGGAGCGGCAGATCAGGCAACTGACTAAAGAAGTCAATACTGATACAGAATAAGTTACATAGAGCAGGAGGTTATGAAAAAATGGAAAATAAAGTGTCCTTTTACAATACACTGACGAGGAAGGTGGAGCCCTTTGTTCCCAACGAGGACGGAAAAGTGGCGATGTACACCTGCGGGCCGACAGTGTACCACTATGCGCATATCGGCAATCTGCGCAGTTATATTATGGAGGATCTGCTCGAAAAGACACTCCGCTATGTGGGCTATGATGTCAGGCGCGTCATGAACATCACAGACGTGGGGCATCTTACCAGCGATGCGGACACAGGCGAGGATAAGATGCTCAAGGGTGCGAAGCGGGAGCACAAGACGGTGATGGAGATTGCGAAGTTTTACACCGACGCTTTTTTCGATGACTGTGCCAAATTAAATATCAAGACACCCGATGTGGTGGAGCCTGCGACAAACTGTATCGGTGAATTTATCCATATGATTGAAGTCCTGCTCGAGAAGGATTACGCGTATGAGAGCGGCGGAAATATTTACTTTGACACCTCGAAGCTTGACGAGTACTATGTGTTTTCCAGCCAGAGCGAGAAGGAGCTGTTGGTCGGCGTGCGCGACGACGTGGATGAGGACGCGAACAAGCGCAACAAGAGCGATTTCGTGCTGTGGTTTACCAAGTCCAAATTCGACGACCAGGAGTTAAAGTGGGACAGTCCGTGGGGCGTGGGCTATCCGGGCTGGCATATTGAGTGCTCGTGCATCAGCATGAAGCATCTGGGCGAGTACATGGATATCCACTGCGGCGGCGTGGACAATATCTTCCCGCACCACACGAACGAGATTGCGCAGAGCGAGGCGTATCTGGGACATAAGTGGTGCAACTACTGGTTTCATGTGCACCACTTAAATGACAAATCCGGCAAGATGAGCAAATCAAAAGGCGGCTTTTTGACCGTGTCCCTGCTCGAGTCGGAGGGATATGATCCGATTATATACCGCCTTTTCTGCCTGCAGTCACACTACCGCAAGCCGCTGGAATTCTCTTTCGAGGTGCTTGACAACATGAGCGCCGCGTATGACAAACTGGTAAAAAAGATTGGCACGCTGGACAAAAACGGGGCAGTCGAACAGGCGAAATTTGACGAATACAGGGCAAGGTTTGAGGCTGCGCTGTGCGATGACCTGAACTCGTCTATGGCGATCACGGTATTGTACGATATGCTCAAGGACGATATGTCAGATGCGACGAAATATGCGCTGGCAGAGAGTTTTGATAAAGTCCTGTCACTGAACCTGACAACGGCATATGCCGCAAGGGAAGCGGAAAACGGCGTGGACGCAGAGCTCGAGGGCTATGTGCTTGCAAAGATTGAGGAGCGCAGGGCGGCAAAGAAGGAGAAAGACTTTGCAAAGGCTGACGCGATCAGAAACGAGCTGTTAGAGAAAGGAATCGTCCTGGAGGATACGCGCGAGGGAGTCAAATGGAAGAAAGCATAGGGACAGCGGGATACAGCCTGCTTTCGCAGATTCACAGCGAATTTGGCGGCGGGGAGGTGGACATCAGGACCTACTCGCCGCTCACGCTGGCATACATAGGCGATGCGGTGTTTGAGATGATTATAAGGACACTGATTGTGGAGCAGGGCCAGCGCGCCGCGAACACGTTGCATAAGCACACGACAAAGATTGTCTGCGCGCAGACGCAGGCCAAACTGATTGATGCTGTGTACGGGCAGCTCACGGAGGAGGAGCAGGACATCTACAGGCGCGGGAAGAACACGAAGCTGCACTCGACGGCAAAGAATGCAAGCCTTGCGGATTACCGCAAAGCGACAGGGTTTGAGGCGCTCTGCGGATATCTCTTTCTGCGGGACGACACGGCGCGGATTGTGCAGCTTGTCAGGTTGGCGCTGGCAGAGACAGAGACAAAACCGTGAGAAAATGGTGTGTTGTATCGGTGGCATATCAAACAAGGAGGTTTAACGATGACAATAGAAGAATGCAGGCAATATCTTCCTGACAAATGGGTACAGATAATCGAGCAGGACGAAGTATTGCTGGAACTGTTTGAAGAACATGAGTACGATTTGGAGCGGGAAGCGGTGCCGCCTTTTCTGTTCCAGGATCTGCGTGGTGATCTGGAACGGCTGCGCCCTGTTTTGGCCCTCTATGGCAAGCCGGGGCTGGATATGCTGTCGGGGCTGATGGAGATTGATGAGGCCAGCAGGGATACGGCAGAGAGACAGCTGCCTGATGGAGAGACGGCTTATGCTATGTATTTTTTTGCCCGGTTCTCGGGGGAGAACAGGCAGGCTGCCATCGACGCTGCCCGTACCTATATCAGGGCGATCAACCGTATTTTTGTGGAGGAGTTTGACGAAGATGCTCCCCTGGACGAGGACGCCCGGATTGAGTTCCTGACCGGACAGGAGGGACGGAAATTTGAGGAGAAAGTTCGCCAGGCGTGGGTGAATGGAGATATCGGAGACGATGTTCCGGATACGGATATTGGTGACTGGTGTCTTGAGCTGCCTTACAGGGAGGGCTATGAGGATATCAAACTGATGTCCGAGGCACTGTACCATATCAGCTGCGACTATTCGCTGTCCTATTATCTGCAGTGGCCTATGTTCAAGACAGGGCAGGAAAACCCTTTCCGGGGGTATTTTGCGCTTTGGAAGATGGGACTGAACATTCATTTCCCCAGGAGAGACCATGTGGTTCTGGTGGGTAAGACAGAGTGAGAAAGGAAGCTGTAGTCTACATGAG
>CAJUQZ010000008.1:23082-40392 GCA_910588755.1 uncultured Lachnospiraceae bacterium | reverse complement strand
ATGAGACATGAGGAATTAAAGAAGGAAGCGGCGGGGGAGGCTGGAGCAGAGGCGGTCATTGAAGGCAGAAATGCGGTCATAGAGGCGCTGCGCGCGGGAAAAGCAATCGATAAGATTTTGATACAGGACGGAGCGCAGGACGGCCCTATACAGACGATCAAGCGGGAGGCGAAGAAGCGTGATGCCATGATTCGGTTTGTGGCCAAAGAGCGGCTTGACCAGCTTAGCCAGACCGGGAAGCATCAGGGTGTGATCGCGTACGCGGCAGCGTATGAATATGCCGAGGTCGAGGATATCCTCGCTGCGGCGCGCGCAAAGAATGAGCCGCCTTTTGTATTTTTGCTTGACAATATCGAGGACCCGCACAATCTCGGCGCGATCATCAGGACGGCGAACCTTGCGGGGGCGCACGGCGTTATTATCCCCAAAAACCGGGCCGTCGGACTGACGCCGACAGTTGCGCGCACTTCGGCGGGAGCGCTGAACTACACGCCGGTCGCGCGGGTCACGAATCTTGCCAAGACGATGGAGGAGCTCAAAAAGGAAGGGCTCTGGTTTGTCTGCGCGGATATGGACGGCACGACGATGTACGAGCTTGACCTCACAGGAGCGATCGGGTTGGTGATTGGCAGCGAGGGGGACGGCGTGGGCAGGCTTGTGAAGGAAAAGTGTGATTTTGTGGCGTCCATTCCGATGAAAGGGGATATTGATTCCCTGAATGCCTCAGTCGCGGCGGGCGTGCTTGCGTATGAGATTGTCAGACAGCGCTCGTAGGCAGTATGGAGGGATTACATGTCAGATGCGTACGAAGGACTAACGGACGAGGAGCTGATCGACAGACAGCGCAGCGGCGAGCGCCAGATTATGGACTATATCATGGATAAGTACAAGCACCTGGTTCGAAAGAAAGCCAAATCCATGTATATCTTAGGCGCGGACAACGATGACCTGATACAGGAGGGCATGATCGGGCTTTTCAAGGCAGTGCGGGACTTTGATCCCGGGCGCGACGCCAGCTTTTATACATTTGCTGACCTGTGCATATCGCGTCAGATGTACAATGCGGTGCAGGCATCGCGCAGGGAGAAGCACACGCCATTAAACACCTACGTCTCGCTGTACGCCGACATGGCGGAGGCAGGAGGCGACGGAAACAGCACGGAGCTTGTCAACGTGATCGCGTCGGCGGTGGAGACAAACCCCGAACAGCTCATGATCGACAGGGAGAATGTGGCGGACATCGAGGCGATTATCGAGAAGGAGCTGAGCGGGTTCGAGAAGCAGGTGCTCGATCTCTATATGACAGGAATGAGTTACTCACAGATTGCAAGGGTGTTGTCGAGGGATGCCAAATCGACCGACAATGCACTGCAGAGACTGAAGGCAAAACTAAGGCGGGCAGTAGATCAAAAATAACAGGGTCATATCAGACATTTGAGGATGGGAATTACAGATGAAAAAGAGAGAGAAACAGCAGACACAGAGACCTAAAATGTTAATTGTTGACGACAAGGCAGTCAACCGGTATGTTTTGAGAAGTATCTTTGAGGAGGAGTATGAGATCGTGGAGTGTCAGGACGGCCGGGGCGCGATAGAGGTTCTAGGGGAGGAGCGCGACGGGGTGGCGGCGGTGCTGCTCGATATTGTTATGCCGGTGTGTGACGGCTTTGCAGTGCTCAAATACATGAAAGAGACGGCGCTGTGCACGGTGCCTGTGATATTTATAAGCTCCAATGTGGATGACCAGAACATCCAGCGGGCCAGGGACTATGATGTCGCAGACTATATACAGAAGCCGTTTCAGGAAAATGTTGTCCGCAGGCGCGTGCAGCGGGTGATCGATCTGTACCAGAATAGAAAAGGCAGTGATGCATACATGCAGGCAGAGTGAAAAGAAAGGTGAGGTTTTGTATGAAATATGAGAAGATTCCAGTAACAGTTGACGGTACAGTGCAGGCGGCACTGGCACTATACATACAGGAGGATTATAAGGATACCTATGGGGAGCGCAAACGACCACTTGTTCTAGTCTGCCCGGGTGGCGGCTACGAACATGTGTCTGTCCGGGAGGGGGAGCCCATTGCGTTTCATTTCCTGACAGCGGGATGCCATGCGGCAGTGCTCTGGTACGACATTTCCTATCAGGGCGTCACACACCCGCAGCCGCTCAAGGAGCTGGCGTGGTCAGTGGCATATATCAGGGAACACGCGCAGCAGTATGCGATTGACCCGGACAAAATACTAGTCGCAGGATTTTCAGCGGGCGGTCATCTCGCGGCAAGCCTTGGCTGCTTCTGGGACAAGGCATGGCTTGAAAAAGAGATGCAGATGCCAAAGGAGCGCTATCAGCCAAACGGTATGATTCTTGCATACCCGGTCATAACATCAGGGGAATATGCACACAGGGGCAGCTTTGAAAAACTGATGGGTGAGAAGGCCAGTGAGGGGCTAGAGCGTGCGCTTAGCCTGGAAAACCAGGTGACGGACAAAGTACCGCCGGTATTTATGTGGCACACAATTGAGGACGGCGCCGTGCCACTTGAAAATTCCCTGATGTTTGCAGCTGCACTAAGGCGTGCAGGGGTGAATTTTGAGTATCATGTGTTTCCGCATGGCGGCCATGGATATGCGCTTGCGACGAAGGAGACTGCCATGAAAGACGGTGTAGAGATCGAACCTCAGTGCGAGCAGTGGATGGAGCTGTGCAAGAACTGGCTGAAGTATAACTTTGTTGTATTATAGGTCGGATCAAATGTATGCAATCGAGTAGGGGAATGACCTTCTCCACTACTCGCCGCGCCCCCCGTGCGCCGCCTTTGCGGCATATTTCCTCTGCACGGGGCTGTGCATAAAAACAAAGAAGCCTGATTGCTCAGGCTTCCTGTTGTGTAAAAGGGGAATTCTTCCGGAATTGCTAATTAGCAAGTCTAACATCTCTGCTAAACATAATATAACTATACAATGAAACAAGCCTTTTATCTATAACTATATTGCGAAAATATAACAATATATTAGCCAAAATTTACATACGATTACCGGCGTGTGCTTAGTGGTTCAAAGATGGTTTTTCGCCCGATATATCCGAAAAATCTGACACACAATATTCCGGCCAGGGAGCCGCAGCTGTCAATGAGCACATCGCGTGCGGAACAGCTGCGCCCGCTCACAAAATACTGGTGGAGTTCATCGAGCGCTGCAAAGCCAGTACAGAGGATTCCGCCGGTAATGACAAGCCAGATTCCGCGCACGCCATATACATACAGGGGAAACGTAAGCGTGACCGCGAGCAGAAAATATTCCGAGAAGTGTGCGAGCTTGCGCACGTAATAGTGGATTTTCCGGATACAGCGGGTTACCTGTATGTCCGTCAGCTGCAGATCGAGTGCACGGTCTGCGATGGAGACGGCCTTGCGGGATACTCTGTAGCTTAGGTTGGCGCTGGTCGCACCATCCTGTGCAGAGAAGGAAAAGATCATGTACATGATCAGCAGTGCCGGGATAAAGGACAGTGGTTTTAGGATAAAGCGCAGTAAAAGTCTGATGAAAGCCTTTGTTTTCATAAATTCCTCCTGAAAAAAGATAGTTTTATCATATCCGAAAAGTGCGGGACTGGCAAGCAATATATTATTAAGATTTAGTGAAGATGACTGTACTTTTTTGTGATTTATGATAAAATAGAATTATTATGACAAAACAAAGGGGAGGGATACATATGCAGGACAGCCTTAGACTTTCAAGGGATGAGATTATCATATGTTACAAGGACGACGTGGCACGGTTGATGCGGTATCTGTCGTGGCTTCAGGAGAAGAGCGGGACGATCGCGACGGGGATTTACAGCGGTGAGGGGATTGATAAAAATTCAATGGCGGTTCCGACCTATGACTCGACGTTGCTCAATTTTATCAAAGAGGCAAAGAAGACGGATTTTATCAACAGGAATTATGTGTACACTTTTTCGCGCTACCGCATCAAGACAGCGGCGGATGAGCTGCGTGTGATCAGTGCGTGTTCGCTGCAGGAGATAACCGTGCTTGGGGATATCCTGTCCAAATATGTGCTTCGCGGGGACGTGAAGGGCGCTGTCTGGGCGGAGGGTGTCCAGAACGGCGTGTATTTAGCACTCCTTTTGAAACTAAAAGAGCTGATGGAGATTAGAAGACCGTTGGAATACTAAAGGAGCGCAGGCATGGGAGACAAATCACTACAGAAAAGAAAGTACATCATAGAGCGGGCGAGGGAGGTATTTTATATCAATGGCTACAGGGCAGTCACGATGAAGGATATCGTGGAGGCGTGCGGGATCAGCCGGGGCGGCCTATACCTGCACTTTGCCAGCACAAAGGAGCTATTTGAGGCGGTGCTTGAGGAGGAGGGTGCGGACATCGATGCTCTGCTGCAGGATGTGCAGGATCAGATCTTCACACCAGGCGAGCGGTTGCTGCTGTACCTTGATGGACAGAAGAAAATAATCTTAAAGAAAAAAGCGAGTCTTGCGGCAGCAGTGTATGAATATATGTTTGAAAATAAGGCCTCCGAAGAAGACAATCTGGTAAAAAAGCAGTTTGACAGGTCTGCTGCGGCGCTAGAACAGCTGATAGAGGAGGGCGTCGAGCAGGAATGGATGGTCTGCGAGGACGCATGTGAGGCGGCGCGCAATATTTTGTATACGCTTGAGGGGCTCAAAGTCCTGTCGCTTGTGTCCACTGTCACGGCGGAGACCGTTGACAAAGAGATAGCATATATCATGGGCATGTTGGGCATGGTGGTGAAAAAGCATTAGGGAATAAATATGGACAAATTTTTAAAGGAGCATGGTGTTTGGTGCCATGCTTTCCCTGTCGGCGCGATAGCAAAGGTGCATCGACACAGGGGAAATGGATACGGGGAGGATTCGGAAGGATGGAGGAGATAAACAGACAGACAGAAATGACGCTCGACGAGGTGCGGGAGCGGTTTTCGCATGACCGGTTTGCGACGGTGAACGGGGCTGTGATTGATGAGGTCGGTGAGGGATATGCAAAATGTTCCATGATATTAGATGACACGCATCGCAATGCGCTGGGCGCAGTCATGGGAGGGGCAATCTTCACGCTGGCGGATTTTGCGTTTGCGGTGGCTTCTAACTGGAATAAAAACCCGCAGGTATCACTAAACGCCTCGGTCAGTTTTCTCGGGAAAGCGAAGGGGAGTCAGCTTGTCGCAAAGGCGCACAAGCTCAAGGAGGGCAGAAAGACCTGCTATTATGAGGTGATGGTCAGCGATGAGCTTGGAAACCAGGTCGCGCATATGACTTCCAACGGATTTGCGGTGTGAGCGGGCCGACATAAAGTACACATCGGATAATGAATCATATTGGCAGGAATGGGTAATATATTATCGTATCAGGACTGTTTGGGGCGGATTCGGGCGCAGGCAGCTATGAAAGCCATGAACGGTTTAAAAGGATAAGGAGGATGATAAATGAAAGATGTAGTGATCAACAACAGAAAGGTTGCGATTGTGGGCTGTGGCTTTGTGGGCTCGGCGACGGCGTTCTGCCTGATGCAGAGCGGGCTGTTTTCGGAGATGGTTCTGATTGATGCGGACCATGACAGGGCGGAGGGAGAGGCGCTTGACATCGCGCACGGTATTCCGTTTATCGGGCATGTGGATATCTATGCGGGTGGCTACGATGATATTGTGGATGCGGCGATTGTGATTATCACGGCGGGCGCGAACCAGAAGCCAGATGAGACAAGGCTTGACTTGGTGCACAAGAATGTAAATATCTACAAGAGTATTATCCCGGAGATTGCAAACAGGAATTATAAGGGAATCCTGCTGATCGTGTCCAATCCGGTGGATATTCTTACTTATGTGGCGTGCAAACTAAGCAATATGCCGGAGGACCGCGTGATCGGTTCGGGGACAGTGCTCGACAGCGCGAGGCTCAAATACAAGCTTGGCGAGCATCTCGATGTGGACAGCAAGAGTGTTCATGCCTTTATTATCGGTGAGCACGGAGACAGTGAGATTGCTGCGTGGAGCAGCGCGAACGTGTCCGGTGTGCCGCTGAATGATTTCTGCGAGCTGCGTGGACATTTCCAGCATGAGGAGTCTATGGAGAGGATTGCCGCGGAGGTCAAGAACTGTGCCTATGAGATTATCTCCAAGAAGCGGGCGACTTACTATGGCATCGCAATGTCTGTAAAACGGATTTGCGAGTCAATTGTACGGAACGAACGTTCGATATTGCCGATATCGCGCATGATACATGGAGAGTATGGGATTGAGGGGATTGCGCTTAGTATGCCGGCTGTGCTGGGCGAGGACGGCGTGCAGACCAGAGTCGCCATTGCACTGAACGAGGAGGAGCAGACAAAGCTAAGACAGTCAGCGGACACGCTTGCGTCCGTGATCAAGGAGCTTGACCTGTAGACTTTGGCGGAAACAGGATAGAAAGAGACAGGAAGGGATTAGAAAGGCACATTTTGTGGTTAGGCTGCAAAATGTGCCTTTTCCCGAAAATTGGGTTTTGCGGAATTTAGAAGTGTGGGGGAGGGTTTTTTGTGGGAACAGTGATTACGCTAGTGGTATTGGTGACCGTTGTAGGTCTAGCGGTGCGCCGTATGGTGCGTGACAGGAAAAATGGAAAATCGCTGCAGTGCGGGGGCGACTGCAGCAATTGCAGAGGCTGTCACTGATGTATTAATATCTAATCTTACCATAAAAATATACGGACATGCCAGTTGCAATGGTCCAGCCGATTGGCCATGCGCACCAGATGCCGACAGCGCCAAAGAGGTTCGAGAAGCAGAAGGCGAGCAAGACGCGCAGGATTAGGTCGGTGAATGTGGCGGCCATGAAGGCTTTCATGGCGCCGGCGCCCCGAAGTACCCCGTCGGTCACAAGCTTTGCGGACACGACAAAGTAAAAGGGTGACAGGATCCACAAAAACTGCTGTCCGGTGCGCAGGGCTTCGTAGGAGGCGGCGTCCATGAACAGCAAAAGCAAGTATTTTCCAAAGCAGACATACATTAGCACAATCGGGATACAGATACACCAGACCAGTCTAAGTCCGGCGCGGCGGCCGCTCTTTACCCGGTCAGGGAGACCGGCGCCAATGTTCTGTGCCGTGAAGTTCGACACGCCGTTTCCGAGAGTGGTGAAGGAGGTGATCACCAGGTTGTTGAGCTTTACGGCGGCAGAGTACCCAGCGGTGACACTGATGCCAAAGCTGTTGATGACGCGCTGGATTAAGATGTTTCCAACAGAGATAAAGGATTGCTGCAGGATACTTGGTATGGCGATCACAGCCAGTTTTTTAAGCAGGACTGTCGAGAATACGGCAGCTTTTTTGTTCACCTTTATTTCACCTAGTCTTTTTAATACCAATATGAGTGATAACACACAGCTTGCGCCCTGGCACAAAAAGGTTGCCCACGCGACACCTGCGATGCCCATATGAAATCCACTGACAAACAGGACATCGGCCGCGATGTTGGCGGTTGACGAGAAGGCGAGGAAACAAAACGGCGTCCTCGAGTCCCCGAGCGCAGAGAAGATTCCGGTTGCAATATTGTAGAAGAATAGAAATGGAAGCCCCAGTATGTAGATGTCCATGTAGAGGGCGGAATCCGCCATGATTTCGGGCTGTGTCTTCATCTGGGCCAGCAGGGGATCGCAGAACAAAAATCCAGACAACATCAGCACCGCACACAGAACAGCGCTCGCAATCAGGGTGGTGTAGACGGCAGTCTTCATCTGACGGTAATCCTTTGCCCCGAAAAACTGGGATACGATGACGGAACAGCCGATATTGCAGCCAAAGGCAAATGCGATAAAGATGAGTGTGACGTTGTAGCTGTTGCCTACGGCGGCGAGTGCGTTCTCACCGATAAACCTACCAGCGACAAGGCTGTCTGCGATGTTGTAGAGCTGCTGGAAAATGATGCTGCCAAACATCGGCAGACAGAATTTCCACAGGACGGTCTGCGGGTCCCCGACGGTCAGGTCTTTGTTCAGCGTTTTATGCGCTTTTTTTATGTTTAGTGTATTCATAGGGTTCCTAATCCTTTCTGAAATGGTCCTTTCTGGGATCAAAAAGTGGTTTACGGTTCAGTCATTTCATATTATAATAAGAAAAAGACGATATGAAAAATATATATTTTATATACTGGTCATATAAAATTAATATGACTGTCTGTGCCGAGTCAGTATGTCGTGATGGCGAAAAGGTTGATGTATGGGCAGAATTGATCAATGATTCAAGGCAGGTATGTGATGGATATTAACTATGAGTACTATAAGGCATTTTATTATGTGGGCAAATACCGCAATATCACAAAGGCTGCACAGGCTCTGGGAAGCAGCCAGCCAAATGTCACGCGCGTAATCAGGTTGCTGGAAAGTGCGCTTGGGTGCCAGCTGCTTTTGCGGAGCAACAAGGGCATAACCCTCACGGAGAAGGGGGAGCTTCTGTATGAGCGGGTGTCGGCGGCTTTTTTTCAGCTCCAGGCTGCCGAGGAGGCGCTTGGCCGTGACGGGAAATCAATTGAGGGAACCATCATACTTGGGGCGACGGAGACAGCGCTGCATCTGATCCTGTTTCACAAATTAAAGGAATTTAAGCGTGAGAATCCAAAGGTGCGCTTTAAAATCTATAATTATAGTACCAAGGACGCTGTAAATGAGCTCACAAGGGGCGCGATCGACATTTGCGTTGTGACCAGTCCGTTTCAGGTCAGAAAACATATCAGGAGCGAGCGGCTGCTTGAATTTAGGGATGTGCTGGTTTGCGGCAGCGCGTTTGCGGATTTGGCGCGCCAGAAACGGCATCTGACACAGCTTTGTGATTATCCGTGGGTGTGCCTTGGGAAGAATACAGTGACTTATGACATGATGAGTGATTTTTTCCTGAAAAACGGTGTTGTGCTGAAGCCAGATATCGAGGTGGCAACCTCGGACTTGGTCATACCGATGATTCAGAACAATCTGGGAATTGGCTATGTGCCCGAACAGCTGGCGCAGCCAGGATTGGATGCTGGAAGTGTGTATCGCGTCCCAGTGTATGAGGAGATGGAGACGCGCGCGGTATGTGTGCTGTACGATGCAAAGCGGGGGCGCAGCAGGTGTGAGAATGAGTTTCTTGGGAGTTTATTGTCCTAGAAATACAAAATACGCATGGAAAAAGAGAACAGCAGCTGGAGCAGATACAGGCGCCCATCCTTTTGATTGCAAAGGATGTGTTTTTGGTTTCCGTCAAGGTGGTGTTTCTGGTAGATTCATCTTGTCATTTTGGATAAAATGAAATATAATTTTATAGAAGTGTCAACGTGTCTGAAAAGGATTGAAGAGGAGAAAAAACAATGGATATTAGGCGGGCGCAGGAAAAGGACATAGAAGGGCTCAACCGTCTGCTGGGACAGGTGCTTTCGGTGCATCATAAAGGACGGCCGGATCTGTTCAAGAGCAATTCAAAAAAATACACGGACGAAGAACTTCGGGCGCTGCTCCACGATGATGCAAGGCCGGTCTTTGTCTGCGTTGACGAACAAGAGCAGGTGTTGGGCTATGCCTTCTGTATATTCCAGCAGCACACAGATGACAATATCCTCACGGATATCAGGACGCTCTACATTGACGATCTGTGTGTTGATGAGGACAGGCGGGGTCAGCAGCTTGGGCGGACATTGTACGAATATGTGCTGGATTTTGCCAGGGGACAGGGATGTTATAACGTGACACTGAACGTTTGGTCATGTAATGAGGGCGCACTGGGTTTTTACAGGCACTGCGGGCTTGTGCCGCAGAAGATTGGGATGGAGAAGGTGCTGTGATGTAATCGCTGTTGACTTTGTGGGAAAATATTGTATAATTTTAATTGAAGTTTTGTTGTTTTGGGGAGAAAGAAATGCTCACAAAAAGAGGAATTACAATGAAAAGAGATACAAAGAAATTTTTGCTTATCAGTTTTTCGCTGCTGGCGGTTGCGTGTGTGGCGATGATCACGATTGCATCGTCGGCAATCGCTGGAAAAAGCGACCGTGCGATCAATGAAATCGGTTCTCTATATATGTCTGCGATGGCAAAACAGATGCAGGAGAAATTCGATACAGTGGTGGATATGCAGATCTCGGAGATTAGGGGAATCATCGAGAGGCATCCGCCTGAATCGGTGGTGTACGATCAGGAGATGATCGACCAACTCGCCCTGAGTGCGCAGGTCCGCGATTTTGTCTATCTGGGGTTATATACAGAGGATGGGGAGAGTGAGACGATCTATGGTTCGCCTGTGGAGTACGACAGTGAGACGACCTTTAGAAGTGTGCTCAATGACAGTAGTCTGCGCGTTTTTTCCGGCATGAGTGCAGAGGGCGAAAAGGTGCTGTGTATGCTGGTTGATGCCCAATATCCCATGAGGAACGGCAAGACTAGTTCAGCGATGGTCGCGGCTACGCCTATGTCAGAGCTCGATGAGGTGCTCTCACTCGACGAGGATGAGGCGATGATGTACTCCTTTATCATTCGCCCAGATGGCACTTATGTGGTGAGAAACAGGCAGGAAACATATTTCGATTATATCAGGCAAAATTTTTTGGAATACAATGGAAAAAATACGGAGGACTACGTGGACGAGCTGCGTGATGCGATGCAGCGGACTGTAGATTACTCCACGATGTTTCGGGAGGACAATGAAAACAAATACCTGTTGTGTACGGACTTGACAAACTCGGAATGGTTCCTGATCTCCGTGATGCCGCATGCAACACTGGACGGAATTCTGGAAAATCTAAGTGATGAGCGCCAGCTGATCACATTGGGGTTGGGGATATTCATACTGGCGGGTGTCATGGTCATCTTTATCCTCTACTACAGGCTTACACAGCAGCAGATGCAGGAGCTTGATCAAGCAAGAAAGGAAGCCACAAAAGCAAATAAGGCAAAGAGCGAATTTCTTTCCAGCATGAGTCATGATATCCGAACGCCGATGAACGGCATCGTGGGTATGACGACGATTGCGATGTCAAATATTGACAATACAGAGCGCGTGAAGGATTGTCTGTCCAAGATTACCTTGTCTAGCAAGCATCTGCTGGGACTGATCAACGATGTGCTTGACATGTCCAAGATTGAGAGCGGGAAGCTGACGCTGAATATGAGCCAGATCTCCCTGTGCGATACGATGGACAGCATCGTCAATATCGTGCAGCCGCAGGTAAAGTCCAGGCAGCAGCATTTTGATATCTTTATTCAGAATATTTTAACAGAAGAAGTGCACTGCGACAGTATTCGCCTCAACCAGGTGCTGATCAATTTGCTTTCCAACGCGCTGAAATTTACGCCGGAGGGTGGTTCGATCAAGGTTTTTCTAGAGCAGGAAGCGTCGCCTGCCGGTGAGAATTATGTGCGTTGTCACTTTACCGTGAAGGATAATGGCATTGGTATGACAGAAGAGTTCCAGGAAAAGATTTTTGATACGTTCACCAGGGAGGAAAAGGCGATGGTGAACAAGATTGAGGGAACAGGTCTTGGCATGGCAATCACAAAGGCGATTGTGGAGGCGATGAAGGGTACGATCACCTTAAAGAGCAAACAGGGTGAGGGAAGTGAATTTCATATTACGCTCGATCTCGAGAAGGCGGACACGAAAGAGGCGGACATGGTGCTTCCACCGTGGAGGGTGCTTGTGGTGGACAACAATGAGGATCTATGCCTGAGCGCGGTCTCCTCGCTTGGTGAAATCGGAATCAAAGCGCACTGGGCCACGAACGGTAAGACAGCGCTGGAGATGGTAAGAAAATGTCATGAGGAACAGGAGGACTATGAGATCATCTTACTAGATTGGAAGATGCCGGAGATGGACGGGATTCATACTGCGCGTGAGATGCGCAGATTGCTGGGGCAGAAGGTTCCGATCCTGATTATCTCAGCATATGACTGGACCGATATCGAGGATGAGGCAAAGGAGGTTGGCATTCAGGGCTTTATCGCAAAGCCGCTGTTCAAGTCTAGCCTGTATCTGGGACTAAAGCGCTATATGCTGGACTCGGTGGACGAGGAGACACATGAGGATACAAGGGTACAGAAATTTGCCGGTAAGAAAATCCTGCTGGCTGAGGACAATGATCTGAACTGGGAGATTGCAGAGGACCTTCTCTCGGAAGCCGGGTTTGAGCTAGAGCGGGCGGAGAACGGCAAAATCTGTATCGAGAAATTTGAGCGGTCGGCGCCGGGATATTACGATGTGATTCTAATGGATATCCGTATGCCAGTGATGAACGGCTATGACGCTGCTAGGGGCATCCGCGCACTGGCGCGCGAGGACGCGAATCTTCCGATTATTGCGATGACGGCAGACGCGTTTTCAGATGATATCCAGCACTGTCTGGACTGCGGCATGAACGAGCATGTGGCAAAGCCAATCGATGTAAACAGGTTGACACAGCTGCTGAAAAGATATTTGTAAAGGGGACAGTGTGTCCCCTTTTTAAAATGGAGGAAATATTATGAACTATGATGAATTAGGACAAATCACCATACCGCTGCTGGACTGGTATCGTGCAAATAAGCGGCGGCTCCCGTGGCGGGAGAGCAGGGAGCCGTATCGTGTGTGGGTGTCTGAGATCATGCTGCAGCAGACACGGGTGGAGGCTGTGATACCCTATTATAGGCGGTTTATGGAGCGTTTTCCCACGATTGCGTCGCTTGCAGCGTGCGGGGATGAGGAGCTGTATAAAATGTGGGAGGGGCTGGGGTACTACTCCCGCGCGCGCAATCTAAGAAAGGCGGCACAGGTAATCTGTGCGCAGTATCAGGGGAATTTTCCGAAGGAATATGATAAAATCCTGACACTGCCGGGAATCGGAGCGTACACGGCGGGGGCGGTTGCATCGATTGCCTTTGGGCAGCCGAGGGCGGCAGTTGATGGGAATGTACTGCGTGTGGTCACAAGGCTGACACAAGACGGCCATGACATCACCGACGCGAAGTTTCGCAGCCTGGTAACAGAGCGACTCGAGGGCATATATCCACCAGAAGGACAGGGAGATTTTACGCAGAGCCTTATGGAACTTGGGGCGGTGGTGTGCGTGCCAAACGGAGCGCCGGAATGCGTGCGATGTCCGCTGTCATATCTGTGCGGCGCCTACGGCAGCGGCACACAGCGGCAATATCCTGTAAAGAAAAAGAAGCCGGCGCGCAAAATAGAGGAAAAGACTGTGCTGGTTCTATCGTGCCGGGGCAAAGTAGCTATCAGGAAGCGGGCAAAACAGGGGATTTTGGCGGGGATGTGGGAGCTACCCAATATGGACGGGACACTGGGGGAACAGGAGATTTGCGCGTGGCTTGCGCGCCGTGCGTTTGGGGGAGAGACGCCTGTGCGCGCAGGAAGACAGCTAAAGCATATCTTTACGCATGTGGAGTGGCATATGGCATGCTGGTTTGTCAACTGCGCGAATGAGGGAGATGACGCCGGGATTACGTGGGCAACAGCCGCACAACTAAAAGATGCGTTTGCGCTTCCCACTGCATTCAGGAAAGTGTACCAGTATTACCAGTTGTCCTGTGTTAATTGAGGGGAAATTTTGATGAGAACAACTCAATTAGCAATTGGGTGACAGTGTCCAGATTTTCTATTAAAATATAAGATGGAAACAGGAAAGAACTGGCTATGAAAAGTCAGGTTCATTCCACAACAGTTTATATCGCTTTCAAGTGCAGGTGTAAGTGTATGCGCCAATGTGCAGGGGCGGGAATAGAAAATGGAGGTATGGTCAATGGAGATGGGGAATGTGATTAAGGAATACAGGCTGTTAAGGAATATGACGCAGGAGGAGCTTGGGGCTGCGCTGCTGGTGACGTCGCAGGCTGTGTCAAGATGGGAAACGGGGGTATCTTATCCGGATATTGCCATGATTCCTGAAATTGTAAAGGTTCTGGGTGTGTCTGCGGATCAGCTATTTGGGTGCGGCAGCTCTGCGTCTAACAAAGGCGGGATGATGGCTTATTCGGAGCTGGTGGCGACTGTACAGGGGCCGCAGGACAGATTACTCAATCAGAGCCAGATTGACAGTATTTTTGATGATGTACCGCAGCAGCGATTGGGGGAAAAGCTGGTACTGGTCATCGACGATGCAGATTTTATGAGAATGATGGTGACAGATATGTTAAGTTCTCAACATCATAAGGTTTTGCAGGCATCAAGCGGGGAACAGGGTCTGGAGATCTTAGAGGGCAGGACAAATGGCATACCTGTTGATGTGTGTATTCTGGACATCAGGTTGCCGGGAATGAACGGCCTGGAGGTTCTTGAGAGGATCAGGAGGGACTATCCGGATTTAAAGGTGATCATGTTGTCAGCAATGAGTACAGAGGAAATTGTAAAGAAAGCCCTGGAGCTTGGAGCCGCTTCTTTTGTGGCAAAGCCATTTCAGGCATGCACCCTTATTGAGCGCATCTGATGACAACAATAAGAGGGGTTCATCACAACAGGTGTTGGGCCCTTTTTTGTAGAATAAAAAATGAATTAAGTCCCATAAAATCCCAGTGCCTGTTTCGTATATAGTATATCAGTGGTAAGAACTGAAGGAATTATGGAGAACGGGCAATTTGCCATGAGGAAGGGATTATATTATGAAAAAGACGATGAAAAAGGAAAATCTGTCCATGCTGCTTTGTGCGATGATGACAGTAGTGTCACTTTCAGGCTGCGGTAACGCTGGAGGAACAAACAGCATGACAAATCTGGCGCCTTCAGGGAAGGCAGACACAAGTGCGGACAATGGAGGGCAGGTAAAGCTGGAGGAGGCTGGGGAGCGCATGCCGGAGGTTGTTACCAATTCCGCGACGACTTCAGAGAAGGGTATCTATTTTGGCGCCGAGGACGCATATGCCACAGCGGATTATACACAGGTCATGGAGGAGGCTGGGCCGTATGACTGGAATACAGAGGAGTACAGCGCAGTGGAGGAGACCGGTTTTTTGTCGGTCGCAAACAGTCCGCTCTCGACGTTCTCCGCAGATGTGGATACAGCTTCCTACAGCAATATTCGCCGCATGATAGAGAACGGATATTCGATGGATGAGATTCCGGCGGGGGCTGTGCGCATCGAGGAGATGTTAAACTATTTTACATATGATTACAGGCTGCCAAAGAAAACGGAACCATTTGGTGTCACGACCGTCATCGGTGACTGCCCGTGGAACGAGGACGCAAAGCTTTTGCAGATCGGGCTAAAGACCCAGGAAATCGACTTTAGCGAGGCGCCGGATTCCAACCTTGTCTTTTTGCTCGATGTGTCCGGCTCCATGTACACGGACGATAAGCTGCCGCTTTTGCAGAAGTCATTTACCATGCTCGCAGAGGAGCTAGGAGAGAAGGATACTGTGTCGATTGTGACCTATGCAGGTGAGGACAGGGTCGTTTTGGAGGGGGCCCGCGGGGATGAAAAGGAGGATATCGTAGCGGCGCTCAATTCGCTGGAGGCAGGCGGTTCCACAAACGGCGCGGACGGCATCGAGACAGCCTACAAACTTGCAGAGCGATATTTCATCAAAGACGGGAACAACCGCGTGATCCTGGCTACGGACGGCGATCTGAATGTCGGTGCAAGCAGCGAGAGTGCGCTAAAGGAGATCGTCACAGAGAAGAAGGAGTCAGGGGTGTATCTGTCAGTGCTTGGATTTGGCACGGGAAATATCAAGGACAACAAGATGGAGACGCTAGCGGATTATGGAAATGGAAACTATGCGTACATTGATTCTGTCGGGGGGCAAAGAAAGTGCTTGTGGAGCAGATGGGCGCAACGCTTGTGACAGTCGCAAAGGACGTGAAGCTCCAGGTGGAGTTCAATCCGGCTTATATCAAGGGATACCGGCTGCTTGGCTATGAGAACCGTGCACTTGCGGCAGAGGACTTTGACGATGATAAGAAGGACGCCGGTGAGATTGGTGCAGGACATATGGTGACAGCGCTGTACGAGATTATTCCTGTGGATTCTAAGCAGGAGATACCGCAGGCAGAGCTCAAGTATCAGGACAATGAAAAGACCGCAGGGGTTGAGAACGGTGAGTGGCTGAACCTGAAGATCCGCTACAAGGAGCCCGACGCGGACGAGAGCCTCTTAAAGGAGTACCCGGTCACGCAGGAGGCTTACACGGACGAACCGTCACAGGACTTTTACTTTGCGGCAGCAGTCGCGGAGTTTGGACTGATGCTGCGGGACAGCGCGTACAAGGGGGAGGCATCCTTTGAGAATGTCCGCGCACTGTTAAAGAAGGTGGATACCGACGAGGATGACTATAAGGACGAGTTTGTGTATCTGGTGAAGAAGCTGCAAAAGGCGACATTATAATTTGTGTCAGGTCGGTTTATAGGGCATCAGGGAGAGGTAGCTTAGCGTCCCGGGGGCGACGCCGGTTCCCTTTTCTAGCAACGAGATCAGTCCTTGCAGGGTGTCCGCGGTCTGCGCGGGCGTGGAGGGAATCAGGGAGTTGTCAAGCTTTACGGCAATGACGATCAGCACGATCTCTGCGAGGGCAGCGGGGTATTCAAAATGAATTTCCCCGCTGTCGATGCCCTGTCTGATGATATCTGTCAGCGCGGGCTTTAACTCGGACACGACATGCGTGAGATACTTTTGGTGCAGGAATGCCAGGTCCTGTGCGCTTGTGTTGTCCGAAGAACTGCTGTTCTGCGTAATAAAGGCGGCCGAGGAGTTCTGGCAGGCCTGAAACAGCATGGCCATGCGCGTAAACGGAGAGATTTCTGTCTGGGCCGCAAGGTTTTTTGCGGTGGTGAGAGGTTGCTCGTAGCTGCGTTCGATGAGCGCGTCGAGGATTGCCTCCTTCGAGGGAAAATAATAGTAGATGCTTCCCTTGCCAATGCCTGCCTTCTGCGCAATTTCGCTGACAGAGATGCTCTGTATATTCCTGTCCTCGAGAAGTTGCTGGAGTGCGTCGAGAATCAGATTGTATTTTTTCTCGTTCTTTTTTGTGTCTGGCATTGATCTTGTCACCTCTTTATATACATTTTCACATTTCAATATTTTTAAAGTTCTTCATTTTTCACATTTGAATATTTATAAAGTTCTTCATTTTTCACATTTGAATATTTATAAAGTGCTAATATTTCATTATAAAGATAAAGCGCAACATTTTTCACAATTCAATATTATAAAGCGCTTCATTTCTAAACATAAATATAATAAATAATAATAAATATTTTTATTCTAAAATATTTCATAAGGATAGTACAGATAATTAATAAAAGTATAGCACATTTACATTGTGGGAACAATTGTAAATAGTGTTACAAAAATCTGACAA
>CAJUQZ010000008.1:0-23072 GCA_910588755.1 uncultured Lachnospiraceae bacterium | reverse complement strand
AAATTCACTTGACCGCTGGTCGAAAAGTATGATAGGATAAAATCAAACAGAATCGACTGCTGGTCGAAAACAATAAATGTTTACCTAAGCTATAACAAATTGATTTTTTAAATGGAGGAGAAAAATGACATTCGCAGATTTTTTTTATGAGATTAAGGGGAAATTTATGGGCGCAGATGTGAGCGATATCCAGGAGCACCTTGCATATCAGTTCAACATCGAGGACGAGGAGGCCGGCGGCGCATTTTACGTCGAGGTGAAGGACGGCGTACTCTATGTGGAGCCATATGAGTATTATGACAGGGATGCAATGTTCATCAGCACGCCGGAGGTGTTCACAAAGATCGCCGAGGGACAAATGGATCCTGTCTGGGCCTTTACGACACAGAAGCTCAAGGTCGAAGGCAATATCGACAAGGCATTGAAACTAAATGACATTATCCAGAGCAAGAAGAAGGCGCTGAAAAAAGAGGTAAAAGAGGCGAAGAAGGAAGAGAAAGAAAAAGAGAAGGAGAAAAAGAAGGCTGAGAAAAACAGTGAGTCAAAATAGACAAAACAGAGATCTGACAATTGATTGCAGTGTGGAGGCGTAGAAACAAAAATGGGAAAACTCAAAAAAGCAGCGGCCTGTGCAGGGGTACTTGCAGCGGCAGGCATCGGTGAGGTTGCGTATTTTTACAGAAGGACGATGAAGCGTGGAAACGCGAAGGTGGAGCGGACAATCAAGATGGCGGGAACGGATTGGAGCCAGTACGCGCCACTTTTGGAGGAGAGAAAGACGTTTATGCTGGCGCAGGCGCACGAGGACGTCTACCAAATGTCCTTTGACGGCCTGAAACTCCATGCGACTTACTTTCCGGCCCTTGAAAAGAGTGACAGCGCAGAAGCGGATACAGGCAAAAAAAAGGTGGTGATCTGTTTTCACGGATATACCAGCCAGGGAATGAGTGACTATATCGGACTGTCCGGCTATTATCTGAAAAAGGGCTATGCGATGCTGTTGCCTGACGCGAGGGCGCATGGCGAGAGCGAGGGCGAATACATTGGGTTTGGCTGCCTTGACAGGAAGGATGCCCTTGTGTGGATTGACTGGGTGGTACAAATGCTTGGAAAGGATGTTGAGATCGTGCTTCATGGGACGAGCATGGGTGGAGCGACTGTGCTGATGGCAAGCGGACTCGAGCTTCCCGAGCAGGTTAAAGGAATCGTCTCTGACTGCGCTTTCACATCGCCTAAGGAAGTGTTTACGCATGTGCTCCATAACATGTATCATCTGCCTGCGTTCCCGGCAATTCCGGGCGCAGATATCCTGAATAAGCGGCTTGCCGGATATGGTATGGATGAGTGTAACGCAAAGCGCGAGGTGGCAAAGGCAAAGGTCCCGATCTTATTTATCCACGGAACCAAGGATACTTTTGTGCCATACCGCATGTGCAATGAGATATATGAGTGCTGCGCATCACCAAAGAAGATGCTGGTGGTCGAGGGTGCTGCGCACGCGGAGAGCTATTATAAGGATACAGAGAAGTATGAGCAGGCACTGAACGAGTTTTTGGGAGAAATTCTGTGAGAAGGCCGTATGTCGGTGTTTTTACAGCAGCTCTGAGTATTCGTACAAATTTGTGAATATAGAAGCATGGAGGAAGAGCATGAAAACAAGAAAAGGTTATAAGACATACCCGCTGACAGCTGCACAAAAGTATCATTATTACTATTCACAGTACAGTCCGGGACAGGAGATTCTAAATGTCGGCAGCAGCCTGACCATAGAGTTTGAACTAAACGTTGACGAGCTTAGAAAAGCGATCTACAAGGCGTATGAGCGCAGTGAGTCCATGCGCGCCAGACTTGCATATGACGAGAAGGAGAAGCAGTGGTATCAGTATATTGTTGACAAGGAAGAGCGCGAGATTGCGTTTGTCGATTTTACAGGAAAGACGATGGAGGAAGCGGACGCAGAGATGACAGCGTGGACGCGTGTCCCCTTCGGACAGGACGAGCCGATGAACAAGGTTGTGATCATCAAGACACCGGACGGGTTTGAGGGCATGTTTCTTGTGGGTGACCATCGTTTTCTCGATGCGCAGTCGCTGATCGGATTTATGAAGGATGTCATAGAGCTGTACTGTAACGCAAATTTTGAGAATGTCCCGTATCCAGCCGACATGCGCTCTTATGTTGAACAGTTGGAGAAGGATTTTGCCTATGAGGCAGGCAGCAAGGCGCAGGCGAGGGACCGCGCGTATTTCCACAAGCTGTTTGAGGCGCCGGAGCCAATCTACAACGGCATCGAGGGCAGAAAGCGCCTTGATGATGCGAGGAGGAAGACAGGTAACCCGAATCTTAGGGCAGCGCCGACAGGTTCTGACAGCTTTGTGGCGGACATTGATATCTTCCATCTCGAGGGTGAGCCGACTGAGCGTCTCATGAGATTCTGCGAGGAGCAGCATATCTCACTGCAGTGCCTGTTAATCATGGGAATCCGCACATATCTGCAGAAGATGAACAGCTGTGACGATGTCTCCATGATGGTGGCTTATGCGCGCAGGGCGACGCTCCTCGAAAAGAAGTCGGGCGGCACGCGTATCCACAGCTTTCCGTTTAGGACGATTATTCCCGAGGACAAGACATTCCTTGAGGGTATCTTAGAGATCAGGGATAAGCAGAACGAGATTTTCCGCTATGTGAATTTTGACCCTGTAGAGTGCATGAACTACAAGGCGCAGGTGTACAATCCGCCGAGGGGTATGGGCTATGAGACGGTGGCGCTCACTTATCAGCCGGCGACACTGCGCGAGAAAGGGCTGGTTGACTTAGGTGATATCCGCTACAAGACCAAGCGTTATGGCAACGGATATTATGCGGACGGCCTGTATCTCACTGTGATGCACAGGCCAGAGGACAATGGTCTCGACTTTAGCTTTGAGCATCAGACGAAAGCGTACAGCAGAGAGGTACTCGAGCTATTTTACTACTATATGTGCAAGATTATGTTCAAGGGAATCGAGAACCCGAATCTGAAGATCGGCGCTGTGATAAAACTCATTTAAAATAATTGTGTTTTGTGATAAAATAAGTTGTACCATAAAACAGGGGTGTCAGAAAGCATTCCGAACAGGAAAGGCAGGGTTAAACAATGTTTGATAAGTTGACGGATCTGATCACAAATTATGTCGAGGTAAAGAAGGAGGATATAAAGCCGGAGTCTCGCTTTATGGAGGATCTTGGTTTTAGCTCCTTTGACTTTATGAGTATGCTCGGGGAGGTTGAGGATGAGCTTGACGTGGAAGTCAATCCCGAGGAGGCTGCCAATATCCGCACGGTGCAGGAGGCCGTGGATTATTTGGAGAAGATTTCGCAGTAGATGTCTGTTTGGTGCTTTCGTACGCAGTTATGGAGGCACCAAATACTTTTTATGCACACGGGCACCCAAAGGAAAAATGTCAGCATCAGCTGACGGGTGCCCGGCGCAGGAGTAGGGGGAAGATCTTTCCGCCCAGTCATGATGATGCGAAAAGAAGTGAAATTGGTTGGAAAAAAGAGAAATAGAAAGGTGTGTGGAGGAATATGGGCAAAATACACAGTACCATAAGGGAGCTTTTGGTGGCGGCAGAACATGATTTTGGCGAACAGGACGCGTTCCGTTACAAAGTGAAGGACAATGGCGGCGGCAAAAAGGAAGTGAAGGTCGAAGCAAAGACATACACACAGTTGAAAAATGATTCGGAATGCTTCTCTGCGGTGCTTGCAGCGCTGGGGCAGCAGGGGAAGCACATCGCTATCGTGGGGCCGACTTCCTACTCGTGGGTGGTCGCGTACTTTGGCACGGCGGACAGCGGGAGCGTTGTCGTGCCGCTTGACGCAAATCTTCCAGAGGCAGATTTGTGTGAGCTGATTGACCGTGCGGATGTCACGACACTTGTCTATGACGAGGCGAAGGCTGCTGTGGCACAGATGGCGTCGCAGCGCTGTGAAAAGCTCGAACATATCCTCTGCATGAGCGAGCCGCACGGCATAGCGAAGGAACAGTCCATGTGGGAGTTGATCGGGGCGCAGGGCGCAGGGTTCGATTTTGCACCACAGCCTGACCAGCTGGCGACAATCATGTTTACATCAGGCACGACAGGCAAGAGCAAGGGCGTTATGCTCACACATAGAAATCTGGCGGAGAACGCGACCTGTCTGGACATGGGGCTTGAATCCGGCATTGTGATTCTATCAGTGCTCCCCATTCACCATGCATACTGCCTGAGCATGGATATCTTGAAGGGAATTTCCATTGGCTCGGTGATCTGCATTAACGATTCGCTGCTGCGTGTGGCAAAAAATATCAAACTTTTTGAGCCAAACATGATTCTGATGGTTCCGCTCATGATCGAGACACTCGCAAAGAAGCTTGAGGAAGCATCGTGGATACCGGCACCGCTTGTCAAGGCAAAGGTTTTTGGCAAGCAGTTTCACACCGTGTGCAGTGGCGGCGCATATCTCAACCCCGCGTATTTGGAAATGTTTCAGAAGTACGGCATTACCATTTGGCAGGGCTATGGTATGACAGAGTGTGCGCCGGTGATCAGCACGAACTATGGCGCATTTATGAAGGACGGCTCTGTCGGAAAGCTGATGCCAAACTGTGAGGCAAAGGTTGTGGACGAAGAACTCTGGGTGAAGGGCTCAAGCGTCATGCAAGGCTACTACAATATGCCGCAGGAGACAGCGGAGACACTGGTGGACGGCTGGCTTAGGACAGGAGATCTGGGCTATGTGGACGAGGATGGGTTCATCTTCCTGACAGGGCGCAAGAAAAACCTGATCATCACGCCAAACGGTGAAAACGTCTCCCCGGAGGAGATCGAGAACAAGCTTGGCGAGAACCGTCTGGTGCAGGAGGTGCTTGTACGTGAGAGTGAGGGCGTGATCGAGGCAGAAATCTTCCCGGACTATGAGTATGCTGGAAAGAAGAAGATGAAGGATATCCAGGGCGAGCTACAGAAGATTATCGACGCGTATAATCAGGGCGCACCGCTCTACAAGAGAGTGTTCCGGCTCAAGGTGCGCGAGACAGAATTTGAGAAAAATACGACAAAGAAGATCAAGAGATTCTGATAAAAAGGGTCTGTTGGAAAAGAAACTATATTTCCGAAGACGAAGGGTTATGACTGAATTGGTCAACACCCTTCGTTTTCCTTATTGCAGGGATTTGTGGGGTGATTCTTTGCAGAAGGAAGACTTGCAGGAAAAGATTTGCAGAAGGAAGATTTGCAGAAGGAAGATTTGCAGTAAAAATTTTGAGAAAAAAGATTTGCAGAAAAAAAGAAAAAAGATTTTTATTGGAAAATGAACTAGATAAAACAGAAATAAAAACCGAAAATAATAAGGAAAGGAAATGAAAAAAGTAACAGAAAAAAATGAATAGAATAAAAACTGAAGATACTGGAGGAAAACAAGAGAAAAAGGAATAAAAGACAGGAATAAAAAAACAGAGATGATAGAGGAAAGGCAGTAAGACTATGAAAAAAACATTGTATGTAACAGATTTGGACGGCACATTGTTGAATCAGAAGGAACGCATCAATCCTGAGAGCATCAAGATTATCAATAACCTTGTGGAACGGGGGATGTTGTTCACCTATGCGACAGCAAGGTCACTGGTTTCCGCGTCCGTGGTGACGGCGGGGCTGTCAACCAACATACCAGTCATAGCATACAACGGGGCGTTTATCTTTCAGCCAGGGACAGGGGAGATTCTGTCCAGGGAGGATTTTTGTCAGGAGGAGAGAGCATATGCTACAGGGGTGATCCGCGCAAATGGCATCTGTCCGCTAGTCTATGCTTTTGTGGACGGCGTGGAAAGGGTGTCGTGGCTCTCAGGCAGTGAAAACGAGGGGATCAGGCGGTATCTTAGCCTGCGCAGGGGTGACAGGCGGCTTCGTCCTGTGGAGGACAGCGATAAGCTGTATCAGGGAGAGATTTTCTACTTTACATGCATTGGGGAGAAGGACGAGCTGCAGCCAGTCTATGATGTCCTGTCAAAGGACAGGCGGTATCGCTGTACAATCCAACAGGAATTATACCGTCCAGAGTATTTTTGCGAGATCATGCCGGCCAAGGCGACGAAGGCACATGCAATCCAGAAATTAAAGAAAATCTGGGACTGTGACAGGGTGATATCATTTGGGGACGAGATTAATGATCTCCCTATGTTTGAGATTTCCGACGAGTGCTATGCGGTGGAAAATGCAGTGGAGGAGCTGAAGGCTGCGGCCACGGGAATCATCGGCAGCAATGAAAATGACGGGGTTGCCAGATGGCTGCAGGAGCATTGTATGACAGCGCAATTTTAGAACAGGATAGGTAGCGGACAGAACTTGCCAGGGAAAGTAGAAGTATTATATGACAGCGCAATTTTAGAACGGGATTTTGGTGCCGGGATGAGTCATGGATGTATTATGTGAGGTTTAATATGAGAAAAATATTAGTTACAGGCGGAACAGTTTTTGTGAGCAGATATGTTGCGGAATATTTTGCCCAAAAAGGTGATGAGGTCTATGTGTTGAACCGCAACCACCACCAGCAGCCAGGAGGAACGATCTTGATTGAGGCAGACAGGCATCAGCTAGGCGATATATTTAATGAGTATGCATTCGATATAGTACTTGATGTCACAGCATACACAGGGGAGGATGTGTCAGACCTGCTAGGCGCACTGGAAAATACAGGGCATCCTCCCAGGGATTACATACTGGTCAGTTCGAGCGCTGTTTATCCAGAGACGGCGCCACAGCCGTTTGCAGAAGACGCGCAGACAGGTAGAAATCAATATTGGGGCGGCTATGGTATGGGTAAAATCGCAGCGGAGGAGACGCTGTTAAAGAGATTTCCGGGCGCGTATATACTCCGTCCACCATATCTGTACGGGCCGATGAACAATGTATATCGGGAGGCGTTTGTGTTTGAGTGCGCAGACAAAAACCGCAAATTTTATTTGCCCCGAAAAGGCGACATGAAGCTGCAGTTTTTCCATGTCCGGGATTTGTGCAGGTGTATGGAAGCTTTGTTGGACAGGCACCCGGTGCAACATATTTTCAATGTAGGAAATGAGGAGTCCATCTCTGTCCGGGAGTGGGTGGGGCTGTGCTACAGCGCGGCAGGGCGCAGGGCACAATACGTGGAGGTGGAGCAGGACATCAATCAGCGGAAATACTTTAGCTTTTATGATTATGAGTATCAGCTTGAGGTGTCCAGGCAGAAGGCGTTAATCGGGGATACGGTTTTGCTAGAGGAAGGATTAAGGGAGTCATACCTCTGGTATTGTGGGCATAAGGATGAAGTAAACCGAAAGGAATATATCAAATATATCGACCAGAATCTTGCCGGACAGCGTTTTCTTTAGTGTAGGTTTGAAGCTGGTTGTCCTCACCCCAAACTATCAGTTGTTTTACAACACCCGCGTTATGAGATATGATAGAAGCATCAAATAGCAAGGGGGAATAACAATGACACAGCAAATTGGTGAGAAGATCAGCAGGTTTCGGCAGAATCAGAATATGACACAGGAGGAATTTGCATCGAGACTGGGCGTGACACCGCAGGCGGTCTCGAAGTGGGAGCGTGGCACAAGCCTTCCTGATACTGCGCTGCTTCCAGGCATCTGTAACCTGCTGAAGGTTCGCGCAGATGTCCTTTTGGGGACCAAAGTCCAGTTGCTAAGTGAGAATGGTGACGCGCAGCAGGAGCGGGCAGTCAGACAGAACCTGATAGCGGAGCCACTTCGCATAGAGGTAGGAGCGGGTTTGGTTGCCTGCATTTCAGAAGGGCTGAAGACGGACTATGTCAATCAGTGCCGCAGGCGGCTTGCCGCCGGGACGGGAATGCTTCTGCCGCTTGTCAGGATCATGGACATGGAAGGGTTGAAGGAGAATGAGGTCCGCATCGTATCCTACGACCAGACACTGTTGCAGAAGGAATATGGGGGGATACAGCCAGGGACTATGCAGCAGGTGTATTGTTCCATTATAGATGACGCGGTCCGGTTGTGCAGGGAGAATTATGGCAGGATCCTGAACAAGCAGCTCGTAAAATGCCTGCTCGATAACCTGCAGGAGCAGTATCCGGGTGTGCTGGATGGTCTGGTGCCAGACCGGATAAGCTATTATGAAGTCATGCTGCAGCTAAGACAGACGGTTGAGGAAAAAGGGACAATCCGCGACCTGATTCACATTATGGAAGCGCTAGAGCAAAAGAAATGCGCTAATGCTTAGAATGTGTGTTTGTTTTGCGATACTGCAGTGGTGTCATGCCAGTCTGTTGCTTAAATTGTTCACTTAGATTTCCGGTATGGAGATAGCCGGTTTCCAGGGCTATTTCCGTAACGGATTTTTTGGTGTTGAGCAGCAGGTCCTGTGCATGGCGTATGCGGATTTTGGTTAGGTATTCTGAGTAGGGTATTCCAAGCTGCGCATGGAACAGCCTAGAAAAATGCGAGGCCGAGTATCCGGACAGGAGTGCGACCGTCTCAAGAGAAGGGTTTTCCTGAAAGTGCTGTTCCATATAATAAATGGCATCAATAATGGGCGGTGTAAGCGGCGTCCTGTGGATGATGGGAGCTGTAGGGCTTCCGGCAGTGGTTTTGTCCTCTGCGGGCAGTCGGTTATCCAGGATGGCAAGCAGCAGATCACAGAGCATACATTGAAGCCGGAAATCCCTGTGCGGGGAATCCGACAGGGAGAGCTCATACATTTCCTGGAAATAGCGCAGAATACGGGCACCCGATGACGGGGAAAAACAATTGTACAGCTGTGAGAAGATTTCCTCTAGGATATTGAGCCCGAAGGCGTCTGTGAGGGGGTGTACAAACGCCGGTTTGAATTTGATCAGATATGTGTTGTAGGGCGCGCTGGAGAGCGGGATCGTTCGGTGATACAGAAACGGCGGCATTGTTCCGACCATGCCCGCACCCAGGATGTAGGAACAGCTGGGCGTGATAGACAGCCTGTCGCCTGAGAGAAAGTATCCAACTTCGTAGTAATCGCTGGATGCCTCTAGTGTGGGCATTACGTAATCAGAGTCAAGTGAGCGTTTTGCGATGTGATAACTGGTGTCAGCAGGCAGGGGAATTGGCATGATACATCCTCCTTTTCAAAATGTTTTATCAAATAAATTATTGATAGTATAGCATCAAAATGTAAAAATGAAAAGTCTTTACGCATTGATTCGAAAGAAAATTATGATTTCTTGATATATAATGGAATCAGAAGGGGGAATCTGGCTTGAAGAAACATATTTTTAGAAGAATTATGGTCCATTATGGGTATATGCCGCTTGTCGGGGTTTTGCTCGCCGGGTTGCTGAACTTTGCGGTGGTGAGGGGAAACGAGGTGATCAGCGCGGTCATCGACCGGATGCTTGCGGGGGAGACGATCGTCTTTGGCAGCTTTCTTGGGGAGTTTGCGCTGCTGACGGCACTTGGATTTGTGGCGGCCTTTGCGGGCTCTGCGGTCAACGGGAAGTACAGTGTGCTGGTATCGGCGCGCTACCGGCAGCAGGTGGCGCAAAAGCTCTACCAGATGGAATACTGCTATTTTGACGGGCACAGCTCGGCGTCGGTCATCAACAAGGTCAATGCGGATTTGAATGAAGCGGAGCGTTTTCTGGGCGAGACGTTTGTGATGCTTGCACAAGATGCCATTGCGGTTGTCATCTATGCGGATTATGTGAGGCGGCTTGACGCGCGGCTTTTTGTGCTGGTGCTGGTGTGTTATCCGCTGGTGCTCTTGATTGCCAATCAGCTGGTTATGAAAATGCACAGCCTGACAATGACATTCCGTGAAAAGTCTGACACCATCACTGGAATCGCGCAGGACGCGCTAAGTGGTATCCTGATCGTGCGCAGTTTTGGCCTGGAGCAGTACTTTCAGGACAAGATGCACGCTGCGGCGCTGGATCTGGTTGACAATGAGGAGAGGCGTGCTAAGATCTCGAACACGGCGGTGCTTGTCAGAAAGTGTATCCAGTGGATTCCTAATATCCTGTGCGCGGTGTATTCGGCGGTGCTTGTCATGCAGGGAGGTCTTAGCATCGGTGATCTGATGGCCTTTATCCTGGTACTTGGCAGGCTGGTGGAGGCTTTCATGGGGCTGCCGTTTCATATGGTGGAGGCTGCGGGAAGTCTCGTGAGTATACAGCGCGTGGAGGAGATCTTACAGACACAGGAGGAGCCTTCCGGGACAGTTACAAAACAGCATGATAATAATATAGTACTATCGTTTGACAATTTGACATTTGGATACAGTGACGCGCAAACCGTCCTTGAAAATGTGCGTTTTGAGGTACACAGAGGCGAGAATGTTGCGTTTGTGGGAGAGTCGGGTTGCGGGAAGAGCACAATTTTTGGTCTGCTGTGCGGATTTTACAAGCCACAAAAAGGAGCGTATCGACTGTATGGAAGAAGCTTTGAAGACTGGGACAGGGAGGCGGCGCGGGCACATTTTGCCCTTGTGTCGCAGAATGTGTTTCTGTTTCCAGCCTCCATAGAAGAGAATGTGCGGTACGGACGCTGGGATGCATCGCAGGAGGAGATCATAGAGGCGTGCAGGAAGGCGGAAATCCATGATTTTATCGAAGGACTCCCGATGAAGTACCAGACTGTGGTGGGGGAGCGGGGCGCGATGCTCTCAGGCGGGCAGCGGCAACGCATCGCCATTGCGCGGGCAATCCTAAAGGATGCGCCGATCCTGCTTCTAGACGAGCCAACGTCCGCTATTGATGAGGGGACGGAGGCGGAGATCCAGCGGGCGATCGCCAGGGTGCGGGCGGGGAGAACCTGTCTTACGATCGCACACCGTCTATCGACGATACAGGACGCAGACTGGATCTTTGAGGTGAAAGGGAAGCATATCGAGGAGGTGGGGACATATGACCAGTACATGGAAACTATTCTGTAGGACTATGCGTGTTATGGGAAAACGTCGTTTTTTGTATTACAGCGCCATTCTGGGCATGAGCGTTGGCATGGCAATGTTTTCTGTGTTAAGCTCCCTTCTGATGAAGGGCGTGGTGGATATTTCCCAGTCGAAGGATTACAGCAGGCTTGGCGTTATGATCGCGGGGATTGTGGCGGCCGGGATTGTGTCGTTGCTCGTGTACCGCAGGGCGGCGGTGGTCTACAATGTGGAGGCAAAGCGTGTGTATGGTGTTTTATATGAACGGATTCTGAATCTGGAGATGGACTTGCCTTATGAATATTACGAGAAGCATCACAGCGGAGAGATTATGTCAAAGGTGTCTTATGATCTTGGCAGGATGGGGGATATCTATGGATCACGGTTCCGGCGCATGATCATGCCGTTTCTGGAGGTTGTCGTGTATCTGGTTCCGATGGTGATATTAAGCCCGCAGCTTACTGTGTGCCTTGTGGGCGTCAATATTGCGATGTTGCTCTTTAACATGGTACTGGCAGAGCCGCTTCGGAAGGTCAGCCGTGAACTGTCAGAGCTCAACAGCAGTATGACGAGAAAACTGTCAGACATTTTGCAGGGAATGGAGCAGATACGTATGTTTGCGCATGGCAGGGAAACCATTCAGGAATACATACAGCTAAGCTGGCGCTATGCCAGAAGGTCTGACAGGCGGATTCTAGTGTCATCGGGGTTAGAGAGCGCAAACAGGGGCTTTGACCTGCTCTGTTCTCTGATTTTTCTAGCGCTTGGCGTGTTCTTTGTACAGAGGGGTTATGCCACGCTTGGCGCGCTGGCTGCAATCTATACTTTATATGGAAGCTTTTCGGTCCAGTTTCTGCAGATGAACCGGTATATCCCGGAGCTGGTGGCGTATCTGGCATATGCGCAGAATATATTTGACGTGCTAGAGGAGACACGCGAGCCTAAGAACTGGTATACGGATAGATCAGTGACAGAAAAAATACTCGATGCGGACAGGTGTGCTGATGATATGTTGGCGGTCTCGATGGACAAGGTCGGATTTTCATACGGGGAGAACAGGGTGCTTGAAAAATATTCTCTTGTGGTGCAGCGTGGCGAGTGCGTGGCGCTCACAGGCACCTCTGGCTGCGGGAAATCTACTGTGTCAAAGCTTTTGCTGGGGCTTTATCCGATTGGGGAAGGCGCGGTTCGTGTGATGGGAAAAGCTGTCGGACAGTTGACGAACAGGCAGCTGAGAACGTTGTTTGCGTATGTGCCGCAGGAATCTTATCTGTTTGAGGGGACGATACTGGAAAATATCCGAATGGGAAACCTGGATGCACAGAGGGCGGATATCGTGAGGGCGGCAAAGGCTGCGAACGCCCATTCATTTATATTGGGCCTGGAGAACGGATATGACACGCAGGTGGGCGAGCGCGGGAATCGGCTTTCTGGTGGACAGCGCCAGCGTATTGCCATTGCGCGCGCCATCTTGAAAGATGCGCCCATCTTATTGCTGGACGAGGCGACATCAGCGCTGGATAGCGAGTCAGAGCGGCTGGTCAATGACGCCGTACGCCGGCTGCATGGACACAAGACGATTCTGATGATCGCTCACCGCTCCTCCACGATCCAGATGGCAGACAGGGTCAGCAGCTTTGACCAGACCACACACGCCACACCAGATAGTGGCAGGTAAAGCTGCTATTTGTCTGCAAGCCTCGTTTCGAAGAGATAGCAGCAGGCGAAGACTCATTTAGTCTGCGTGGTCCCCTTCGATCAGATAGTCACAGGTCACACCAAATATATGGGCGAGTGCCCTGATTTCGATATCAGTCACATAGCGTTTGTTCGTTTCTATGCGGGTGATGACATTCTTGTCCATATCATATCCTGCAAGCTGGAGCTCGCGGGATAAGTCGCGCTGGGATAGATAGTGTTCTTTTCGCAGCGCGATCAGCCGCTTGCTGATCAGATTCTTCTCGCCGGAACTGGTTTTTGGTTTTGGCATAATTTTCCCCTCTTTCTGTTCTGTGTTTCCTTTGCTGCAGGCAGTGTTTTGCACGCAGCGTTGTATCATTTTTACAACGTATTATGTTAGATTTTAATAGATAAATACAGAATGATTGGTTGTAAAAATGGGACAAACAAAATTATCTCGTAAATTCAGGTTGTAAATTATACCAAACAGAAATTTTAGAAAATGGGCAATCAAAAAGAAAGGAGTTGACTGAATTGGTCATATCCTTTCTTTCATATTCTGACTTTTATATGGGAATGGGGCTGTGGTTTTAAAGCATTGTACCTGTTTCAAGCCACCTTCGGTTTTACTGATCCATCTCCTGCATTTTGGACAGGAGCAAGTCAAGTTTTTCGCTATTTGTCATATGTGTTCTTTTCTGAGCCCCTTGCCAGCTCGATAATCTTTTTCATGTCAGCGATAAGCTCATTTGAATAGTTTGCGGCTTCGTTGTATATTTGCCGCGCTTTCCCATATTCACGGTTGTTGACAGCGTTGATGACACCCTCACCGTATGTGTGGAATTTGCGGTGTTTGCTGCCAAGATCCTCCCAGATGGGCAGGACGCCGGGGATATCCGGGGTGACAGCGTAGTAGAAATGTCCAAACCCGCACTTCGAAGAATCCAGCTGCAGCGGTGTGACATTCTGGCTGTCAACGATTTTTCTAAGGTTTCCAAGCCATGTCTGGTGGGAGGAGATCGCAGTGTTCATATACTCGATAAACTCCTGGTTCTTCATGTGGTAGAAGGCGTCGCGGGACATGTGGCCCATCTTCTTGACCGAGTCGTCTAGTGTCTTTTCGATATTGACAACCGGTTCGGTCGCCTGTCTAAGGTCGTGCCCGACAGTGCGCATAAATTCCGTGCTCTCGTTGAGCTGGTTTTCCATCTCTGCCATCGCGCTGCTGATCTCCTCGCTCACAGAGGCCATTGAGCTGATGGAGTCGTTTACTTGCGAGATGTCCTGCTTGCTCTGGTCGTTGAGCTCCCACACGTTTGAGATCCTGTCTGCCATGACGTTTAGCGACTGTATTGTACTGTCAGAGCTCTGTCTACTCTTTTTTGAGGCGTGCTTCATATTCTCTACAAAAGCGCCCATGTCCTTTGTCAGCTTCTGGGTTTCTTCCGCAAGCTCCCTGATCTCGCCGGCAACAACAGCAAATCCCTTTCCGGCTTCCCCGGCTCTTGCCGCTTCCACAGAGGCGTTTAGTGCCAGCAGGTTTGTCTGGAGGGATATCGTGTCTATGCCTGACAGAATGGAGCTGATATGGTTGATAATATCCATCAGTTCATCCATATCGGTCTGCATCTCGCCAGCAGAATTGATGGTCTGTTGTGAGAGATCTCGGATAGCGGTCAGTTCGTTCTGGCCCTCCTCGATCTTCTTGTATACCTCATCGGTCTGGCCGGAAATCTGGATGATTGTGTTGGTAAGCTCTTCTTGCGGGTTGTTTGTGCTTCCAGATGTCGTGCCAAAGATTGTCTCGGTTGCCTTTGCGATCTTATTGGAGATATCAACAATCCGCTGTGTCTGGTGATGCATCGTCAGGTCGAGGGAACTGATTTGCATGACTGCGTTGATATTTTTGTCAAACACCTCTGCAAACTGCTCCCTTCCAGCGGATAGCCTGTCGTACATCTTGCCAAGCTCCGGGTCCCTGGAGTAGTCAGCCTGCTTCAATTCTGAGATCGCCTTCATTAGTACTGTTTTTCTTTTGCCGTTTAACATTGATACATCTCCGTTTCTTTATATATTGTATAATGGATAATAAATTATCCCTCTACTTATATCTTACGTAATTTTTAAGTTTTTTCAAGTACTTTCTTGAATTTAGGAAAAGAAAAGGGGATCTTTTTACGCGTGGATAAATGGCTTGAAAAAGTCGCTAGATCTGATATAATTAATATATTATAGTAAATATCAAGGATACGGCATGAAAAACAGATAAGATAGCAGAATTGTTTACAGAAGAAGCGAAGAAAGTGTGTAGCGGTCTTAGGGCATTCAACTGAAAAGTTCTTTGTGCCGTGTATATAGCGATGGTGTCAAATATAAGCGGGTGGAGAATGATAATAAACCAGTAATCTCGATGTATCCATAAACTGTGATATAAAAAACGGATATTCTGTAACCTTTCTTGGTGTACCTAGTACAACGAATCGCCAAAATGTAGAATTCTGATGAACGAAAGAGAGCAAATGTAGATGAAAGAACGAATAAAAAACAGGCTGTTTCTGGTCTCGGATTATTTTGATGACAATACCATGTTTATGGCGGTCCGGCAGGGAATGGTCATGATGATACCGCTGCTAGTCAGCGGCTCTATGGCGCTGATGCTCGTCAGCCTTCCGGTTTCGGTGTATCAGGAGTTCCTCTCAAGGCTCTGGGGCGGGCGGCTGGTGGCGTTTCTGCGCTTTATCCAGAGTGCGTCCTTTGGCTTTTTTGCCGTGGGACTCGCGCTTACGACCAGCTACAGCTACGCGGCGCTTCGCCAGAAGGATATGGGAGGCGGCAAGGGGGACCCGGTCATGGTGATGCTGGTCACGATGGTGTCACTGATTGGGTTTTCGGGAATCCAGCAGGAGGAATTTTCAGTTGCGACGCTTGGAACGAACAATATTTTTACGGCATTGTTTATCGCCCTTAGCTGCAGCGCGCTGTTTTTCCAGATAAAGGATAGGAGGCTTTTCAGGATACAGCAGCGGGGAATGGAGGCCGATGACTGCTATGCGGTGGCGGTGTCCTGCATCGTGCACTCGCTTCTGGTCGTGGCGTTTTTTGCGGTGTTCCGGCAGGTGTTTGTCGCAGTGTTTCATGTGGATTCCGTGCAGGGGCTTTTGGAGATGGTTGTCAGCAGGCTGCTTGGACTGATTGAAAACGAGCTTGCCGTCGCGGTCACTGTGCTGCTGCTGGCACATTGGATGTGGCTTTTTGGCATTCATGGCAGCAATGTTCTAGAGCCGATCATGCAGGAAAATTTTGTGAAGATCAGCGCAGGGGCCGTCTTTAACAAAACATTTCTGGATGTCTTTGTCCACATTGGAGGGACTGGCTCCATGTTGTGTCTTGTGATTGCCATACTGCTGTTTTCCAAAAAGGGCAGTATCAAAAATGTCGCGAAGCTCTCCTTTCCATCGGCGGTGTTTAATATCAGTGAAATTATCGCGTTTGGGCTTCCGGTGATCCTAAATCCGATCTTTGTGATCCCATATCTTTTGGTGCCTGTGGTGCTGTGCGTGATCTCTTATGCGGCGATTTACACGGGGCTTGTGCCGCATGTGGCGCAGCAGGTGGAGTGGACGACGCCGGTATTTTTAAGCGGCTATCTGGCGACAGGATCGGTTGCGGGAAGCATTCTGCAGGCGGTTAATATGGTGGTCGGCGTGCTGGTCTATCTGCCGTTTCTGCGCCTGTTTGAGGAGCGGGACGAGCGGCAGCTGGTAAAAAATGTCAAGGCGCTGACGGCCGAGCTGCAGCGGCAGGAGTCGGCAGGGGCGATCATGCCGCTGACAGAGCGGGGAGACGTGCTGGGCGGCGTGGCGAGGGTGCTCTCCGCAGATCTCAGGGATGCGATCAGGGACAGGAAATTGTTCTTTGTGTACCAGCCGCAGGTGGATGCGCAGGAGCGGTGTATCGGCGCTGAGGTACTGATTCGGTGGATTCATCCGATTGCCGGGTTTATCTATCCGCCTTTGATCATACAGCTGGCCAAGGAGGAGAAGCTTTTGCGCGACATCGAGGCGTATCTCTTTGACGAGGCGGCATATGCGGTGTCTGAGATTGGGAAGGTGATTCCATCGGAGTTTAAGATCTCAGTGAACATCACAAACGAATCGCTTGCGTGGGAGGATTTTGAGTTCTGCATCGCGGACAAAGTTCAGAAATACGGGATTTCGCCCGCGCGGCTGTGGCTAGAGATTACCGAGCAGGACGCGCTCGTATCCTCACAGGAGATGCTAGATAAGATACAGCGCCTAAAAGAGCTGGGGCATAAATTTCTGATCGATGACTTTGGCATGGGGCACACCTCCCTGATGTATCTGCAAACCAATCATTTCGGTGTGGTCAAGCTTGACGGCTCACTCACGAGGGATGTGCTGCAGAACAATAGAAATAAGGACATTATCGGGGCGATCACGGAGCTTGGGAAATCCCTTCACTTCGAGACGATCGCAGAATATGTGGAGACAGAGGAACAGAAAGACAAGCTGCTGGCGCTTGGCTGCAATGGATTTCAGGGGTATTACTACAGCAAGCCAATACCGCTTGCAGAGTTGATTCCCTGGATGGAACAGCATCAGGGCAGGGCGTGATATCACGCCCTGCCCTGATTGCGCTCTGTGCGCTTTGATTCAGGAGTCTGCAAAAGAGTTGCGCTCCGCAAGCCTTAAAGTGGAAATGACCGGCAGGATCAGTAGTCCACAGAAGAAATTGCTGACGCCGTGGATACAGTCGAAGGGAAGTCCTGCGATAATCCACGCGATCATTTTCTGGAAACTTAGCCCGTACAGGAGGGCCTGTGCAGGCGCGTAGAGCGTTCCGTACAGGAAGCCATGTGCGGCGCAGACAAGCATATACACGATGGGTTGCAGCTTTTTTGGCATATCCACAGGCAGGAGCATGACAGCGCCCCACAGGACAGTCCACAGGTACAGGTATGGTATCCACCATGTCGCAAAGCCGTTTAAGATACCGGTCATGAGGACATAGATATAGATAGGATACAGCGCTTTTTTGCGGTATACCACGGTGAAGGCAATCGTAAAGACGCCGATTAAGTGGATATTTGGCGCAAACTCCATGATGAGCTTGGACGCGTACATGACAGAGCCAAGCATGGCAAAAATGACAATTTCCCTGGTTGTAGGTTTCATGCCTATTCTGCCTTGAAGGCGTAGCTTGCGCCGTCAGTGATCTGTGTGGTGTCTACACCCGAGGTGGCGTATTCCCCATTGACGTAAAATGCCCAGTATTTTCCATCTTTGTCGTAGTCAAGTGTGATGCCGTTGACGGTCTTGACATACAGACCATATTCGCTGTCGTCCCCGGCAATCAGCTCCAGCTCCAGCAGGGCCTCGCCGACAGAAGTTTGATCTGTATGGATCTCAAACGATGTCACGCTGCCGTCCGTGCCTGTCACGGAAAAGGCAAAGCTTGTGCTTCCCTCTCCTAATACAGTGACATCGGCGGTGTTGCCTGTGTCTGCGGCCGATGCGGAGGGTGTATCATTGCTGCTGCCATTACAACCGGTTGTAGAGAGTGCCATAGCCACAGTAAGCACCATACAAAGGATGAATGACAATGTTTTTTTCTGAAACGTTGTTTTCATACTTAAAATCTCCTTTGAATTTTTTGATTGAAATATTTCCTCAGAGACCGGCGCCCGCGGTCTGAAAGGGTAGGTAATTACCCGCTCATGAGGACTGGTATTGTCAGAGTATTCCGGCTTGGCACTTCACTGGTCGGCCTTCTCAGAGTTTTTACGAATTTCTCCAATGGCGTTTCCCGGAGCTGTGGCATTCCGGTCAGAACAGTAAAATGAGTGTGCCTTACGGCGACGGGCTCGCACAGGATTTGCACCTGTTTCCTGAAACAATCCGTTCCTTATCATAATATTCTTTGGCGGTTCTGTCAAGAAAAAAGAAGCCGGCAAAGAATCAACAAGGTCATTTTCTGTCAGTATACAGTTTAGAGATATAGTACAGCGCGGCAAATAGCATAGTGCACAAGACAGAGATGATCACGCCCGCAAGAAAGCCCTCTGGGAAGTACCGAAGCTCGATTGTGTGCGAACCTTCGTCCAGATAAGTGCCAATAAAGGTATCTTCAAACAGCTCCATGTCCGTCCGGACACCGTCCACGTACAATGTCCAGCCCGGGTCGTATGGAATGGAGAGGACAAGTTGGCCTGCCGAGGTGACGTAGATGTGCCCGTTCAGGGAGGTCTCGTCGTAGTTGTCCACGGTCAGTGTCTGCTGTTTCAGCTGGCTGACAAACTGCGTGAGGACGGCTTCGTCCACCTTGTAGGCTGTCAGGTTCAGGTTCTCGCCGTTATCGGATTTGAGAGATAAGATGTCGCCCGCTTTATGGTAGCCAAGGTCCAGAATATATTTTTTCTTGATCTGGCTAAAACTTTTGGATTCCTCCTCGTAGTTCATTCTGATCGTGTCGATCCTAGTGTTTGTGGTGTACGCATAGTAGTGCGCGTCTTCATCAATATAGAGCTCGGCTTCACTTCCGTATGTGTTGACGGAAACCGGCAGGAACACATCGCCGCTGGTGCCAAGGCGGTGAACGAGTTTGTTCTGGCGCTGGAGTGGATTGAGGTTCTTGTCATCGGTATCCTCCTCATGGATATTCTCCTCGACTTCCTGTGCGTCGTTAAACAAGGCACTCTGTGAAGTGATCATATATCCTAGCGGCAGCGCATAGTTGTTCTTGTACAGGTATAATTTTCCCTCGGTGTCAGCAAGGTAGAACAGGGTATCGTATCCCCTGTCAAGTGTGTACAGCATGTACCGCGTGGACAAAAGCGCAGCTGTCACAGGTGTTGCGCCCTCAAAGCAGTAGTTTACGCGGCTGGCACGCATACCATATTTTTCATAGAAATCCGATACCAGTGAATTTAGGGTGGAGGAGAAGTAAGAACCGCCCTGAAAACCAATCAGCATTGCATCATTCTGCGTCCTGCGCGCAAACTTTTCAAATCGGAAGAAATCATTTCCTTCCTTTTGCACAGTTCTGTCTGTCAGGATCTGGTAAGAGTCATGGTTGGAGAGATAAGTGGTTCTTGACACCGTGGGTACACTCGTGAGATAAGTGTTTACGCCGGCCTCCAAAGCCATAATAACGAGTACGCAGACACACAGGGATTTTGGGGTATTGCCGCGCCTTGTGTGAGCGTATCTGTAAAAATAGAGTAAGATGGCATAAATCAGCAAAAAGATGCCTGTCACCAGAAAGCAGGCGTCCGTAAAAGCGTCATCCGTCGCTATTTTTTCACAGAACAGCAGAAAAAACAGCACACCTGCCAGCACAGCCCCGATCACGTTCTTTGAACTTTCCTGTAAGTGCAGGAATGCTTCATAACAGATGGTGAGCAGTAGTAAGATATACAAAAAGGACTGGCGTGCAGGCAGGGAGTCGGGGTAGTTTAGTCCGTGCCAGATAAAGTTCAACACGTTGGTTGAGAAGCTGACCAGCATGAAAGCAAGCAGCAGCAGTTTGGGCGCCTTCTGTCGTAGGGGAATCTGCTTTTGCAGGATATATAGCGGCAGCAGGACAAAGACAAGGACACCGCAGTAAATGTTTGGCCAGTGGTCAAGTCCTGTTTCGACAGTCACGTTAAAGCAGTGTCTTGCGAGCATGTCGATGACAGGAAAATAAGTCTTTAATTTACTCGGAAAATTGATGTCGCTAAATTCGGTAAAGCGCAGCGCGGCAAGCTCTGGCAGCAGCAAGACAGCCGCCATGCCGCCCGCAAACAGGGAAAACACGACAAAGCGGATCAGTGCCTTGCCATAAAAATTTTGAATCTTGTTAAGCCTTGGAAATGCAAGGGGCGCAGAATCCTCTCCTGCGGAGGACTCCCTTGCGGTCAGGAGCACAACAAAGTAGAGCACAAGGAATATGCACAGCATAATGGACAGATAATAATTAGATAAAATCGATAGTCCTAATGATAAACAGTACATATAGCATTTTCCCTCGCTGACCAGCCGCTCGACGCCAAGGATGATAACCGGCGCAAGCACGATTACGTCGAGCCACATGACGTTCCAGTTGTAGGCGGCCATAAAGCCGGACAGTGCGTAAAACAGCGAAAAGCCCAGAACCGCCCACGAATCGCGCTTGAAATGCTTCCTTATATAATAGGTGAAGGTCAGCCCGCAAAGCCCGATTTTTATGACGACCATATAGGACAGAAATTCCATCAGAAATCCCTCGGGGACCAGGATGCAGAGCCAGTTTGAGGGGCTTGCTAGATAGTACACATAGAGGGCTAGAAAGTTGGAGCCAATCCCAGTGTTCCACGAATAAAAAAGACTCTCACCACCCCTTAGTTTGTGATAAAACTCCACCAGAAACGGAAAATACTGGTGGTACATATCTATGTGGAGAAAGGAGCGCTCCCCAAAAGGATAGATTTTCTGGATGATAAAGATGACAAGCATAATGAGCGTCGGAACCAGAAAGGGCAGGTCTGGTTTCAGATTGGGCTTCCTGATTTGTATTGTTTTCATGGCGTATCACCTCCGTTTTATTTTCCAAACATATAATCGTACTGTAAAATGGCATAACTGTTTAGCGCGTCCATCATCTCGCTGGTATCCGTGCTCTGGCCGCTGGCATCTTCCGTCCGTATGGAAGTGATGACAGGGTAACTTTCTGACAGGCTGTCGAGGTAGCTTTCATAGGCTGTCAGCGGAATACCGGCAGTTTTGAGAATGTCCGCCGAAAGGAAGTTCGTGCTGGTATCTTCGCCGGTCCGCGTGTCAGTCTCAAAATTGCACCAGATAAAATAGGGAACCTTGTACCGGTTGGCCTCGTCCTTTGCAGATAAGCTGCTGCCATTCTTGCCGTTTAATTTCCATATATTCGAAACGACAGAGTTGGTCGGCTGATGGTCCCCAAAAAAGATGATGATAGTGTCTTCATCTGCATCTGTAAAATAGTCAGTCAGATACCGGATGGCATCGTCGGAAATCTTCATCAGCGACAGATAATTGTTAAGTGCCTGGGAAGTGCTCCCTGCGACTTCGATATCTGGCTTAAAGTTATCATACGCATCTGTGTACGACGAATGGTTCTGCATCGTGACATTGAACACAAAAAGCGGTGTGTCTTCAGGCTTGGACTCATACAGACTGATGATCTTGTCATAACATGCCTGGTCACTTACATATTTTCGGATTTTTTCAGGATTTTTATAATCCCTTATGAAGTACATTTCGTCAAAGCCAAGCAGTGGGTAGACTTTGTTTCTGTCCCAGCCGGTGCTGTTATAAGGGTGCGCGGCGACAGTCTCATAGCCAAGGGATTTTAGGTGCGACGCGAGGGAGGGCATCTCTTTTTTGAGATACTGCTGGTAAGCCACACTTCCCTGCGGGAGAAACGCCATCGTGTTTCCCGTGAGAAACTCAAATTCTGTGTTTGCCGTATTTCCGCCAAGCACGGATACATTCAGATAACCGGATATTGTATTGTTCACGCCTCCGTTAAGGATGGAGTGCACATAGGGCATGTAGTCCTGATTGGTCTCAAATGTGCCAAGCACAGCAGGATCGGAAAAAGCCTCGTTCATGATGACAATGATATTAGGTAGGGAGTCTGGGAGCGCCTGTGGCGTGTCTTCTGTCCCAAACGGAGCGAGAATTGCATCTGCGGCATCGGCGCTGTAGCCGGCGGGCTTGTCCACCGAGACATATTTTAATTCCATCAGGAAGGCAACAGCTGTGCCATCTCGTTTGCTCATGACAGCTGGTGTGAACAGCTTGTCGTACATTCCATATTTCAGGATGGTGCTGTCTAAGTGCAACATGTGTGTAAAGTTGCAGATTAGTACGATGAAGACCACAGCGCCCGCAAGGCGGATTCCATAGAAGCGCCGTCTCCATTTACCAGTGCCCTTTAGCTTTAGACTTACTATTGATTCCGCGATAAGAAGAAGGATAAATCCGATAAGCACCAGCAGGGTCTGTTTGTCAATCGTATATTTAAAATTATCTGCAACACTCATAGCTGTGCTGATAGAATAGATATCCCACGGCATGATCGGGGCGGAGCGGAAGCTAAGGACATAATAGTTTGCCAGGCCCACGATCATGAAGAAGATGCCCTGCAAGCGTAGGGACCATTTCAGACTGCCCAGAACAAACAAAAACAGCGCCATGAGCAGCTCAAAAAAGTAAATGTTGAGAAGCTGTATGGGAACCTTCATCGTCTCCCACGGATTGTGCGTGTACCACTCAAACAGATAAAAATTTGCGATGGGAAAAAGGATCATGGGGATCAGATTCTTAAGACACCATATTGTTTTTGGGTATTTTGATAACCAATTTTTCATTTTAACCTTTTTAACCTCCAAATTACTATGTGTGCTCTCGGAAACTCGAACCCCTTGTTCTATAAGGC
>CAJUQZ010000007.1:41650-57774 GCA_910588755.1 uncultured Lachnospiraceae bacterium | reverse complement strand
CGGATTTTATGTGAGTTTATACTGCCGTGAATAATTCGGGATTAGGAAGGTGCATTCATATGTCTACAATAAAACTCAATGAACAAATTGCCTTTCTCAGAAAGCAGAAAGGCCTTACGCAAGAAGAACTTGCAAACGCTCTGGGTGTAACGAACCAAGCAGTTTCAAAATGGGAAGCGGCACAATGCTGTCCGGATATTCAGCATCTGCCTGATCTTGCAAAAATCTTTGATGTTTCGATTGATGAACTTGTCGGATACAAGTCAACGGAGGGGTTGGGAGCGCTTTGCTTACGAATCAAAGATTATTTTTCTTCGCTGCCGGAGAAAAAAGCTTTTGAGAACGCATACCGTATTGCGGCGTTGTTACACGAAGCAGCATCAACAGACGGATACAAGAATAACCTGCATTGGAACGAAAAAGATTATTCCATTGATCAAATTTCATCATGGGGATTATCTATCTGCTCTGAACCAGAAGGATGCACTGGTAGAAATAATAATGCCATTTTCTTCTCCTTGGGTGAAGGATATATAACTCCGAATGGTGCGCAAATGCGCGATCTGAAGAACACAATGGAACAGTTTTCAAATCTGAACGTGTTAAAAACAATATTTGCTTTACATGGATTAACTGTTTGCGATTTCGATTGTTTTGTTACCGCAGACCAGATAGCAGCCGCAGCTTTTCTTAAGGCAGAAGAAGTCGAAACAGTGTTAAAAGAGATTCCTTTGACTGTCAAAGAGGAAAAAGGGGTATTTAAGTATCGGCTGGATGGAGCGTTCTCCTACATCCCTGCTTTGCTGACGTTCTTCTATAAATTCTAAAAATCAAAATCGAAAAAAGAAATCGAAAAAAAACGGAAAGTGAATGATTTCTCCCCTCAGCTGTGGTATAATATGGGAAATAAAATCGAAAGGCAGGGTGTATCAATGAAATACGAAAAAATGGACGGAAAACAAACGTTCTTCTGGGATTATGAGGAGTACGAGCAGGGTAAGGGTCCGGAGGATTTGTTTGAGGAAATTATGGCTTGCGATGAATTTCCAAAGCTGCAGGAGTTGGTTATAGGTGACTGGGGAGGTCCACATGAGGAGGACTGCCAGACAATCATTGACGGGATCGTGGCAAATGCAGAACAGTTTTCCCATATCCAGGAGTTATTTATCGGCAATATGAGCTATGAGGAGTGTGAGGTGTCATGGATTATGCAGGGGGATTACAGCAAACTCTGGGCGGCCATGCCGCAGTTGAAGGCGTTGACCATCAAGGGCAGCATGGGGTTGACGCTTGGGGAGATCTGTCATGAGACGTTAGAGGAGCTTACCATTATCTGCGGCGGACTGCCCAAAGAAGTCATACAGTCTATACAGAATGCAAAGCTTCCAGGACTGAAAAAGCTTCTGCTGTATATTGGCGTTGATGATTATGGGTTTGACGGGAACGTGGATACGATTAAGGAGCTTCTGGCACATGCGGATTTTCCGGCGCTCACGTATCTTGGCATCACGGACAGTGAGATTCAGGACGAGGTGACAGGGACTGTGCTTGACAGTAAGTTTATGGGACAGCTTGACACTCTTGATCTGTCAAACGGTACACTGACAGACAAGGGCGGGGCATTGCTCCTAGAAAAGCTTCCAGCGTGGCCAAACATCAGAAAGCTGGATGTGCACTATAATTATCTTTCTGATGATATGATAGTGAAGCTAAAGGCGCTCCCGATCGAGGTAAATGCTTCCGAACAGGAAAAAGCGACAGAGTATAAGGGCAGAATCTACATGAATGCCATGCTGACGGAATGAGGCGGTTTGAATTGTCGGGAAATCCTGACACCAGGGGGAAAGAAGAATGATGTGGTCTGTACTGTCGGGAAATCCTGACGCCAGGGGGAAAGAAGAATGAGGCGGGCCGTATTGCTGGGAAACCCCGATACTAAGAGGACGGATTATCTGGAAAAAGCGGCGGCGCGGGAAGGTCTGTCCATAGTATTTGTGGATTGGGAAAGCTGGAAGCATTGTCAGCAGCTGCCTGCCGCAGAAGCGCTGCTGGTGAAAATCGATCCGCCGCTCTGGACAAGCTGTTCCCTTGCGGAGCTAAGCGCACTGACAGCGGGTTATATACGCCAGCTTGAAGAGCTGGAGAGCTACGCACAGGGCCAGAATATATTCTACCTGAATACACCGTCTGCAATTGCGGGACTGTTGGACAAAAGGGCATGCAAGGAGAGGCTGCGGCAGGCGGGACTGTCTGTGACGGAGACCATACAATTGCACACAGGCCAAGAAGGCGGACGGGTTACCGCTCAACTGCTTATCGAGGAGATGCGCAGACAACACATTTATCAGGTGTTTATCAAGCCTGTCATGGGTTCTGGCGCTGCAGGTGTGTCTGCGCTGCGCCTGCAGCCCATGACAGGGCAGCTTGCTCTCTACAGCTGTGCCCTGATGAGAGAGGACGGCGCGCTTGTAAACACGAAACGCCTTCGGCGCTTTTCGCGGACAAAAGAGGTCCTGGCGCTTTTAGACCAGCTTCTGGCGCTGGACTGCGTGGTGGAGCGGTGGTATGCCAAAGCAGCATACCAGGGATATTCCTATGATCTGCGGGCGGTAGTGCAGGACGGTGGGCTAGATTATCTGCTGGGAAGGCTCTCGAGGGGACCGATTACCAATCTTCACCTGAATAACCAGCCCATAGAGGCTGGTGTGCTTGGACTGTCGTCACAGACACGAGAGGAGATTGAGGCGCTTTGCTGTAGGAGTATGGAGCTATTTCCGGGGCTTAGGAGTGCCGGTATTGACATTCTGCTGGAAAGGGGGAGCATGAAGCCCCACATTATAGAGATGAATGCGCAGGGTGACCTGATTTATCAGGATATATACAATGAAAACAGGATTTACGTGCATCAGGTACAGATGATGCGCAATTGGTTGAGGAGCGTGTAAAAATGAGTGAAGAACAGGAAAACACAGCGGCACAGGAAATACCTGTGCGTTTATTTACGTCTGCTAAGAGGAATCAGAAGCCCTCGATTGACATGACACAGGTGGTGGGCGCTTCTGATATTTTGTTTGTGTGTCTGGATACGCTGCGCTATGATGTGGCGGTTTCGGAGGAGGCCTCTGGTGGCACGCCGGTGCTGAATCAGTATGGGCAGTGGCAGAAGTGCCAGGCGCCAGGAAATTTTACATACCCTTCGCATCACGCTATGTTTGCGGGATTTCTGCCCTGTCAGTATGATGCAAAGAGTGTGGCAGATAGAGAACTTTTGTTCTTTCCAAAGGCAATCGGACTTGGGAGAAAGACGCCTGAGGGGGCGTATGGATTTTCCGGCAGCACGATTATGGAGGGACTTGAAAAAGATGGCTATGACACATGGTGTGTGGGCGGTGTCGCCTTTTTTGACAAGCGCTCGGATCTAGGCAGGGTATTCCCGTCCTATTTTCAAAAGAGCTACTGGAATCCGTCATTTGGCTGCCCGGTGAAGGACAGTACGAAAAACCAGGTGGATTTTATTCTGAGGAAGCTGGCTGAGGCCGATGCGGAAAGACATATTTTTCTGTATCTGAATGTGGATGCGATTCATTATCCGAATTATTTTTATTTGGAGGGAGCTTCTAATGACAGTATCCAGAGTCATGCGGCTGCGCTTCGGTATGTGGACGGGGAGTTGGGCCGGCTGTTTACAGAGTGGAAAAGACAGCGGGGCAGCACCTTTGTGATTTGTTGCTCTGACCACGGGACCTGCTATGGAGAGGACGGCTGTCTGTTTCACGGTGTCAATCATCCGGCAGTCAACACGATTCCGTACAAACACTTTTTCCTGTAAAATATGCAGAAGCACAAAATAAGAAAGGTAAAACAATGAACCCATACATACAATATATGTACAGCTATCCGCACAAGACGGCCTACCGCCCGTTAGAAGACATACGTCTTGCAGACTATGCGTCCATGCTGGCGGGTGGGGGACATGGCTTGTACCTCCATATTCCTTTTTGCCAGTCAAAGTGCGGTTACTGCAATTTGTTTTCGGTCACAGGCCTTGGCAGGGAAGACATCGACAGGTATCTGGACGCTGTTGAATGCCAGTGCAGGCAGTATCGGGAGGTACTAGAATCTGTTGAGGCGCAGTTTTCCGAGGTGGTGATTGGCGGCGGGACCCCTTTGTTCCTGACAGAACACCAACTCGAACATATGTTTAATCTCCTGGCAGAGTATTTCCGCTTTGGTGACAGAAGGGAGCTGGTTGTGGAGACTGCGCCAAACCAGACGACTAGGGAGAAGCTCGAGATATTAAGACAATGGGGGGTATCGAGAATCAGCATGGGTGTCCAGAGCTTTTCCGACAGGGAGCTTACGGTTTTGAAAAGATCACACAGTGCGCGGCGAGCCAGGGAGGCGCTTAGTCTGATAAAATCTTATGACTTTCCATGTGTGAACGTCGATCTGATCTATGGGATTCCAGGACAGACACCGGCAAGTCTGCTGGCGTCCTTAAGGGAGGCGCTGCGGTTTGAACCAGAGGAAATCTTTTTATACCCGCTGTATGTAAAACATGGGGCGCGGATGGAACGGGAGGGGATTGCTATAGAGTCGCAGGCTGCTTTTGCACAGTATCAGACGGCGTGCGGTTTTCTGCGCGGGGAGGGGTACTGTCAGGACTCCATGCGGCGCTTTGTGCGGCGGAATACAGCGCGCGTTTTCTCCGAGTGTGGTTTTGGCACCTCTCTTGGTCTGGGGTGTGGGGGGCGCAGTTATCTGGGTAAGCTTCATTTCTGTAGTCCCTATGCCATCACGAGGACGGCATGCATTGCACAGTTAAAAAAATATGAGGCAGTGAAGGACCATACAAAAATTACGCATGGAATCATACTGTCAGAGGAGGAACAAAAGCGGCGCTATGTGATCCGGCACCTGCTGATCCGCCCGGGTATAGATACTGGCCGGTATCAGGCTCTTTTTGGGGAGGATGTGCGTGCGGATTTTCCACTGCTGTGCCAGTGGATCGAACAGGGCTATGCGGCAGTATGCGGGGACGAAAATAGTTACATTACCCTGACAGAGAGCGGCATGGGGCTATCGGATTACCTTGGGCCGCAGCTCATCTCGCCCGCAGTTCTTGGTTTTATGCAGGAATGGGAGGTGCTACATGGACAAGCACATGATTTTGTACCGCGGCAGTCTGAAAAGTTGTAATTACCACTGCTCCTATTGTCCGTTTTCCAAGCATCCGATGTCCGCGCGGGCGCTTGACAGGGATAGGATGCAGTGGTGTTCTTTTGTCGAAAGCCTGATGAGGAAGGCTAAGGCACTGCAAATTGGTGCACTGATGGTGGTTCCCTACGGTGAGGCGATGATTCATCCCTGGTATTGGGAGGGGTTGGCACAAATTAGCGCATTTGCAGGGTTTGATGCAGTCGGGATACAGACCAACCTAAGTTTTTCGGTCAGTGATTTTTTGGATGCGTTTTACAGGGCGCAGGGAGTTCCGCAAAAGTTAAAGCTCTGGGCCACGTTTCACCCAGAAATGACACATGTGTCAGAATTTGCTGCCAGGTGCAGGGCGCTGCGGGGACAGGGAATAGAGCTGTGTGCAGGGTGTGTCGGTGAGCCTGAAAATCTGCAGCTGCTGCGTGAGCTGAAACAGGCGCTTGACGGCATATATTTGTGGGTAAATCAGATGGACGGCCTGAGGCGTCCCTACACACAGAAGGAGCAGGAAGCGTTTAGGGAGATTGATCCCTATTTTGAAAGGGAGCTTGCACTGGTTCCCGCAGATGTGTCCATGTGCCAGGGCCGGCTGTTTGTGGAGGCGGACGGGAGGCTTCGCACCTGCAATATCAGCCGGGTGCTGAAGCAGGACTGGGATTCATTGGAAACGTTTCCAACGCCGGAATGCAGCCGCAGACAATGCACCTGCTATCTGGCATACGGGGGGAGAACGGATCTGAACAACCAGGCACTGTTTGGTCCTTATCCGCTGTTCCGGATTCCGCAGGCCCACTCATAATATTCATAAAATCTTAAACATTTCACCAATTGGATATTAAAAAAATATAGGATATACTTTATTATGCACGTGCGAGAGAATATAACAGATGGAACATGGAGGTCGGGAATGTATAACATACTGGTGTGTGACGACGAGAAGGATATTGTGTCTGCGTTAAGGATTTACCTAACGGCTGAGGGGTATCAGGTGTATGAAGCCTGCAATGGCAGGGAGGCTCTCGAGGTACTGTCGAAGCAGGAAATTCATCTGGTGCTCATGGATATCATGATGCCTGTGATGGACGGGATTACGGCGATGGTGAAACTGCGAGAGCAGAGCAATGTGCCTGTCATCATGTTGACGGCCAAGAGTGAGGACACAGACAAGGTGCTCGGACTCAATATCGGGGCGGATGACTATGTGACGAAGCCGTTTAATCCAGTGGAGCTTCAGGCGCGGGTGCGTTCTCAGCTCCGGCGCTATATGCAGCTGGGGGGCGGTGTTCAGGCGAAGGAGCGCGAAACGCTTATCATAGGAGGCATTGAGTTGGATGATCGCACCAAGGAGGTGACACTTGACGGCGAAAAGACGGCACTCACACCCACCGAGTATGATATCCTAAAACTTCTCATGGAAAACCCAGGTAAGGTATACTCTCCGGCGCAGATCTATGCCGCAGTGTGGAACGACAGCCCCTATGGCACGGAAAACACGGTTGCAGTTCATATCCGGCATCTGCGGGAGAAGCTAGAGTACAATCCGGCGGAGCCGCGATATCTGAAATCTGTCTGGGGACGGGGTTATAAGCTGGAAGAATAAATGGAAAAAGGGTGATGTTTAGGATGAAAAAGTTAAGAAGTTCAGTGATGGCAAAAATTGCGGCGTGGCTGCTCTGCATCATTTCGGTTATGGGAACTCTCGTGTTGGGGCTCTTTCTAATGTTTGGGCTGTGCGAAGATATGTTCGAGCTGACGCGGGAGGAGGCGCTGGAAAGACAGTATAAATATGCCAATATGGCTTATTCTAGGGAAGCGATCTGGAATCGTGGCAGCAGCAATTACGCAAGACAGTTGCGGGAGGATGGCTTTAAGTATGGCATTGTTGAAAGAGACAGCCTTGAGGGGGTGGACTTTCATGACAGCAGCGCCTATCTGGATACAAACATGACGGACAAGGAGCTTTTGGAGCTTGATCCAGACAGGCTTTTTTTGTACCTGTATCTTCTGGGAAGTGATGGCACTTCAAGAGGGATTCCAATGGAATATTATGGGGACTATGAGGATGCTGCCAGGCTGGATGCCATAAGCGATGATCTGGTCAGCAGTGATTTGGGCTGGTCCTATCTGTATGCGGACAGGATATGCTTTGATACGGCAGAGGGAATCGTGTATTACCGCGCGGAGGGGCACTATTATCCGGTGCAGACTATATCATTGTGCCATGACGGACGAGACGGGAGAATGGTTTACACGTACAGCTATGATTTTCAGGACCAGGGATATCGGTTAAGCGGTAAAGCGCCGGCCCGGGGATCGATCTGGGCGGAGGAAGCTGCAGATGAGGTACTGCTAAGCGAGGCAGAGCCCGTAGATGAGGTGCCACAGAGCGAAGTAAGGCCCGCAGAAACGCTTGCGGCGGAGAATGCACATGATGACAATTCTGCGATGACGGATGCGGCAGAGGATAATAAAATTGAAGCTGTGTTGAACGGGGAGGGCATCGTGAATTTTGCCAGTCTGAATGACACGGCATTTGGCTACAGCAAATGGGGGACCATTCTTCTTGACAATATCAGGAGGATTGACGGGGAGGAGCTTACTGTAATCGATTCTGGTGACATTGCGGACAAATTCTTTATCAGCACATCCGGGTACTATCTCAATGAGGATTACACGCTGGTAGTGCAGCAGGATGTCCAGACAGACCGCTATTGGGTGGTATCACTTGTGCCGGATTTTATTCTGTCAAACCATATGGATACCCGGTATTACCAGGAGGGCTGGTTCATTGACCTGTATTATGATCTTGTGGACATGAATCTGTTTCAGGGGCTGGGAATCAGCATGGTTGTGATGATACTGTCATTTGGGTTTCTGGTGTATGCATCCGGGCACCGCAGAGGAGTGGACGGGATTGTGCTCACACCGTTTGACAGGATCCCGCTGGATTTGTTCAGTGTGCTTGTGTGCGCAGCGGAGTTTGCAATCGGCGTGTTGATTATCCTGTTGCTGGACCAGACCAGCGTAGGGCGATTTGCTTATCCGAGTATTGGTATCTGTGCGTTTTGCGGTGTCATTGGGGTGGCGATTGCCATTTTGTATCTCCTTGGCCTGTGCGTCCGAGTGAAAGCTGGAAAATGGTGGAGAAATACAATATGCTATCGGTTATACAGCTGGCTGCGCGATCTGGTCTGGAATCTTTTCAGGCATGTCGGGCTGCTCTGGAAGGCGGTGCTTTTAGTCGGCGTAGTCTCTGCTGTCGAATTGTTTGTCCTGGCATTTGATGAGTGGGCCATCGCTTTTTATCTGGTGGAACGCACTGTTCTATGTGCGGCCCTGTGTGTGCTCGCCATACAGATTCGCAGGCTTCAAAAGGCAGGGCAGTGCATGGCAGGCGGGGATCTCTCCTACCGGATCGACACAGATAAAATGTTCTGGGAATGCAGAAAGCATGGTGAGAACCTCAACAAGATCAGTGAGGGAATGACCAAAGCGGTCGATGCGCGCATGAAGAGCGAGCGCCTGAAGACAGAGCTCATCACAAATGTTTCCCACGATATCAAGACACCGCTCACATCGATTATCAATTATGTGGACCTGCTCTCAAAAGAGGAGCTGCACAACGAGAAGGCCGCAGAGTACCTCGAGGTGCTTGACAGGCAGTCGTCAAAGTTAAAGAAGCTGATTGAGGATCTGGTGGAGGCTTCCAAGGCGTCCTCCGGGAATCTGGCGGTTGACAGCCAGCAGCTTTCGGCGGATGTGTTTGTGACACAGACTGTGGGTGAATTTGAGGAGAAGCTCTCGGCTGCGGGGCTGGAGTTAATCACCAGCAATCTAAGAGAGCCTGTCTATATCATGGCGGACGGTAGACATCTGTGGCGCGTCATAGATAACCTGATGAACAATATCTGCAAATACGCGCAGGAGGGATCGCGGGTATATGTGAGCCTGGAGGCGCCAGGGCAGAAGGTTGTCATCACATTTCGAAATATCTCGAAATATCCGCTGAATATCAGCAGTGAGGAGCTGACAGAGCGCTTTGTGCGCGGGGATAAATCCCGGAATACAGAGGGCCACGGGCTAGGGCTTTCCATAGCACAGAGTCTGATGAAGCTAATTGGCGGCGATATGCAGATCGTCGTGGACGGGGATTTGTTTAAGGTAATACTCACCTTTGACCGGTTTTATCCTAGCGTGCAGGAGTTGGATTTTGAAAAGGGAGGAGATTTTGCAGGGAAAGAATGCGCGGACATTGACAGAAAGAGTCATAATTTGATATAATATTGGCAGATATTGAAAAAGATGTTTGCAGGCATGATGGCTGGCGGCATAGGGTTCATACCTATGCCGCCGAAATTGTTGGCGCGCAGGGCTGGATAAACAGAGTGGTAGTTGGAGTAGTGGATATGAGCAGTGATACGAAAAACAACATTCATGATCGGGTACATTTGGGACTTAGGGGCGGAAATGGCACGTTTCTGCTCTTAAGACATTACAATACATTTGTGTTTACAGAGGAGGGAAAACGACAGACGCAAAGGGACTATCCGGATGCGGTCGTCTGTCTACATGATTTTAAGCTGTCGGAGATGGTCAGCGTGTTTGAGCCGTTTCTGGATTTTGCTAGGGATGCGTTTGGTCCGCTTACAGACGATGCGATTGAAAAGCTTCTTGACACATGCCAGGTCTACAGCTTACACCGATCCGTGTTTCAGAGCTTTCTCCAGAGCGGCGTGTGCTTGCGCGAGGAGAATTTGTTGATCGACGAAGTGGCGTTTGAGCAGGATAAGATCGCCACGGCTGTGGTGGAGATTCTCTCCCATCTGGCTGCAGACAGGCAGGTTATTTTCCTGCTAAACGACATGCAATACGCAAACGGATCGACCATGCATGTGATCCATAATCTGATCGAGGACGACTCCTGCCACAATATTACTGTCATCGCGGCCTACAATGAGGCGAAAGTGCCGCTGGCTCACATGGAACCGCTATGGAACAAATTTTACAGCTATGTGTGCGATAGGAAACTGGTGATCGAGACAAGCTCGGGGATGCTGTGCAGTACGAAGGGGAGCTTCAATGATTTTGTGTTTTTGGAGGACCAGCTGGATAGCTATATCGTCAGGATCAACAATTTGCTCTTCTGTCTTGATTTTTTACAGGCGAATTATTATCTGGAGATTATCTACAAAATGATAACCGTGGAGGAGATTGATATTGCATGGGAGTACAAGTGTGAGATCGTCAAACTGTATACGCTCGTGTCGATCTATACGCAAAATTTTTCGCAGGCGCTGCTTTTGTGCGGGAAATTAAAGGAGCTGCGCAGACGGACAGTGGATCTTGAGCTGGACTATGTGTATTACTATATGATGTGTATGGCGCACATGTACAATGGAAAGCTGGCCGAGGCGAACCGGTATGCCGGGCGGTGCCTTGAGATCGCAGTGCAGCAGCGCTCGGACTATGAGATTTTCCTTGCAAAGCTCCTCAATGTAATGGTAAAAATGTCAGGTTGGCACAATATTTTTTTCTGCGCAAATGATATCCCGGTGGATGAGGAAATCATACAAAAAGCGCAGGAGTACCATTTCTGGAACCATCTGGCGCACATCTATGTCTATGCCTATGACAACCAGCCGACGCTCTTTGCGGATGAGACGCAGCTAGAGGACAGGTTGATATATTTTAACAAGGGTATTGAGATTATGAAAAGGCTCGGGAACGAGCACTTTATGATGGAGGCCTATCGCAATAAGATCATGATTGCGTCCACCAGCGGATTCTTTAAGACGGCGGAGTACTATTACAACAAATGCCACGAGCTTGTGCGGGGGAAGGACGCGTATGAGGAGGCGATGATCTACAATGGTGTGGGGTACATATCGTCTGCGATGGAGGCTTACGACAAGGCATTTATGTGCTTTAATCGTGCACTCAAAAGTTTTCTGAAGATGGAACTGATTGATTATGTGGGCGAGACACTCTACAACATGGCAATCAACTGTATTATGGCAAGAGATTACAAGAACGCGTATGACGATCTGGAGCTGTCGTTTCGGATTGTCAAGGAGATGAAGATGAATAGTCTGCGCGTCTGCAATATCTCAAAGCTTGCAGGGCTTCTTGCACTGTGCAGCCATTATATCGGAAATGAGTTAAAGTGCGCCATCTACATCGAAAAAACACGGCTGTTCTTAGAGCATCTCTTAGGCCATGAGGGCGAGGCGCCTGACGATGCAGTCATACATGATTATACCATGTGCAGGGATGATCTCTTTATCTATCACTTTATCTATGGACTTCAGCTTGAGGGGAGAGGGGCGTGCAGGGAGGCGCTAAAGCATTTCGAAATGGCAAGGGACTGTCTGGACGAATCTGCAGGAAACCAGTTTTATATATTTGCACAGTACATTACAGAGCTTGCCAGGCTCTGCCGGTCCCTTGGCAGGGAGGACGATGCACAGAAATACCTGCGGTATGCGATGGACTTCTATGACAGGCAGGGCTGTAAGGGCAAGGTGACAGAACTTATGGCGGAAACTGCGGGCACGGCGCACAGAGCATGCGCTTGCGAACTTGAGCTTGCGCCGAAACTTCGGCAGGAGATTGACGAGGTGCTCAGGCACGCGTCAGTCTATAAGGAAAACCAGGAGCAACAAAAGCGCATGAATTTCCTGTCGGCGTGGCAGAAGATGGTGGAAATCGGCGGGAAGAGCAGGAAGGACCTGGTGAATATAGCGCTGAATGCATTCATACATAACTTTAACATAGACAGGCTGTTATTTGTAAAATATAATGACGATGGGCCCGAGGAACTGTTTAACAATACTGGATATACCTATACAAGTAAGCGGCAGCAGCGCATAGAGGCATTTTTTCATCAGAACAGGCTTGGCTTTGTCACTTCCAAGATGAACAATAATTATACGGATTACTGGGATGTCGTCTCGCTGTTTGCGCAGAATAAAGTATGTTCGATTATCGGACTGCCGTTTTATTATAATGATTCGTTAAAGGCTGTCATGGTGGCATATATTGAGATGAAGGACAACTGGCATTCCCCTACGAACCGCTATCTCTTAGATGAGAGCGATTATGCGGTCTTTGAATTTCTGATGCGTCAGCTGCTAAGCTCCATCGATATGCTCGAGGCGAATGAAAAGATTCAGCAGATGAACGATAAGCTCAACCATCTGGCTGTGACGGACAAGCTGACAGGTCTGTACAACAGGGAAGGATTTTATGGAAATGTCAGCAGGATGATTAAGGGAAATGAGGAGACAGGGCTTGGACAGTCGGTCATCATCATGTATATCGATCTGGACAATTTTAAATATTATAATGACACATTTGGACATGGCGTGGGGGATATCATACTGATTGGCATGGCGGAAATTTTTCAGAAAGAGGTGGGGAATCACGGTTTTGTGACGCGTTACGGCGGGGACGAATTTCTGATTACGGTATACACGGATGACATGGCGTATGTCGGACGCCTTGCGAAAAACATTTATGCGCAGATTGCGCATGAGGACGGCTTTGTGGGGGCGATTCGACGCAAGCTCGGGAAAAATATTGACATACCCAAAGAGCACCGGATATCCTGCTCTATCGGCATCAGCGGCAGAAAGGCTTTGATGTCTGAGGACGAGCTTGAACGGGTCGTCAAGGAGGCGGACCAGGTGCTCTACGATGTGAAAAATGCAGGCAAGGGCGTGTACAAGTTCTATGCATTAAGCTGATTTTTTTCCAAAAAATAGCGCGATTGGGTATTGATATTTTTGCGGCTATGTCGTATACTATAGGTAATCTGAAATGTGCGATAACTCTTGTCATTTTGAACCTACATCACTTTAAACGGGATTCCTACATTGTCTGATCAATGTCATGCCCCCCAGTTTTGGCCAGGGGAAGGCAGCGAGAAAGATTGCGGTCGCCCACCTAGCATTGGCTAGGAGTCAAAATACAGGAGCCGGCGTTTCGGGGATACACAAGAAGCAAAGCAGCCTTAGCGGGCTGCTTTTGTGGTGCGCGGAGGTAGGATTTCCCTACCCCGTTCTAAATCGTGTGCAGGAGGAAAGAAAAATTTCTAGGGTAAGCGGGTTTTTCAAAAAGCTGCTAATCGTTGTGGTCTGGACGGTGATCGCGCTCGGACTATATCGATGCAGTGTCCAGCTGTCTGACACAGATGAGGAGATTGTGGAAGAAGTGCAGGAGGAAGAAAAAGTGTGGATCGAGGTCCCTAAGATACCGTTTGACGGGAATGTGAGGATACTGCTCATGAATCAGGGATACCGCGGTATTTACCACACAAAGCTAACCCTTGCGTGCAGTGAGGGATTGACTGTCACGCAAAATGGAGAGCAGACGGAGTACGCGCCGGATGCAGAGGTCATGTTAAGTCCTGGCGACTTTACGGATGGGCAGATGATTAGTGTCTGCGGAAAAAATAATGGCAGGGTGCAGATCAAAAATATCGGGCGCAGCAGTTCCGCACAGTATCGTGGAAGGCTGGAGTGCTATCCCGGGCCGGAAGGAATCGTTGTGGTCAATGAGCTGTCAGTGGAGGAGTATCTCTACGGGGTGGTTCCAAGCGAGATGCCGTCTGGCTATCCCGGTGAGGCGTTGAAGGCGCAGGCTGTCTGTGCAAGGACCTATACGTATTTTCATAAGCAGACATATGCTTATCCGGAGTGGAGGGCCCATATGGACGACAGCACGTCGTTTCAGGTTTACATGAACTGTGAGGAGACGCAGGACGCGGTTTGGGCGGTGGATGAGACAAAAGACCAGGTGCTTACATATCATGATGAAATCGTGGAAAGTTTTTACTATTCGACTTCGAGTGGCTATAACGGCGGAGCGCGCGTGTGGAGTGATGCGGCATCGGCAGCGGACGACTACCTGATTGAGACAGGAGAGGAGCTCTATGCGTCGAACAGTGAGGAGGGAGAGCAGGCCTACCAGCAGTATATTGACAACGGCAATGAGGAGGATGTGGAGTATCATGAGGCGTGGTATCGCTGGAGTTACGTCAAGTCACTAGAGGGGAGTGCGGCAAAAAAATTTTTGCAGAAGCTGTATGAGCTATCGATGTCATATCCTGACCTAGTACGGATACGGTCGCGTAAGCTATCGTCAGACCAGCTTCCAGATGAGGAGGCAGTAAAGGATATATGGGTAATAAACCGCAAAAAAAGCGGCCTGGCCTCGGGGATTATGATAGAGACGGCGCATTTCAGGGTAAGTGTGATGTCACAGTATGTAGTCCGGCAGGCGCTTGGCTGTGCGCAGGAGGTTGTGACAAGGAAGGACAACAGCAGCTATATTATGGGTGATATTCTTCCGAGTGCGTATTTTTACATAGAAAAAGGTTATGATAATAACGGGGAAAGTGGGGATACTTTAAGACAGATTACAATACATGGCGCCGGTTTCGGGCACGGCTGTGGCATGTCGCAGAACGGGGCAAAGGGTTTGGCTGACAGGGGATTAACAGCTATACAGATTCTGGCATATTATTATAATGGAAGCATAAAAGATATCAGGGAGCTGGACGAATCATGTCAATGATCACAAAGCTGTATAGATTGCAAAAGGAGATACGCAGAACCTTTAATGAGGCAGAGGTGGGGACCTATGCCTCTGGGGCTGCGTTCTTTTTGTTTGTGTCCGTGATACCGATGGTGATGATCGTCAGCGGCATGCTGCCGCATGATTTGCTTGGCAGGAAGGAGATGGTCAGTATTTCACAGGCTGTAATACCGGATAAAATTTACCGTTTTCTGCTTGGCATCGTTGACAGTTATCACGGGAACCAGCTGACGCTGCTGTCCGTCTCGGCTTTTGTGGTCGTATGGTCGGCCTCAAAAGGTGTTCTTGCGCTGATTCGGGGGTTGAACCACATCTATGAGGTGGAGGAGACGAGGGGGTACATTCTTTTGCGCCTGAAAGCTTCCTTCTACACCATTTTTCTGCTGCTGGCGGTCCTGCTCTCGGTGGGTGTGCTTGTCTTTGGGAACACGCTGGCCAAGTGGCTCATACCTGACAATGGCCCGGCTGCGAGTCTTTGTGGCGGGGATGATTTCCATTGTGTTCTGCACGATGTACAGCCTGCTGCCAAATAACCAGCTGTTGTGGAAGGAGCACTATCCAGGGGCGGTTGTGACTTCGGTTTTCTGGACGCTCTATTCCTTTGGCTTTTCTGTATACATCGATTATTTTGGCGGCTTTTCCATGTATGGTAGCCTGACTGGCATCGTGATTGTGATGATCTGGCTGTACTTTTGTATGTACATTTTTTTTGGAGGCGCGCTGGTCAACAAGTGGATTGCGGACGGTTATGTGGATGACTATATCTCGGAGTTTTCTTGAAAAATTTTCCAACAAGTGCTATACTTTTCTATGTACGCAGGCATGTAAGGAAATCAGCAGCTTTGCTGCACGTGTCCGGCGTACGGGTAGGGGGAAAGGTTTTCCACTACATGATTCAGATGAAAAATGTCTGGTTTACAAAGGTATTGTTAAAGGAGATAACGACATGGCTGGTTTATGGAAAGAAGAGTACAAGGTAGGCATTGATAAGATTGATGAGCAGCATCGTCAGTTGTTTGATAAGATCGAACAGCTGCTCGAGATCGCAAAGAGCGGCGACCGGAACACCAATCAGCAAAAGTGCATGGAGATTATTGATTTTCTGGTGGACTACACGGTCTTTCACTTCGACACGGAGGAGGCGTTGCAGCGGGAGAAGCAGTATGTAAGCTACGCACAGCATATCAGGATTCATACAGAGTTTAAGAACACGGTACAGTCCTACAAGGAGCTGCTTGGCAAAGATTTCTCGTCAAAGACGTTGAAGAGCTTTATCGGGACGATGCTCGCATGGCTGGTCAATCTTGTATGCG
>CAJUQZ010000007.1:0-41627 GCA_910588755.1 uncultured Lachnospiraceae bacterium | reverse complement strand
TACCACTGCAGGGAGTGGAGTCCTTTGCGGATACAGAGAGTTTTATTGAGAGTGTGGCGCATAAGCTGCTCACAGAGATGTATGATATTCCGATCCTTGGCGTAAAGAGCTGTATTTACAAGGGGAATGTGGACGGGGCGGTCATCGTCAGGACAGTTGTGGAAAGCACAAACAAACATTTGTTTTTGTATGGGATATCACAGCAGCTTGCAGGGATCCTTTACAATAAGGTCAGCGGAATGGTCCTGCCGCATTTGGATTTCCTGGATGAGATCGGGCAGTCGGCGCTTACGGAAATCGGAAATATTATCACGACGTATGCTATGAGCGCGCTTACGGAGAGCGGGGCCAGACTCCAGGTTAAGAGCGATTTGTATGTTCACGAGTACAACGAGACAGATTACAATATCATCAACAGCGTCATTCTCGAGATCGAGACAGCGTATGGGGATATGGAGATCCTGTATACGCGGCTAAAATAGTTTTGTATTTGGGGCTTGACATTTTTCTTCAGATAACATATGATTATGTTCAGCAATAGTTTTTATGATACATAAAAGAATATATTAAAATGCAGTGAAGGTGTAAGTAGCGTTATATTTTCTGTCAGAGAGTGGAGGTCGCCGGCTGAAAGCCTCCTAAGTTCAAATATGATAGCGAATTTCCCACTGGAGCAGCTTTTTTGAAGTGTTGTCAAATGACGATATTGTAGGGAGAGCCGGAGTGACACGTTACGTCTTATGAGAGTCTGTGATATACAGCGGGCAGGTCGTTTGGCACGGTGTAGAGATTGCAGGAACTTGGGTGGTACCGCGGTTTATTCGTCCCTTGTAGAGTTTTCTACAAGGGATTTTTCATTTTCATTAATTATATTTAAGAATGAGCAAAGGAGACTGGTGATGAAAGAGAGATTAGAGCAGATCAAGGCGGAGGCGATCCGTCAGATCAACGAAAGCGAGGCGCTGGACAAATTAAATGACGTCCGTGTCAATTTTCTGGGCAAGAAGGGCGAACTTACGGCAGTGCTGAAGGGAATGAAGGATGTCGCGCCCGAGGAGCGGCCTAAGATCGGGCAGCTCGTAAATGATGCGCGCAGCGAGATTGAGCGGATGCTAGACGAGGCGAGGACAGGTATGGAGCGGAAGCTCCGCGAGGCGAAGATGAAGGCCGAGGTAATCGATGTGACACTTCCTGCGCAGCGAAATAAGGTTGGACACCGTCACCCGAACACGATTGCCTTAGAGGAGGTGGAGCGCATCTTTATCGGCATGGGCTACGAGGTTGTGGAGGGCCCAGAGGTGGAGAAGGATTATTATAATTTTGAGGCGCTGAATATTCCGGCTGACCATCCGGCTAAGGACGAGCAGGATACATTTTATATCAACAGCGACATCCTGCTTAGGACGCAGACCTCAGGCGTGCAGGTACATGAGATGGAAAAGGGAAAACTTCCGATCAGAATGATTGCGCCAGGGCGTGTATTCCGTGCGGATGAGGTGGACGCGACACACTCTCCCTCCTTCCATCAGATTGAGGGACTCGTGATTGACAAGAATATCACTTTTGCGGATTTGAAGGGTACACTTGCGGAGTTTGCCAGGGAGCTGTTCGGGGAGGACACGAAAGTCAAGTTCAGGCCACACCATTTCCCATTCACGGAGCCGTCAGCCGAGATGGATGTGTCGTGTTTTAAGTGCGGTGGAAGCGGCTGCCGTTTCTGCAAGGGAGAGGGCTGGATTGAGATTCTTGGCTGCGGTATGGTGCACCCAAAGGTGCTAAGAATGTGCAATATTGATCCAGAGGAATACTCTGGTTTTGCGTTTGGCGTCGGCCTAGAGCGGATCGCATTGTTAAAATATGAGATTGATGACATGCGACTGTTATATGAAAATGACATCAGATTCCTGAAACAGTTTTAACTAGAAGGTATCAGGGATGTTGTCATCGCGTGGTAGGATATTAAAGCAGGTTAGAATAGATTCGTATAGATTGAAATATGACACGCGTGTCATAGAATGGAGGATAAAATGAATACACCATTATCGTGGATTAAAGCATATGTTCCAGCGCTTTCTTGTGAGGACAGGGAGTACTGTGACGCCATGACGCTGTCGGGGACAAAGGTGGAGGGCTTCTCGCGGCTTGACAGAAATCTGGAGAATATCGTTGTGGGACACATTGAGAAAATTGAGCGCCACCCTGACGCGGACAAACTGATCGTCTGTCAGGTCAATGTGGGGACTAAGACGGTGCAGATCGTCACAGGTGCGCAGAATTTGAAAGAGGGAGACTATGTTCCGACAGTCTTAGATGGCGGCAGGGTAGCCGGGGGACATGACGGGGGACCGCTTCCCGAGAACGGTATCAAGATCAAGTCAGGTAAGCTGCGCGGCGTTGAGTCCTGCGGCATGATGTGTGCGATTGAGGAGCTGGGTTCTAGTCGGGACATGTATCCAGAGGCGCCTGAGGATGGTGTCTATGTATTTCAAAAACCGGTGACACCTGGGGAGGATGCCATTGAGGCACTCGGGCTGCATGATACTGTGGTGGAGTATGAGGTGACTTCCAACCGCGTGGACTGTTATAGTGTCCTTGGGATTGCAAGGGAGGCCGCAGCTACGTTCAGAAAGCCTTTTGTACCGCCGGTCGTGGAGGTGAAGGGCAATGACGAGGATGTCAATAATTACATCTCAGTGGAGATAAAGGACAGGGATCTCTGTACGCGCTTCTGTGCAAGGGTGTGCAAAAATATCAGAATCGCACCCTCGCCGGAATGGATGCAGAGAAGGCTTGCAGCTTGCGGTATCAGGCCGATCAACAACCTTGTGGACATCACAAACTATGTCATGATGGAGTACGGGCAGCCGATGCATGCGTATGATCTGAAGAATGTGGCGGGCAGCAGGATTATCGTGAGGCGCGCGAAGGACGGCGACGAATTCCAGACACTTGACGGGCAGATGCGGAAGCTTGATTCGGAGATGTTAATGATCTGTGACGCGGAGAAGGAGATTGGCCTTGCGGGAATTATGGGCGGTGAGAACTCGAAGATTACAGATGATGTTCAGACCGTACTATTTGAGGCTGCTACATTTAACGGTGCAAATATCAGGAAGTCCTCTAAGAGAGTGGGACTTAGGACAGATGCCTCCGGCATTTTTGAGAAGGGACTAGACCCGAGAAACGCGGAGGCAGCCATCAACAGGGCATGCCAGTTGATTGAGGAGCTTGGCTGCGGCGAGGTGGTCGGCGGGATTGTCGATGTGAAGGAGCCTTTTTTGCCATTAAAGCAGATCAAATTTGAGCCGGAGCGCATCAACAGATTTCTTGGGACAGAGATTTCAGTGGAGGAGATGCTTCAGATTTTTGACAGGCTGGAGCTTGCATACGACGAGGGCACAGGCATGATTACGGCGCCTTCCTTCCGCCAGGACATCGAGTGCTTTGCGGATATCGCGGAGGAGGTTGCGAGATTTTACGGATATGACAGGATTCCGACAACACTCCCGACTGGCGAGGCGACGACGGGTAAGTTATCATTTAAGCTGCGTGTGGAGGAGAAGGCGAGGGATATCGCCGAGTACTGTGGTTTTTCGCAGGGAATGTGCTATTCGTTTGAGAGCCCTAAGGTGTTTGACAAACTTTTGCTCCCGGCGGACAGCCCGCTTCGGCGGACTGTGACGATCGCCAATCCGCTGGGTGAGGATTTCTCGATTATGAGAACGATTTCCCTAAATGGAATCCTGACATCGCTGGCGTCAAACTATAACCGCAGAAACAAGAATGTGCGCCTCTATGAGCTTGGAAATATCTATATTCCAAGAAGTCTTCCGGTGGAGGACTACCCGGACGAGCGGATGCAGTTTACGCTTGGCATGTACGGCGAGGGTGATTTCTTCACCATGAAAGGTATTGTCGAGGAATTTTTCGAAAGCATCGGCATGAAGAAGAAGGCTGTCTATGATCCTGAGGCGGCAAAGCCGTTTCTGCACCCAGGCCGTCAGGCGCTGATTCGGTATGAGGACAAGGTGGTCGGGTATCTCGGCGAGATTCACTCCGAGGTGGCGGATCACTATGATATGGACACAAGGGTGTATATCGCCGTGCTGGATATGCCGGAAATTCTTCCGTTTGCCTCCTTTGACAGAAAATATGAGGGAATCGCAAAATATCCGGCTGTGTCACGCGACATCAGTATGGTTGTGCCGAAAAATATTCTCGTTGGGGATATTGAGAAGGTGATCGAACAGCGTGGCGGAAAAATCCTAGAGGAGTACCAGTTGTTTGATATTTATGAGGGAAGTCAGATCAAGCAAGGCTACAAGTCGGTGGCTTATTCGATTACTTTCCGCGCAAAGGACAGGACGCTCGAGGAGAGTGACGTGTCGGGTGCCATGAAGAAGATATTAAACGGTCTAGAGGGCCTTGGCATTGAGCTGCGGGCGTAGGCATTGTTTTGTGGCGTATGCAATGCCAGTGTTTATGAGGTATGAGCTATGAAGGAGCTGTTGAAAAAGGATTTTTATTTTGATCTGCCGCCAGAACTGATCGCACAGGATCCACTTGAGGACAGATCGGGTTCGAGGCTATTAGTACTCGATAAAAAGACCGGGGAAATCGAACACAGGCGGTTTATAGATATCGTGGATTACCTGCATGCGGGGGACTGTCTTGTGCTGAACAACACAAAGGTTATCCCGGCAAGGCTCATGGGAACAAAAGCAGAGACGGGGGCGGCGGTTGAGGTGCTCCTGCTTAGACGCCGCGGAAACGATGTGTGGGAGACGCTTGTAAAGCCAGGCAAAAAGGCAAGAGAGGGCGTGGTCATAAGTTTTGGTGATGGATTATTGACCGGAAAGGTCATAGATGTGGTTGACGAGGGAAACAGGCTGATTCAGTTTCAGTATGACGGAATCTTCGAGGAGGTACTCGACCGGCTTGGTGAGATGCCGTTGCCGCCATATATCACACATAAGCTTGCGGATAAGAACCGTTATCAGACTGTTTATGCCAGATATGAAGGCTCGGCGGCAGCGCCGACAGCCGGACTGCATTTTACACAGGAGTTGCTTGAGGCGATTCAGAAAAAAGGTGTTCGATCAGCCTATGTCACACTGCATGTCGGGCTTGGGACCTTCCGCCCCGTCAAGGAGGAGAATCTCCTAAACCACCACATGCACTCTGAGTTTTATCAGATAACGCAGGAGGCGGCGGACACCATAAATAGTACAAAGCAGGCAGGTGGCAGGATCATTTGTGTGGGGACGACCAGCTGCCGCACGATAGAGAGTGCCGCCGGTGTGGACGGCAAGGTGGTGGCCGGGAGCGGGGATACGGAGATTTTTATTTATCCTGGTTATCAGTTTAAGGTGCTTGACAACCTGATTACGAATTTTCACCTGCCGGAGTCTACGCTCATCATGCTCGTGTCCGCATTGGCAGGCCGTGAAAATGTACTTAATGCATATAGGACTGCGGTGCAGGAACGGTACAGATTTTTCTCCTTTGGCGATGCCTGCTTCATCAAGTGATATATTCCGTGTTGACTTTTTGGGTGTAATTTGTTATTTTTGTATTATAAGAATTGGAAGTAAAGGGTGTAGGTATTTATGTTATATTGCAAAGGAGTATAGATAATGATGGAAGAGAGAAGAAAGAGCAAGAGAACAGACCTGCAGTCAAGGCTTCTGGTAAAGAGGCTGGATTCGGGTAAGCAGGAAGAGATCGGGGTAGATGTCAAAAATGTTTCCAAGACGGGGATTGGCTTTTACTGTGACGAGATCCTTGACATGGGGGCGGTGTACGAGGCATATCTGACGATCTGGACCAAGGAAGTGATCCATGCGTTTATCGAGATCGTTCGCATCGAGAAGATTGTGGATACCTACGAGTATGGCGGGCTCTTTATCGGAATGCCAGAGATCGATCTCCAGCGGATTGATGTGTATAATGCGGTGAATGACGCGGAGAGCTATATCGGAAAATAATGCAGGAATAAATGCAGCATCATAACAAAAGAGCACCTAGATGGGTGCTCTTTTGCTGTTTCATGCACAGTTCCGTGCAGCTGATGAGTGTCCGGCGCGATGAGTAGGAAACGTTTTTTTACCCGGTTCGCGATGAAAGAGTTATTCCACAGTGATAAGCTCATATTCGCGTGAACCAAATCCAAGATCGGCGGCTGCTTCGATCGTGTGAACCCCGTTTTTGGACTCGATGCGCTGGAGCAGGTGATCTCGGCCAGGATCGTCGGACGCGTATACAAGGTCAAGGCAGGCCTGGTCGATGGCAATAGGGTCAAGGGACGCTAGGATACCGATGTCAGCCATGCAGGGATCCTCCGCAATGGCGCAGCAGTCGCAGTCCACAGACATATTTTTCATGACATTGATATAGACGATGTTGCCCTTGAAATAATCAATGACGCTCGAGGCGGCATCTGCCATTGATTCCAGAAAGGAATCGTGGTCCGAACCCCAGAAGTTTTCTGTGTCACCAACCCCGTGAATATATGCTTTGCCCATAGAGGAGGCAATTCCAATCGAGAGCTGCTTGATTGCCCCGCCGTAGCCGCCCATAGGGTGTCCCTTGAAATGCGATAGCACTAACATAGAATCATACTTTGCAAGCGACTTTCCGACAAAGTTCTTTTTGATCTTTTTTCCGTTTGGAATGGCAAGCTCAAGGTCTGGTCCCTCGGCGTCTAACAGCTCGACTTGGAAATATTTGCTCCAGCCGTGCTCGTGCATCGTCTTCATGTGCTTCTCTGTCGTGTTGCGGCTGCCATCATACGCCGTATTGCACTCCACGACAGTGCCGCCGACATGGTCGATGACAGGCTTCCAGAAGTCGGGCTTTAGAAAGTTCTGGTTGCCGACCTCACCGGAATGAAGCTTCACAGCGATTTTTCCATCGAGCGTCCGGCCTGTGAGCCTGTATAATTCAAGTACTTTTTCGGGAGTGATGGTTCTGGAAAAATAAACGTTTGATTTCATGAAAAACCTCCTCGTATTTTTAATATAGTCTATTCTACCTCATAAACAAATTTTTTGCAAATGGCATCTGTATTTGCAGCGTAGAGGGCGATATAGTTTCCTGTGAAACAGCCGCCGGCCTCTGTGGTGAGATACTGTGTCTCGCCAGACCCGACTGTCACAAGAGGCGCTGATTCAGAGGCACTATAGGCAAAAGAATAGCGCTCGCGTGAACCTGTAAGCTGCAATAGTACGGTATCACTATCATACTCTATAGTGTTTTCCACTGCCCATAGGCTGCCAATCTGTCGGCGGATAATCAGACAGCGTTTCTGGTTATGCCTGATCATGGCAAGCTCGTAGTGATGTTGGTTGTTCATGTATATTGCAAGGCCAGCCTCACCATTTTCGGGAAGATTTTTTATACAGAGTGTCAGCCGGGCAGTGAAGTCAAAATGCTCCTGTCGCCGGCAAACAAGGGATTTTTTCTCTTGGCTTGACAGTGCATTTTCATTTCCGTGCAGGATCAGGCCGTTTTGCGTAAATTCGTATAAGGCTTTGTCCGGGTTGTAGATCGTATTCCATGACGGGTGCATGGAGGTGGTGTTGAAGCTGTCTGTATAGCTGCTGCCAGGAATATAGCGGCTGTTTTTTGCAGGTGCGCCAGAAGTGGTTTGTGCCCCGGGCAGTTGTGCAGTTTTGGCTTGAAGCCAGACCTCGATCTCGGCGTCCACATGGCCGTCATGGTTCATGCCCATGACAGGCCAGCCCTGTTGCCACACTACAGGTACAAGCATGGTCTCGCGCCCTAGGTTGTGTCGGAAGGGGTAGCCTAGCGGGCGGATTCCAAGGCACACAGCCCACCAGTTTCCATTCTGGTCTTCGACCAGATCAGCATGTCCAACAGCCTTGATGGGAAGATCCGTGCTGCGGTTGGTGAGGACCGGATTGTGGGGGCATGGCTCATAGGGGCCATAGACAGACTGGCTTCTTGCGATCGTCACCATATGGCAGTACTCGGTTCCGCCCTCCGCGATCATGAGATAGTACATTCCATTGATCTTGTAGAGGTGTGGGCCCTCCGGGTTGTTGCCGCCAGAACCGTCCCAAGCGTACACCTGCTCGCCCACATGGTCACAATGAAGCTGTACACTGCCATCGGCAGTAGTCGATCTGGACAGGACAAGCTCCGAGATAAAGATATTCTTGTCCGTACCACTATAGTACACTTTGCCGTCATCGTCAAAGAAGAGCGAGGGATCGATGCCGCCAAAGGGAAGCCAGACCGGATCGGACCAGGCGCTATAGGGATCGGTGGTGTAGACAAAGAAGTTGCCGCCCGCCGGACCGCCTACGTTTGTGACGATACAGTAGTAGATGCCATCGTGGTAACGCAGCGTCGGTGCGTAGATGCCAAAGTGGTTTGGCGCTTCTGTGGTGAGGGTAAACTGGCTGTCCCGGTCAAGAATATGGTTGATCTGCTCCCAGTGTACAAGGTCTGTGCTGTGAAATAGGGGCAGTCCTGGGAAGTACTCGAAGCTGCTTGTCACCAGATAAAAGTCACCGCCGACGCGGCAGATGCTTGGATCAGGATGAAAGCCGGGAAGGATTGGGTTTGTGTATTTCATTTGATGATCACTCCTTTGTGTTTTGGTGTATAGCTTCAGTATAAAATGAAATGGGCAAAAAAGATAGCTCTATATTTGCATAAATGTGTTAACATTTTGAAAAAAGTATGGTAAACTTTATGGGTGTATAACTTTAAATAATGAAAGTGAAGGAGATTTTTGAATGGCAAATTATTATCAACCGGAAATTGAAACAATGTCCGTGGACAAGATTCAGGCCCTGCAGAGTGAACGACTGGCGAAGCAGGTACAGTTTGTGTATGATAATGTAAAGTTTTATCATGATAAAATGGACGAGGCAGGTGTAAAACCTGATGATGTAAAGGGAATTGAGGATTTACATAAGCTTCCGTTTATCACAAAGGATGACCTGCGGGATCAGTATCCATACGGGCTGCTGGGCGTGCCGCTGTCAGACTGCGTGCGCATCCAGTCCACGAGCGGCACGACAGGACGCCGCGTGGTGGCGTTCTACACGCAGGAGGACATTGATGTGTGGGAGGAGTGCTGTGCGCGGGCGATTGTCGCGGCGGGGGGCACGAAGGACGATGTGTGTCATGTCTGCTATGGTTACGGGCTTTTCACAGGAGGGCCGGGCTTAAACGGCGGCTCGCACAAAGTAGGCTGTCTGACGTTGCCGATGTCCTCTGGAAACACAGAGCGCCAGCTTCAGTTTATGACAGATCTTGGCTCAACAATCCTGTGCTGCACGCCGTCCTATGCGGCAAATCTCGGGGAGACCATCAACGAGCGGGGGCTTAAGGACCAGCTTCGGTTAAAGGCTGGTATCTTTGGCGCGGAGCCGTGGACAGAGGAGATGCGTAAGAACATCGAGAAATCGCTTGGCATCAAGGCGTATGATATCTATGGACTCACTGAAATTTCCGGCCCGGGTGTGTCTTTTGAGTGTGAGGAGCAGCAGGGGATGCATATACAGGAAGATCATTTTATTCCTGAAATCATCAATCCGGATACAGGAGAGGTTCTTCCCGAGGGAGAGGTAGGGGAACTAGTGTTTACATGTATTACAAAAAAGGCATTTCCGCTCCTAAGATACAGGACGCGCGACCTGTGTTACCTGACCAGGAAGAAGTGCTCTTGTGGGCGCACGCATATCCGTATGCACAAGCCGATGGGCAGAAGCGATGACATGATGGTTGTAAAGGGTGTCAACGTGTGGCCGTCCCAGATCGAGACCGTACTGTTAAACAAGGGATATGAGGCAAACTACCAGATCGTAGTTGATCGTATAGGAAACAATGACACGATCGAGGTGCAGGTGGAAAAGACGCCAGAGATGGCACAGGATGCAGGGTTTAACACGGCGGAACGAGAGAGAGTGATCGTGGCAGGTCTAAAGTCCATGCTTGGCATCAAGGTGGACGTCAGGGTTGTGGAGCCAAAGACTATTACCAGAAGTGAGGGTAAGGCTGTCCGTGTCATTGATAAGCGTGACCTCTATAACAAATAAAGCAACAAATAAAGCAACTAATAAAATAAAGCGGTATAGTTCCGTTATAAGAGCTGTACCGCTTTTCGTGTTCTGGCCATATAATCTATACTTGCGATCTAAGATATAGGGTCATATGCTGTTAAGGATCGGTTTATGAAGACTGATGGAGGGATGCGCATGAAAAATACAGGCTGGCACTTTTGGAGCAGACTGGCGGGGTGAGTATGCGCAGTTCGATGAGGCAGAGCTGTGCGCGAATCAATAATGCCGTCGCTTATGGAAGGCTGGATAAGGTGTTTTTTAGTGCAGCAGGAGGTAGGTTGTTGATATGAATAAGACAGAAAGAAAATGGATAAAAAGAATTTATCTGGCAGGTTTGATCTTAGTGATAGGCGCTATCTTTTACCGTGAAGTATTTTTGTCAGCGGGCGGGAGGGGTTATACAGAGGATCAGGAGTATGGCTCTTTCTCGCCATATGCTGTAGAGAGTTTCGACGGTAAGCTTGTCGCAAAACAGAATGTAGAGAAGCTGGGAGATATTCGCTATGTACGGGTATATGTGTATGATAAAGAAAACGGTGAGCTTGTAGGGGATTTCTGGACGGAACGGGCATGGGATTTCTGGGGAATCTGTTGGGAGAATGATAGCTATAATATTTGGATCCAGTCAGCCGATGTGGGAATCTATTGCTATCGTTACCAGGATGGTACATGGGTCAGGGATAGTATAAACACAAAGCGTCCGGATTACATCGTGTCGAGATGGGAGGCCCAAAAGGCCAAGGAGGCTGCCAGCAATGCGCAGTGAGAGCGGGAAGCCTCCTTGAAATTACAGATGGAAAACTGTTTTCAATGCCTCATCTTCCATGAGTATTTTCTTTGCCAGTGTCCTGTATTGTTCCTCGTGCAGATATGTGTGGCGGAACGGTTTGATGGAGGGGGAGAGATCGATAGCCTTTAAGTAGTCGTCCACATTGAGGTCTAGGGTGGCGGCGTAATCCCAGAACCCGGTTTGGGTAAAAACTGTATTCACACGCTGGTAGCGGTGGCTCTGGACAAGGCTCATCAGATAAGTTGCGACGCCGACTTGGATTCCGTGAAGCTGCGGCGTTTTTTGCAGTTTATCTAAAGCATGGGAAATCAAATGTTCACTGCCGCTTGTGGGCGCGCTGTTTCCTGCGATTTCATTTGCGATGCCGCTCATGGCAAGGGAGTCAAGCAATTCCTTTAGAAACAGGTCATCGTGAATGCTCTGGAAGGGTGTCCGCACAAAGCTGTTCACCGCCTTCTTGGCAATCATGAGGGCAAAGTCATTGACCTGTGCGGCGCCGTGTGCCTCCTCGAACTTCCAGTCATAGAGTGCGGTGATCTTGGACACCATGTCCCCGATTCCGGAGTAGATAAATTTTTCCGGTGCGCTCTTGATGACGGAGGTATCTGCGATAATGCCGTACGCAAGGCGCGCTGGAACGGAATTTCTGCGGCCGTTTACGATGAGCGATGCGCTGGCGCTGGAGAACCCGTCACTCGAGGAGGAGGTCGGGACGCTGATAAAGGGCAATTTGCGCAGGAAACCGATATATTTTGCCGCATCGATGACTTTGCCGCCGCCAAGCCCGATCACGGCCTGCGTGGAGCTTGGCAGTCCAAATGCCAGGTCAATGATATCGTCAATATTGACGGTATCTAGCTCGCAGTACGTGAGCACCTCGATGCCGGCTTCCCGCAGGGCATCTAGAACCTTGTACCCAAACATGTCGATCAGGCCGTTTCCGAAGTATATGACTACTTTTTTGAAATCACAATCCCTTAAATAGACGCCGATGTTATCTAGTGCGTGGGGTTCTACTTTCAGTATTGTGGGGATTGCGATATGGTTTGCGCTAAATTTGTTCATGATATCTTACCTTTCTTTTGTTAAATTGAGTTGATGATCCTATTATATCCCCAAAAGTGCCGGGTGACAAATAGATTTTTCACAGAATTGCGCTGCGAACGAAGCGCGTATTACAATTTTTGCATGGATTTTTACCCGTTACTAGAACGGAGTGAATTATAACGAATCCAGTGTTCCTTTGTAGTGCTATTTGAAGTGCTATTAGAAAAAGAGATTTACAGATGGCGTGTCAGATAGTATACTTATAATATCTGTGCTGTCAGATGAACATACAAAGCGGGCAGGTACAGGGGATGCGTATGAAAATGCGCAAAAACACGAAATGGAGGAGAGAAGATGGGATTATTTTTACAGGTGGCGATCATGCCGGGCGGCAAAAAAGCAGATGCAAAGGCCGCGGTGGAAGCGGTTGCAGAAAAGTATTCTTGTACATTTGATGCGCTCGAGAAGGGTGACTGTATAGATGAGGATATGATTATTTCGGAGCTGGTTCCAGAAGAATGCCAGTATATGGAGAATGAAAATGGTGTGGGCATTTTCTTAAATGATGGATGCATCGGCTATGATTCCCTGGCAAAAGCGATATCCAAAGAATCCGGGAAAGCATGTCTGCTGCTTTACATATATGATGGGGATTATTGGGGATACTGGTTATATGATAACGGAGAGTATAAGGATCAGTTTATGCCGATGCCGGATTACTTTGAGGAGCCGTCCGAAGAAACAATCCGGGAGTCTATGGGCGATGCGGACATTATTGCAAAATATTTTCATGTGGAGAAGGCTGCAATCGAGCGGTATCTTGTGCGGTGGACAGGCGAGCTAAGGCATCAAAAAGCATATGAGGAGGATGAGTACGGCTATGGGGACGACTGGCAGATAACTGACTTTATGGGCAGGCTAGGATATCCGTGGCCAGATAATGGGGAAATAATCTTATGAAAAAAGAAAAAAACAGAAATTCATTTTCAGGCTCTATTGGTTTTGTGCTGACAGCGGCAGGAAGCGCTGTCGGTCTGGAAAATATATGGCGTTTTCCGTACCTTGCGGCAAAGGACGGCGGAGGGCTTTTTCTGGTAATCTATCTGGTATTGGCGCTCACATTTGGTTTTACGCTGCTTACGACAGAAATCGCTATCGGGAGAAAGACGAAGCAGAGCCCATTGACAGCGTATGCAAAGCTGCAGCCCAAATGGGGATTTCTCGGTGTGATTGCGTGTCTTGTGCCAGTTATCATCCTGCCGTATTACTGCGTGATCGGCGGTTGGGTGGTTAAATATTTTCTGGCATACCTGACGGGCAGTGGCAGTGCTGCGGCGGAGGATGGGTATTTTACTGGATTTATAACAGGTTCGTGGCAGCCAGTTGTACTGCTGGTGGTCTTCCTGCTGATGGTGGCATTTATCGTTTTTCGGGGAATCAATAAAGGGATTGAGTCGTCCTCTAAGATTTTAATGCCGCTGTTACTGGTGCTGGTGGTGGGTATCGCTGTCTTTTCCCTGACAATAAAGCATGAGGATGCGTCCGGTGTGACAAGGACGGGCATGGAGGGATTTGGGATCTATGTGATTCCCAATCTCGACGGAATGACAGTGAAGGGATTTTTCACAGTGCTGTTGGATGCGATGGGGCAGTTGTTTTTCAGTCTCAGCGTCGCGATGGGAATTATGGTGGCATACGGCTCTTATGTCAAGGATGACGCCAATCTGGTCAAGTCAATCAACCAGATTGAATTGTTCGACACAGCTGTTGCGTTTCTGGCCGGTGTCATGATTATTCCGGCTGTATATACCTTTATGGGTCGGGAGGGAATGGCGGCGTCAGGGCCAAGTCTGATGTTTGTATCCCTGCCAAAAGTGTTTGCGTCGATGGGAAAAATCGGAAACCTGGTGGGCTGCTTGTTTTTTGCAATGGTACTCTTTGCCGCGCTGACGAGTGCTGTGTCTGTCATGGAGGCAGTGGTGTCGAGTTTTATGGATAAATTTCATATGACGCGGACGAAGGCGGCTGCTGTGGAGACTGGTATAGCACTAGTGGGCGGTGTGATTGTGTGTCTTGGCTACAATAAGCTGTATTTTGAGGTGAAGTTGCCAAACGGGGCGGTTGCGCAGATTCTCGATATTATGGATTACATCAGCAACAATTTGCTGATGCCGCTAGTGGCAATAGGAACGTGTGTTCTTATTGGCTGGGTGCTAAAACCCAGGGCTGTCATAGAGGAAGTGGAGAAGTCCGGCAGTAAGTTTGGCAGAAAGTATCTGTACATCGCGATGATCCGGTATATCGCGCCGGTGCTTCTGGTTATTTTGCTGTTAAAATCATTGGGAATACTGACAGTGATATAGCCTGTGAAGGCTGCTGATTTTGACGGATTGCGGCCTGTAAGAGGCGGGATTCTGCTATTGTAGAGAGGGGTGTGAGGTGTGGCGCTTTCAATTGGTATGTACATTCACATTCCTTTTTGTGTCCAAAAATGCGCTTACTGCGATTTTCTGTCTGGACCAGCAACCAGGGAGCGGCAGCAGGCATATGTGGCAGCGCTGCGAAGGGAGATTGCGCGGGAGGCCGCACAGTATGCAGGATATGAGGTGCAGACCGTTTTTTTCGGGGGTGGTACACCGTCCATATTGGAGGAGGGAGCGCTTGCGAGGCTCTTGGAGTGTTGCAGAGCACATTATCATATCAATTATGATGCCGAGATAACAGTGGAGATGAATCCTGGTACAGTGGACTACAACAAGCTCATGGATTTCAAAAACGCTGGTGTGAATAGATTAAGCATCGGGTTGCAGTCCGCAGACAATGCAGCATTGCGGCTGCTGGGGCGCATTCATACGTATGAGGATTTTTTGCAGACTTACCAGCTGGCGCGGAAAGCAGGTTATACCAATATCAACATTGACTTGATGTCCGCGCTGCCGGGGCAAAGGATAGAAGACTGGGTGCAGACGCTTGAAACAGTAACTGCGCTGCAACCGGAGCATATATCGGCCTATAGCCTGATTCTTGAGGAGGGAACACGGCTGTATGACAGGCTGAACGAATATCCGCCTGTGCCGGATGAGGACGAGGACCGGGAAATGTATCAGGAGACGAAGCGGATTCTCGCAGAAAAAGGATATCAGCGCTATGAGATATCAAACTATGCGAAAGCAGGTTATGCGTGCAGACATAACTGTATCTACTGGCAGCGCGGGGGTGGCCATACTGCCAATTATGCAGGCTTTGGCCTGGGAGCGTCCTCCACGGTGAAGGATGTGCGGTGGAGAAATACCGAAGATATGGAGCGGTATCTTGGTTTTTTTGCAGAAAACTCAGACCACGAATATCATGGGGAGAAAACAGATGTCCATGAACTGTCAAAAGCGGAATGTATGGAGGAATATATGTTCCTGGGTCTGCGCATGACAGATGGTGTGTCCAGGCAGGAGTTTGCCGACAGCTTTGGGGTGGAAATGAACGATATTTACGGCGAAGCCTTGCACAGGTGGGAAAGGCAGGGAATGCTAGTACAGCAGGGTGATGCTGTCAGGCTGACAGATGCCGGAATTGATGTCAGCAATGTGGTGTTGGCGGATTTCCTGCTCTGAAAAAATATTTCATTTCCCTTTCTGATTGGGATAGGATGATGGGAGGACACATATGGAAAAGGAATTGACGCACAGCAGGCTGCAGGATCAGGGAGCGTCGCATGATCATACGCAGGAACACAGTCATTCGTATACGCACAAGGAGACGAAGGCGGTCTTAAACAGAATGTCCAAGATCATAGGCCATATGGAAGCGGTAAAGACGATGGTGGAGAACGGCAGGGACTGCAGCGAGGTGCTGATACAGCTTGCCGCGGTAAAGTCGGCAATCAGCAGCGTGAGCCGTGTGATATTAAAGGACCATATTGATCACTGTATTGTCGATGCGGTGAGGGAGAATGACACAGTGTCGATCGAGGAGCTGAAAAAGGCGATAGATAAGTTTTTGTAGGAAAGGCGGGGTATACTATATGAGTGATATGCAAAAGGGTATGATTTTGTACTATATGCAGGAGGACAGAAAAAAGATTCAGCTCGAGGTGCTTGGCATGAGTATGGCCATCACGACAAAACAGCTGAAGCCGTCTGATCTCAATACACAGGTCGGCATTCTGGCCGGGATGAAAAACCTGGCGCCGTCTGACTGGGCACAGGAGGAGCGGGCACCGGCAATATTCTGTATGCCGGAGATCATCATTTTCTCAGGAATAACGGGCAGGCGGCTGGATGAATTTCTGCTCTCATATAAGAAGGCAGAACTTTCGCCGACAAATCTAAAGGCTGTATTAACGCCAGCTAATATCAGCTGGACATTGTATCATCTGATCAGGGAATTGTCCGCCGAGAGGGCACAGATAGAAGGAAACAGGAATAGGAGCACTAATTATGGAGATTGATATATTTAAACATGAGGATAACTGGCAGGACATTAAAGATTCTGCCATGAACACGATCAATAAGACGACTGGAAAGTATCCCGATTCCGAGTGGAAGAGACGGCTGATCCTGTCAGAGCACTCTCCGATCAGGCGCATGCGGTTCTACTGGCGGTGGAAGGATCTCAAATCCTGGGTGAGTGTCCACATGGTGCGACACAAGATTGGAATAGAGCACTGGGTATCGACACAGCGCAGCGACAGGACCGGAGTCAACCGGGACGAGCTTCCTCAGGGATCGCTGGTCAACCATGCGTGTGAGGCGGATGCACAGGCACTGATTAATATTAGCCGCAAGCGTTTGTGCAACTGTGCAAGCCCGGAGACAACACAGGCGTGGCAGCTTGTAAAGGAGGAGATCGCAAAAACAGAGCCGGAGCTTGCAAGATGTATGGTAAGAGAATGCATCTACAGGGGCTTCTGTCCTGAAATGTTCTCCTGCGGATATCACAAGACAGAGGCGTTTGAGAAGGAGCTTGCCGACTACAGGAGGGGAATCAACGAATAGCTTTTGCAGAATATAATATTAAATACAGAAATCACTGCATTCACGCAAAACCTATTGTCTGGTATGAAATAATGCGGTAAAGTGTACTTATCAGGAACACACAAGGTATTCACACCGAATACTGAAATTTTACAGGTTTCTGATAGGGAAAGGAGGAGATATCATGACAAATACAATGGTATGGCTGGCGGCGATGATTATACTCATCATCATTGAGATTGTGACAGTGGGACTGACCACCATCTGGTTTGCAATCGGCGCTCTGGTGGCAATCATTGTCTCAATGCTGGGCGGGGGCATGATCCTGCAGTTGACAGTGTTTCTGCTGGTATCACTAGGCATGCTGATCTTCACAAGACCTTTAGCGATAAGATACATAAATAATACGCGCACAAGGACGAATTATGAGGGTATCATCGGTAAGGTTGTAAGAATTACACAGGACGTTGACAATATTGCCGGGAGAGGCTGTGCTGTGGTGAATGGCCAAGAATGGACCGTGCGGGCTGTCGATGACAGGAACAAAATCACGGCCGGGAGTCTGGCGAAGGTCGTGGATATAAAAGGTGTACGGCTGATTGTCGAAAAGTATGAGGAGGGCTTATAGAAAGCTGAGTGCAGGTTATGGGCGAATCATATAATATGGTTGGTGTCTGGGTGGAAGCCATCATCGCAATATTGTGTTGCGGCATGATATTTCATCTGATTGTATTTCTGCTGGTATCACTGGGCATGCTGATCTTCGCAAGACCTTCAATGAAAAGATATATTAGTAGTATACGTACAAGAAGGACTTACAAGGGTATTATCGGTAAAGTAGTGCGTGTTTCACAGGACGTTGACAATACCGTCGGGGGAGGCTGTGTTGTGGTGAATGGTCAGGATTGGACTGTGCAGGCTGCCGATGACAGAAACAAAATCGTTGCTGGAAGTCTTGTGAAAATCGTTGATTGCAAGGGTTTCAAACTGATTGTAGAAAAATGTGGGGAGGGGTAATAAAATATTGGGTAAAACGCAGCTGTCAAATTGATTGAAATGTATGAGGAGGAGAAGTAAGTATGATCGTTTTATTGATTATTTTGTTTGTTATTATTGTTTTACTGGCGACGAATGTCCGTATTGTACCGCAGGCATCCGCGTATGTCATCGAGCGGCTTGGCGGATACGACACCACATGGGGCGTAGGACTTCATTTTAAGGTGCCGTTTCTTGACAGGGTTGCCAAGAGGGTGAACTTAAAGGAGCAGGTCGTAGATTTTCCGCCGCAGCCTGTGATTACAAAAGATAACGTTACCATGCAGATTGATACGGTAGTCTTCTTTCAGATTACCGATCCGAAGATGTACGCATATGGCGTGGACAATCCGATTATGGCAATCGAAAAGCTGACGGCGACAACACTGCGTAACATTATCGGTGAGATGGAGCTTGATCAGACACTGACATCGAGGGAAATTATTAATACAAACATGCGTTCTGCACTTGACGTTGCCACAGACCCCTGGGGTATTAAGGTTAACCGTGTTGAGCTGAAAAACATTATCCCGCCAGAGGCCATCAGAAATGCGATGGAGAAGCAGATGAAAGCAGAGCGTGAGCGGCGAGAAGCGATCCTGCGTGCAGAGGGTGAGAAGAAATCGACCATTCTTGTTGCGGAAGGACAAAAAGAATCCGCGATTCTCGAGGCAGAAGCAGAGAAGCAGGCTGCAATCCTGCGCGCGGAGGCTGAGAAGGAGCGTAAAATCCGCGAGGCGGAGGGTCAGGCGGAGGCGATCCGTGTCGTACAGATGGCAAACGCGGAAGGTATCAAATTCCTGAAGGAAGCAGGAGCCGACGAGGCCGTGCTCACCATCAAGAAGCTCGAGGCATTTGAGAAGGCGGCAAACGGTACGTCCACAAAGATCATCATTCCGTCCGAAATTCAGGGTGTCGCAGGACTTGCGAAATCCGTCGGGGAGATCTTAAAATAACTCTGCGAAGGAAATCCTTCGCAGGATAAACAAAAGAATTAAGAGTGGCTCTTTGAACGTATAATATTTATCGTTATGAAAGGATATGATATAAAAGGGCCCATATGAAATGTGAAACAGGAGGAATACCGGACATGACAAGGATATTGATACTGGAGGACAGTAAGGACTGCCTGGATGCGGTTACTGTGATGGTAGAGAGGGTATCCGCACATGTCCGCGCTGTTCCGGTGAACAGTCTGGAGGAGGCAAGGGCTGCGCTTGAGGATCAGGCGCAGCCGCCCTTTCAGGCTTTTTTGCTTGACATTAATCTGGATCTGGATGACAGTGATGACATATCGGGGATCACCTTTGCGCGGGAGGTGCGCATGAGAAAAGAATATACGTTCACACCGATTGTGATGCTTACCTCACTTGCAAACATGGAGCTGACCGCTTACAGGGAGCTTCACTGTTACCAGTATCTGGTAAAACCATACAATGAGGAGGACATTCAGAAGCTTGTCGGAAAGCTGCTGTTTTTGTCACAGCAGGGAGAGACGAGGGATGCCTACGTGATCGTCAAAAAGGATGGTATCAATTACAAATTATTCTGCAAGGATATTGTGTGTATCAAGGCAGTGCCGCGAGGTGTGAGCTTTGTGCTCTTGAAGGAGGAAATGAAAGTTTTATACCTTTCTATAAAGCAGCTGCTAGAGAAGCTTCCGGGTGATTGCTTCCTGCAGGTGCACCGCATGTGCGTGGTAAATCAGGATTATATTGATTATGTAGATACCGTAAATGGGATCATCAGCATGAAAAATGGTGAACAGGTGGAGATTGGCACTACATACAAGAATGAGTTGCGCAGGAAGCTGGGGATTTGACAGTGTCTCAATCGTTTGATGCAGAAATGTATAAGAATGTATAGTAAGGGAAAATAGGACAGCAATCTGTCCAAAGTAAGGGGGAGCATTATGGCAGAGCTTGGCCGGAAATTTTTATACAGAATCTTTTGCGTGGTGGCGCTAATTATCACGTTTTATCTGCTAGTTGACCTATATCTTAGTCATACATTGGATATCAAGGTGATGGTTCTGTTTGGCATTGTGTTTTCCGTTATCCTGCTGGGACTTTTAGACTGGGCGCAGAATTACGCGGCGCTGCGGCGTCAGGAGCAGGAACTGAAAATCTACAGGCTCTACATAAAACCGATGGAGGAGCTGACAAAGGATATCCGCGCGCGACAGCACGAGTTTGACAATCATATGAATGCGATACTAAATATGCATATTACAATATCGGATTACGATGAACTCGTGGAAGCGCAGTCGGCGTACTGCAAAGACATTTACGAGGACAAATCGCGCTGTAATCCGGCACTGTTGCGGATATCAGACAAGATACTTGCCGGTTTTCTGTACAGTAAGATTATTAGCGCGCCTGATTATATCGACGTTGATATCCAGGTGCTAAGCAAGGAGATTGTAACGCCTGTGTCAGAACACGCGTTAGTCGAGATCATTGGAACCCTTACGGACAACGCGTTTGAGGCTGCCACACCGCAGAAAAACAGGGTGGAGATGGTGCTTGACGCCCAGCATGACAAGCTGATTTTTGCCATCAAAAACCAGGTAGAAAACCTGACCATGAGCGAGATTCCCCGCTTTTTTGAGAAAGGATACACGACGAAGGACCTTTGTGGGGACAGGGGGCTTGGACTCTATCAGGCAAACCAGATTGCAAGACGCCACAAAGGAGAGATCACGGTGGAGCTCTCTAAGCAGGAGGATGGACAGGAGATTTGCTTTAGGGTAGAGATCTGATGAAAATATTACTTCGTTTGTACTATATAATAAACTGTTGACATTATGGGATATATACCATATTATAGTCATATAATCACAAAAGAAGAGGCAGGAGTGAATCAGAAACACATAGAACGCATAAGGAAGAAATGATTTAAGCAAAAAATGATAGAGAGGATTATTTAGAAAGGTGTGGTGATTCATGATATGAAGACGCTTGATGAATATTTGGATGCTCAGCCGCAGAATGATGAATTTGGAAAAGAGTGGCAAGACAGCCAGCCTGAAATGGACGTGAGTCGTGTGATGGTAGACGCCAGAATATCACAGAACCTTTCACAGAAAGAGCTGGCAAAGAGAACGGGCATTGATCAGGCAGATATCAGCAAATTGGAAAATGGGACAAGAAATCCCTCTTTAAAATTGTTAAAAAGACTTGCCGACGGAATGGGAATGACATTAAAGCTGGAGTTTGTTCCAAAAAAATCAATACAGTGACTGTTTGATTTGTTATGGAAGGAAGGAGAAACTGACACATGTTGGAGTTAAAGAATATATCCTACCACGTTGAGGACGAAAACGGAAAGGATATATTAAATCATATTAATTTGAAAATAGACGATCGCTTTACAGCGATTACCGGGCCAAACGGAGGAGGGAAATCCACGCTTGCCAGGATGATTGCGGGCATCATACAGCCAACGGAGGGGCAGATTTTTTTTGAGGGGGAGGACATCACACACCTCTCCATCACAGACAGGGCAAATCTTGGTATCAGCTTTGCATTTCAACAGCCAGTAAGATTTAAAGGCATTACAGTGCTCGACCTAATCAGGCTGGCGGCGGGCGAGAAGCTCAGTGTCGAGGGTGCATGCAAATATCTTGCCGAGGTAGGGCTCTGTGCGCGGGATTATATCAACCGCGAGGTCAACAGTAGCCTTTCTGGCGGGGAGCTCAAGCGGATCGAGATTGCCACAGTGATTGCCCGCGGCATGAAGCTGTCGGTGTTTGATGAGCCGGAGGCCGGAATTGATCTGTGGAGTTTTCAGAATCTGATCAAGGTGTTTGAGAAGATGCATGACAAGACACAGGGAAATATCGTGATTATCTCGCATCAGGAGCGCATTCTGGACATTGCGGACAGGATTGTGGTCATCGCAAACGGCGAGATACAGAACATGGGGACGAAGGAGGAGATACTGCCGGGATTGTTAAACGGCAGTCTTGAGTGTAAGCATAATGCGGGAGGGTGTATTCATGGATGAGATTCAGAAGACATTGCTGATGCAGGTAGCAGACCTACATGAAGTGCCTGCCGGTGCCTACAATATCCGCGCAAACGGGGAGGCAGCTGGACGGCGCTCGACAGAGCATATCGAGATCGTTCCCAAAGAGGACAAACCCGGGATTGACATATTTATCAAACCCGGCACGAAGAAAGAGAGTGTGCATATTCCTGTTCTGATGACACAGACGGGGCTGAAAGAGCTGGTGTACAATGACTTTCATATCGGGGAGGACTGTGATGTCACAATCGTTGCCGGCTGCGGCATCCACAATGGCGGTGACAAGGCGAGCGAGCACAGTGGTATTCATTCATTTTATATCGGAAAAAACGCCAGGGTGCGCTATGTTGAGAAGCATTATGGCTCCGGTGAGGGTACAGGCGAACGCGTGATGAATCCGGAGACAATTGTGGACATGGATGAGAACAGCTACATGGAGATGGACACGGTGCAGATCCGGGGGGTGGATTCCACGGACAGGGTCACGAGGGCAAAGCTTGGAAAGGGCGCGCAGCTGGTCATTAAGGAAAAGCTGATGACACATGGTAAGCAGAAGGCGACGACAAATTTCTATGTTGATCTGGATGGTGAGGATTCCAGCACAAACGTGATTTCACGTTCTGTGGCAAAGGATTCGTCAGAGCAGACATTTTATTCACATATTAATGGAAACAACAAGTGCGCAGGCCATTCCGAGTGTGATGCGATCATCATGGACAACGCGGTGGTGCGTGCAATCCCGGAGATCACGGCAAACAGCCTTGACGCAAGCCTGATTCACGAGGCTGCAATCGGAAAGATCGCAGGGGAGCAGTTAATCAAGCTCATGACGCTGGGGCTCACAGAGGCGCAGGCGGAGGAGCAGATTGTAAACGGATTCTTAAAATAAAAGAATAAAAAACGAAAAAAGAAAAACGAAAGAGAGGTAAGCTTATGGAGGCGATCAAGTGTATCGAGACAAGAAGAAGTATCAGAAAGTTTAAGGCAGAGCAGGTTCCGCATGATACCATGCAGGAAATCGTGGCGGCCGCTTCCTATGCGCCATCATGGAAAAACACACAGGTGACGCGCTACGTAGTGGTTGAGGATGCCCAGATCAAGGCAAAAATCGCGGAGGAGGCGACGCTTGGATTTGCGCACAACAGTGGAATTATCAAGAGCTGCGCCGCACTTGTTGTGGTCAACATGGTGCATGGCAGAAGCGGTTTTGAGAGAGATGGTTCCTATACGACATCAAAGGAGGACCGCTGGGAAGTGTTTGACGCGGGACTTGCGACGCAGACATTTTGTCTGGCAGCGCACGACAAAGGAATAGGTGCTGTTATTCTCGGTATCTTTGACGAGGCGAAGGTGGCGGAGATCATCGGCGTTGAGGAAGGGCAGAAGGTAGCAGCGCTCGTGGCTGTGGGCTATGCAGATGAGGAGCCGGCTGCACCTAAGAGAAAGAGTGTGGATGAGCTTGTGAAGTTTATGTAAAATGATTTGTATGCATTTTGAGAGGTATAAGGTCTTGCGGAAAGAAAGATCTTATACCTTTTGTGCCCATGGGAATCTAATGGAACCATTTCAACGGGAGGAAATCGAGATGGCAGATAAAACAGAAAATGAATTGTGGGATATATATACCAAGGACAGAGAAAAAACGGGCAAGTTGCACAGGCGCGGAGATGCGATGAAAGATGGCGAATATCACCTTGCAGTCCACGTCTGTATCTTCAACAGCAGGAATGAACTGCTGATTCAGCAAAGACAGCCTTTTAAGGAGGACTGGCCGGATATGTGGGATCTGACAGCGGCAGGCTCCGCCTTGCAGGGAGAAAACAGCTGCCAGGCGGCAGAGCGGGAAGTGGCGGAGGAGCTTGGACTGAAGATAGATCTATCGGATAAGCGGGCAGATTTTACGATCAATTTCAAAAATGGTTTTGATGACTATTTTCTGTTAGAACAGGAGGTCGATCTTGCGGCGCTTCGTTTACAGCCGGAGGAAGTGCAGGCAGCCCGATGGTGCAGTAAGGAGGAGGCGCTTAAAATGCAGGAGGAGGGAACGCTGATTCCATATTGGTTTCTGGACAAATTGTTTGAGGTCAGGGGAATGCACGATGCACACGGGCGCAGGTAATCTATGCGGTTTTTCACGCATGATTCCGGGAGTAATTAATGCATTGTCCGGTGCCAGATTAGGACAACTTGCACATACACACAGGTTTTTGTGATCATCAGCATACTGATCATAGGACCCTTGCCTCCGAAGCCGTTACATAACAAGAAGCTGAAAAATGCATTAGCAGGAAACATATATGTAATTTACAAAAAAGCCCATTTATGCTATCATATAACAATAATAACATATAAATCTTTTCCATCTATATTTGGGAAGGAGAACATTATGGACAGGATAAATTTGTAAATTTTTTAACAATCCTCAAAATTATGTGATATAATAATGATATAGTAGCGCATACACTGTAAGGCTGCCGGATTCAATACAGAAATTGCGCTGATGAACCAATTATATAATGATTATGGCAAAGGAGAAGAATACATGGGCAATCAAATAATATGGCAGGATCGGTATAATATTGGCGTAGAAGTAATTGACAAGGAACACAAGAAGCTGTTTAGCATTCTAAATAAGCTGTTCGATTTTGGAAGACAGGAAGAGAAAAGTCAGTGGGTATGTCAGGAGGCTATAAAGTATTTCAGGGATCACGCGCTTCAGCACTTCGCGGACGAGGAGGCATATATGCTTTCTATTAATTATGAAGGGCTTGATGTGCATAGGCGGATTCACAGGAATTTCCGTGAGAGGACGATTCCTGCGCTTGAGCGGGAACTGGAAATGACGGGATATTCTGAGGAATCGGTCAGTCATTTCCTGGGCGTGTGTGCGGGGTGGTTGATCGGGCATACACTGATAGAGGACTATGCGATTGTAAAGGGAGAGACGATAAAACAGTGGAAGAATCTCCAGCCCGAGGAGGAGCAGGCTGTGATGGGACAGACGATCACAGGGCTGCTACACAGTATGTTTCAGTTAGATTCGCGGTTTATCAGTGACTGCTATGCCGGGGAGAAGTTTGGGAACGGTATCTATTATCGGTTGATCTACAGCACGAAGGACAAGAAGCGGTGGGAGTTTTTCCTGGTGTTTGAGGAAAAACTGGTGGTCAGCACCATTGGCAGTGTGATGGACATGAAATCAGAGGCAGTCAATGTCATGTTGATGAACGCGGCTAGGTACGTGGCAAGGCAGCTTGTGGAGCGCGTCAAGGGCTATTTCCCGTCCTCTGAAAATTTCGAGATAAAGGAGGAACAACTGCTGACATATGAGCAGTTCCAGAAGGTGTTTGAGAAGCAGAGTCCACAGTTTAGCCTGCTGTTTGACACAGGAAAGGGATATTTTGCGTACTGTGTGACGGCGACAGATATGCTCCAGAGCGAGGGTGGTGTCTCGATTATCACAGAGAATGCGATGGCCGAGGTGAGCAAGTACCTAGATCAGAACGCAGTGGAGAAAAAGGAGATCAGCCATAAAAAGAAAGTCCTCGTGGTGGATGATTCAGACTTTATGCTAAAGACCATGCAGGATTTGCTGGAAAATGATTACGAGGTGATTCTTGCCAAGTCGGGACTGTCTGCAATCCGGGGCATCACGCTCGACAGGCCGGATTTGATTTTGTTGGACTATGAGATGCCAGTGTGCAATGGCAGCCAGGTATTGGAGATGATTCGCGCCGAGAAGGATTTCGCGGATATTCCGGTAATCTTTTTGACCAGCAGGGTTGACAGGGAGAGTGTCAAGAAGGTGATCGAGCTCAAACCGGACGGATACCTGTCAAAATCATTGCCGCCAGCTGATGTCAAGCGGGAAGTGGATCATTTCTTTGAAAAAAAGGCGAGAAGAAGTACTAAAAAATAGAAAAGCATGTATATTTTTCCTTTCTTGTCCATATAATTTATTACATAATGATAATGATGCTGTTATGTATGTGCAGGTTTGAAACATTATCACAAATTGACAGAATAAGGAGAACGAATATGGCAAGAGGAGTAAAGAAATCAATACAGGAGAAAATTGCACAGAAGGAAGAGCTTATCGATGCGCTTTCCACCAGAATTAAGAAGGAGAGAGACGAGCTGGGCGAACTCCTAGAAATGCAGAAGATGGAGGAGCTCAATGAACTCCGGGTAGTGGTCGAGAAGTCCGGAATGGAGATCTCTGATATTATTCAGATGGCACAGATGCAGGCTGCTCAGTAGGACAAAATGCGTTATAGCGCACAAAAGGGTGGATGATAACAAAAAAATTCCAGAAAAAGTCCAAACACAATTGCGTACATAGCCCAAAAAGGGTATAATGGAAAGCAGGGTGAATGGGCTTTTTTCAAATAGAAAAAGACGATTCAAATATACTTTAATGATGGAAAGGAAAAGTAAAAATGATAAACATACGCGAGTTATATCACAATTACAAGGAGTATGCGGACCAGGAGGTGACAATCGGTGGCTGGCTTAGGAGCAAAAGGGACTCAAAGACATTTGGATTTCTGGTGATCAATGACGGCACATTTTTTGAGCCATTACAGGTTGTCTACAGTGATAAACTTGACAATTTTACAGGGATTTCAAAGTTGAATGTTGGCGCGGCGGTCATTGCGACAGGAGTTGTGACACTCACGCCGGAGGCAAAGCAGCCGTTTGAGCTGCAGGCTACAAGGATTGAAATAGAGGGCGATTCGACGCCGGATTACCCCCTGCAGAAAAAGAGACACAGCTTTGAGTATCTGCGGACGATCTCACATCTAAGACCGCGCACCAATACATTCCAGGCGGTGTTTCGGGTGCGCTCGCTATGTGCCTATGCGATTCACAAGTTTTTCCAGGAGAGGGATTTTGTCTATGTGCATACGCCGCTGATCACAGGAAGCGACTGCGAGGGTGCCGGCGAGATGTTCCAGGTTACGACACTGGATCTGAAGAATTTGCCAATGGTGGACGGAGAGGTTGATTTTAGCAGGGACTTTTTCAATAAGCCGACCAATCTTACAGTGAGCGGACAGCTAAACGGCGAGACATACGCGATGGCATTCAAGAATATCTATACGTTTGGTCCTACCTTCCGCGCGGAAAATTCCAACACGACGCGCCACGCGGCGGAGTTCTGGATGATCGAGCCGGAGATTGCCTTTGCGGACCTGAAGGACGATATGATGCTTGCTGAGAGTATGCTCAAATATATCATCAACTATGTGCTGGAGAATGCGCCTGAGGAGATGGCATTTTTTAATCAGTTTGTAGATAAGGGATTGATCGAGCGGCTGCAGCATGTGGCAAATTCAGAATTTGGTCATATAACCTACACGGATGCCATCGCAGAGCTCGAGAAGCACAATGACGAGTTCGAGTACAAGGTTTCATGGGGCTGCGACTTGCAGACGGAGCATGAGCGTTATCTTACGGAAAAACTTTTTGGCAGACCGGTGTTCGTGACAGACTATCCTAAGGAGATCAAGGCTTTTTATATGAAACTCAATGAAGATGGACGCACAGTTGCCGCGATGGACTGTCTCGTGCCGGGAATCGGGGAGATTATAGGTGGCAGCCAGAGGGAGGATAAGCTTGCCGTTCTCGAGCAGAGAATGCAGGAGTGTCACTTAAAGCCCAAGGACTATGATTTTTACCTTGATCTGAGACGCTATGGAAGTGCGCGGCATGCAGGCTTTGGACTGGGCTTTGAGCGCTGTGTCATGTATCTGACAGGTATGGGGAATATCAGGGATGTGATTCCGTTCCCAAGGACAGTCAATAACTGTGAATTGTAAGAATCGTATAGTATCATAATCAATGAATCAAAAAACAGGGCAAAAGCCCTGTTTTTTGATTCATTCCATTTAAGCGGATTTATTTTTTGCACTGTTTTTTCTTCTGCTTTTTGCCTGTTTTTTCCGTGAAGTTTTTTTCAGGGAAACGCTCTTTTTGTTTTCCTGTGTCAGAGTATTCTTTTCGTTTTCGGCAGCTTTTGTCGCTCTGTCGAGGTTCTTCTGGGCGGTTGAGAGCATCAGTTTGATGCGGTTGAGCTGGTTGACCTCCGAGGCGCCGGGATCGTAGTCGATGGCAACGATATTGGCCTCGGGGTGGCGTCTTCTTAGCTCCTTGATAACGCCCTTGCCAACAACGTGGTTGGGCAGACAGCCAAACGGCTGCGTGCACACAATGTTGGGCGTGTCATTGTGGATCAGCTCAAGCATTTCGCCCGTGAGGAACCATCCTTCGCCGGTCTGGTTGCCGATCGAGACGATCTCCCTTGCGTGTTTTGCTGTCTCATAGATATCGGCAGGCGGGATAAAGTGCTTGCTTGCTGCGAAGGCTTCACTCATCGGTCTGCGAAGCATCTGGATTGCCTTGATTCCAAATCTGCTGATATCGGCGGCTTTTTTGCTCGTACCAAGGTTTTCTGCCTTGTACAGCTGGTTGTAGAAGCAGTAGAACATAAAGTCCATCAGGTCAGGAACGACCGCCTCTGCGCCCTCATGTTCTAGAAGCTCCACGAGCTGGTTGTTTGCGGCGGGTGAGAATTTTACCAGAATCTCGCCGACAATGCCAACACGCGGTTTTTGGATATCGCGCATAGGGATTGCATCAAATTCTTCAATCATCTCACGACACATTTTTTTGTATGTATTGAAGGACATATACTTGCGTCCGAGGAAATCACAACATTTTTTAATCCATTTCTGGTGTACCTCCTCCACGGAACCTGGAACTGCTTCATATGGGCGCATCCGGTATACACAGCGCATAAAGATATCGCCAAAGTTTACAGCATACACGGCGCGCAATAGAAGCATCGGCGTGAGCTTGAAGCCCGGATTGCTCTCCAGCTTTGACAGGTTGATGGAGATAACCGGAATATGCTGGTAGCCAGCCTTTTCCAGTGCGCGTCGGATAAATCCGATATAGTTCGTAGCACGACAGCCGCCGCCGGTCTGTGACATGACAACTGCAAGACGGTCTGTGTCGTACTGGCCGGAAAGCACAGCCTCCATAATCTGTCCGACCACTAGCAGAGACGGATAGCAGGCGTCGTTGTTGACATACTTTAGTCCCATGTCGATACTGCCCTTGTTGTCGTTGTTGAGCACGACTAGATTGTAGCCGCATCTTCGGAAGGTCGGCTCTAAAAGGTCAAAGTGGATCGGCGACATCTGGGGACAGAGAATCGTGTAATTTTTGCGCATCTCTTTTGTAAAGAGTACCCTGTTCATGCGGCTTGAGTGGATTGTCCGCGCCTGGTGGCGCTGTTCACGTACGCGGATTGCGGACAAAAGGGAGCGGATCCGGATTCTGGCGGCCCCTAGGTTGTTTACCTCATCAATCTTCAGGCAGGTGTATATCTTGCCTGAACCAGTCAATATATCGTTGACCTGATCGGTCGTCACGGCATCCAGCCCGCAGCCAAACGAGTTGAGCTGAATCAGGTCGAGGTCATCGCGCGTCCTGACATAACTTGCGGCGGCGTAGAGTCTGGAGTGATACATCCACTGGTCTGACACGATCAGCGGGCGCTCTGGCTTTGCCAAGTGCGATATTGAGTCCTCTGTGAGCACAGCGATGCCGTAGGCGTTGATCAGTTCGGGGATACCGTGGTTGATCTCAGGATCGATGTGGTATGGCCTGCCTGCAAGCACGATGCCGCGTGCATGGTTCTTTTCAAGGTAGTCGATGACTTCCTCACCCTTCTGGCACATGTCCCTGCGCACGTTATTAAGTTCCTCCCATGCCGCATCGACAGCCTCCTTCAGCTCGTTGGCGGGAAGCTCGGGGAACTCTTTTTCCAGTGACTGCAGGATCAGGGACGGTTCCCGGAAGGACATGAACGGATTTTTGAATACGGCTTCACCGCGCCCGATCGCCTCCACATTATTTTTGATATTTTCCGAATATGATGTTACAATAGGACAGTTATAGTGATTGTTCGCATCGTCAAACTCGTTTCGCTCGTAAAACAGCGCAGGGTAGAAGATAAAGTCAACCTTCTGCTGAATCAGCCACTCGACATGCCCATGTGCAAGCTTGGCCGGGTAACACTCTGACTCGCTTGGGATGGATTCAATCCCCATCTCGTAAATCTTTCTGTTGGACAGCGGCGAGAGCACAACCTGGTACTTTAATTTGGTGAACAGCGTGAACCAGAACGGATAGTTCTCGTACATGTTCAGTACCCGTGGGATACCAACCCGCCCGCGCACAGCCTCTTTATCAGAAAGCGGTTCATAGGAAAAGAGCCGTTTAAGCTTGTACGCAAAGAGATTTGGGACATTGTTGTCTGTTTTGGCTTTTCCAAGACCGCGCTCACAGCGATTTCCGGATATGTAGCTTCTGCCGTCGGAGAACTTGTTGACAGTCAGGCGACAGGAGTTTGTACAGCCTTTGCATTTCACAAGGGAAGTAGTAAACGCAAGGGAGTTAATCTGGTCAATGGTGAGCATGGTCGTTGTGATTTCCGGTGCGGCCTGATAGCGTTCCCGCGCAATCAGGGCAGCGCCAAAAGCGCCCATGATTCCGGCGATGTCTGGTCTGATCACCTCGCAGTCTGCAATTTTCTCAAAGCTGCGCAGCACAGCATCGTTATAAAATGTGCCGCCCTGCACGACGATATTCTTGCCAAGCTCGCTGGCATCGGATACCTTGATTACCTTAAACAGCGCATTTTTGATGACCGAGTAGGCAAGGCCGGCAGAGATGTCAGCCACCTCGGCCCCCTCCTTCTGTGCCTGCTTTACCTTGGAATTCATAAATACAGTGCAGCGCGTGCCAAGGTCAATCGGGTGCTTTGCAAACAGCGCGGCATGCGCAAAATCCTGCACACTGTAGTTGAGGGATTTTGCGAAGGTTTCGATAAAAGAGCCGCATCCCGACGAGCAGGCTTCGTTGAGCTGTACCGAGTCAACTGTCTGGTTTTTGATCTTAATACACTTCATGTCCTGACCGCCGATATCGATAATGCAGTCCACATCGGGATTGAAGAATGCGGCGGCATAATAGTGCGCCACAGTCTCAACTTCGCCCTCGTCGAGCATGAAAGCAGCCTTGAAGAGCGCTTCCCCATAGCCTGTGGAGCAGGAGCGCACGATCGTGGCGTCATCGGGAAGCAGGCGGTAGATTTCCTGGATTGCAGAGATTGCAGTATTTAACGGGCTTCCGTTATTGCTGCTGTAAAATGAGTGCAGCAGTGTTCCGTCCTCTGCGACCACTGCGATCTTGGTCGTGGTGGATCCGGCGTCAATGCCAAGAAAGCATCTGCCGTGATAGTCTTCAAGCCTTGCATTTCTGACATGGCTGGCGCCATGTCTTGACTGGAAGCTTGCATATTCTTTCTCATCGGCAAACAGCGGTTCCATGCGGGCAACCTCAAACTCCATCTTAATATCAGAAGAAAGTTTATCCACCATCTCGGACATGGAGAAATGCACGTCCTCCTTCGCGTTGAGCGCGGAGCCGATCGCCGCAAAAAGATGAGAATTTGCAGTGTCGATAATATGCTCCTCATCGAGCTTTAACGTGCGGATAAACGCCGCCTTTAGTTCAGAGAGGAAATGAAGCGGGCCGCCCAAAAAGGCAACATGACCGCGGATCGGTTTGCCGCAGGCCAGTCCGCTGATGGTCTGGTTGACCACTGCCTGAAAAATGGAGGCAGACAGATCCTCTCTGGTGGCGCCTTCATTGATGAGCGGCTGTATATCTGTCTTTGCAAACACGCCACAGCGCGCCGCAATGGTATATAGCGATTTGTAATTTTTGGCATATTCATTCAAACCGGAGGCATCAGTCTGGATCAGGGATGCCATCTGATCGATAAAGGAGCCTGTACCCCCGGCACAGATTCCGTTCATGCGCTGTTCCACATTGCCGCCCTCAAAATAGATAATCTTGGCGTCCTCGCCGCCTAGCTCGATGGCGACATCGGTTCGGGGGGCAAGCTCCTGCAATGAGGTGGATACCGCGATGACCTCCTGCACAAAAGGGACGCCAAGGTGGTTTGCAAGCGTCAGACCGCCAGAGCCTGTGATCATGGGGTGGAGCGTCAGGTTTCCAAGTTTTGCGTACGCGTCCTGCAAGAGGGAAGAAAGCGTTTCGCGGATATTGGCGTAGTGCCGTTTGTAATCCGAGAAGAGCAGATTATGCGCCGCATCTAATATTGCAACCTTCACAGTGGTAGAACCAATATCGATTCCTAGTGTATAAAGCTCCTTGTTCTTCTTCATGAAAATAACCATGCCTTTCTATAACAATTACAAAATATAACAAGTATAAAACAATTATAATATATAATGATATTTTTAACATACATTTGCTATTATACGACAGCATTTTCAAAAACGCAATAAAACAGATGATGAAAAGTTGCTGAAAACTTTATACTTTTTTGGAAAAAATTATTGAAATCTTTTTGGACGAACCTTAAATTGTTATTAATGTATGAAAGCGCTGTTGGGAATAATACCATAAATCTTAAAAAAAAATAATATTTTAACTGGATAAATTTAGATTGGTTTACATTTTCAGAAGTGAATGCTATACTGAAATGACGAGTATAAGGTGATGCACACAGCCGCATAGGGAAACTGCCGCTTCGTGGCTGCGGTTGGGCGAGAATAAATTAATGGTGAAAGGCAGGAATGTGAAAAATGAATTTTCTGAATAAACTGGAGCGAAAGATTGGCAAATACGCGATATCAAATCTCTCCCTGTATTTGATACTGGGGTATGTGCTAGGATATATTCTGGAATTGATCAATCCGGCATTTGCAAATTTTCTGACACTGAATCCATACCTGATCCTGCATGGGCAGGTCTGGCGGCTTGTCACATGGATTATCATTCCGCCATCACGGCTGGATTTGTTCACGATCGTTATGCTGATGTTTTACTATTCGGCAGGAACCAATTTGGAGCGGACATGGGGAACCTTCTATTACAATGTATATCTTTTTATGGGAATGATTTTTACAATTGTAGGAAGCTTTCTGATTATGGGGCTGAGTTATCTTCCGGCGATGCATTCTTTTTTGGTAAGGGATATGGCCAATTCTTCAGCCGGGATTTATCTTGCGCTGTACGAATATGGAAAATATTTTCAGTTAGTAGCAACGGCGTTTAGTACTTATTATGTCAACATGTCCATTTTTTTGGGATTTGCAATGACTTTTCCAGATGTACAGGTGCTTTTGATGTTCATTATCCCCATCAAGGTAAAGTGGATGGGAATTGCGTACAGTGTGCTTCTGGTGGTCGAGTTTTTGCAGAGCAATATGATTGGAAAAATCATTATCGGCGCATCATTGCTCAATTTTGTTGTTTTTTTCCTCATGACAAAAAGTGGTCTTGGCATGCGGATCTCACCGCGGCAGGTTAGAAGACGCCACGAGTACAACAGGGAGATCAAGCGTGCAAAACCAGCGAGCGTGTCAAAGCACAAGTGCGCGATCTGCGGCAAGAACAGCGAGGATAATCCCGAGGCGGAGTTCCGCTTTTGTTCAAAGTGCAACGGAAATTATGAGTACTGTCAGGATCATTTGTTTACGCATACACATGTTAAGTGAGTTTTTTATCGTACAAAATTAATGCTTTTACAATCCTGATTAAACAGTTCTTTAAAAAGAGGATGACGCAGGTAGAATTTATCGGATGAAGTAAATGAACAGGGGGAGCACATGCAGAAAGTAACAGTAAAAATTGACGGTGCGGAGCAGGAAATTAAAGTTTTGATGGTGTTTCACTCTAAAAATCCTGCGTCACAGCGGTTTGGTGTCAATGTGGCTTATACGACAAAGCTCGGCAAGCAAAGGCAGTTACAGCTTTTTTGCGAGAATGAATATCTGGAAGAACCGGCCAGGGAATTAGCCCAGAATATTCGTGATGGAAAGATCACAGATTTAACGGGGTATCGGACAGAACGATGGTCAATGTAGAATGAAAATTTAGTGGGGGACAATAGAAGCGAATGGAACAAAATCAGATTAATTTCGCCAATATACTTGAAGAACTGCGTGATACTGCGCGGGTTCAGGGGAATATGCTAAGAAGTGAGCAGATCAGCGAGGCTTTTGGCCAGTGGCAGTTAGATGACGACAAGCTGGCGTTAATCCATGAGTATTTCCGCAGTCATCATATTGGAATCGACGAGCCCGGTGATACCGAGGACAATCTGTCGGGTGACGATGTCAATTTTTTGGAGATGTATCTACAGGAATTACGGGAGTGTCCGCCGGTATCAGACGGGGAAAAGCGCGCTGTGATTATGTCGGCCCTTGCAGGGGATAGTGATGCGCAGGCAAAGCTGGTGGAGATTTTTCTGCCACAGGTAGTTGAGATTTCCAAACTCTACGCGGGACAGGGGGTATTTGTGGAAGATCTGATCGGCGAGGGAAATGTCGCGGCCGCCACAGCTGTGACTATGCTAGAATGCGTGGATGGTATCGACGAGGTGGAAGGCTTTATAGGCAGGATGATTATGGATGCGATGGAAGAACTGATCAGTGAGGATTCTGACAACCGCCAGATCGACGAGAATGTGCTAGACAGAGTCAATGAAGTGAATGACAAGGCAAGAGAACTGTATGACACCCTTCTTAGAAAAGTTACCGTCAAAGAGGTAGCAGACGAGCTGGGCATCACGGAGGAGGAAGTGCGGGAGGCAGTAAATTTTTCTGCGGACACCATTGCATATATAGAAGCTGCAGGGAGCGGGAAATAACTACAATACAGATATAGTTGGAGACAGGTATGGGGACACCAGATAATAATGAGTTTAACAATAATGATTTTAAATATGTGATTCAGGACACGAATTGCGTCTATTTTGGCAGGGAGCTGACCTATGCAGAAATGATGGACAAGGACGATATTCCGTTTAAATTCAAGGCTGTGATCAGCGCCCATATCGCAAGGGACACAGCGCTTGACAGGAAGATGACAGACCATCTCCTACAGATTTCGGAGAAGGAATTTTCATATCGTATCTTTGAGCAGTTGAAGCTGACAGTGCGTGTCTGTTACAAAGAATCAAAAAAAGGAATTGGCGGGAAAATCAAGGAAAAATGGGTTCACAAAGCGTACCCGCTTAAAAAGTTTTGCAGCGAGTGCCCGGACCAGGTACGCAGTGGGGATATGATGATTGAGGATATTTCGGTTTCAAAGCTTGCGCTGATGGTATTGAGCATTTAAAAATATTAATGGAGAAAGGATTTTATTATGAAAAAGATTGAGGACTTAAAGGCTTATGAGGTGGTTGAGAAGCGTCAGATTGAGGATATTGGTTCTATGAGTTATCTGCTAAGGCACAAAAAGACTGGTGCAAGGATCGCGCTTCTGAGTAACGACGACGAGAACAAGGTTTTTTACATCGGTTTCCGCACACCGCCCACGGACTCCACAGGTGTGCCACATATCATAGAACACACACTACTCTGTGGTTCTAAGGATTTCCCGGTAAAGGATCCCTTTGTGGAATTGGTAAAGGGATCGCTAAATACATTCTTGAATGCCATGACATACAGTGACAAGACAGTGTATCCTGTGGCGAGCTGCAATGACAAGGATTTTCAAAATCTGATGCATGTGTATCTGGATGCGGTATTTTATCCCAATATATATAAAGAAAAGAAAATCTTCCAGCAGGAGGGCTGGCACTATGAGATGGAGGACGAGGACAGTCCGCTCACGCTCAACGGGGTGGTCTATAATGAAATGAAAGGGGCTTTCTCGTCACCCGATGAGGTCAATGACAGGGAAGTGATCAATTCCCTGTTTCCAGATACGCCATACGGTGTGGAGTCAGGAGGCGATCCGAAGGTGATTCCGTCGCTTACGTATGAGCAGTTCCTTGCGTTTCACGGAAAATATTACCATCCGTCAAACAGCTATATTTACCTGTATGGAAATATGGACATGGTTGAGAAGCTCGAATGGATGGACGAGCAGTATCTAAGCCAATTTGACAGAATAGAGGTGGATTCTGCGCTGACAAAGCAGGAGTCCTTTGAAAAACCGGTTGAAAAATATAAGGAATATCCAATCATGGAGGATGAGTCGTTAGAGGATAATACCTATCTTTCATACAATACTGTTGTTGGGACCAGTCTGGACAAAGAACTGTACTATGCAATGGAAATACTAGAATATGCGCTGTGTTCCGCTTCTGCGGCGCCCTTAAAGCTTGCGCTGATTCACAAAAATATCGGCACAGAGATTTATGCAGTGTACAACAATGGCATCTACCAGCCGTACTTTTCGATTGTGGCAAAGAACGCAAATGCTTCCCAGAAGGAAGCGTTTGTACAGACCATAGAGAGTGAGCTTGCCCGTATTGTAAAGGAGGGGATCGACAAAAAGTCGTTGCTTGCAGGGTTAAATTACTATGAGTTTCGGTACAGGGAGGCTGACTTTGGCTCATTTCCTAAGGGGCTGATGTATGGTCTGCAGATGTTTGATTCATGGCTCTATGATGACAATATGCCGTTTGATATGATTGAGGCTATCGATCTGTTCAAAAGGTTAAAGGAAAAGATCAATACGGATTACTATGAAAAACTGATTGAGAAATACCTGATCCATAACCAGCACAAATCTGTTCTTGTCGTGGCACCGCAAAAAGGGCTTACGGCAAGGGAGGAGAAGGAGCTTGCAGACAGGCTTGCCAGGTACAAGGCCGGACTTTCAGGCGAGGAGATCGGACAGATTGTAGCGGAGACAAAGGCGCTGCGTGCGTATCAGGAGATGGAGAACACGCCGGAGGATCTGGCAAAGATACCGATGTTAGCGCGCGCGGACATGAAGAAAGAGGCGGAGGGATTTGTGAACGAGGTCCGCAGTATCAGTGATACAAAGGTCTTATTTCATAATATCCAGACAAATGGTATCGGCTATGTCAGGCTGATCTTTGATGCCGCAAATATTCCGGCAGAGCTGTTTTCGTATATCGGAATCTTAAAAAATGTGCTAGGCTATGTAGATACGGACAAGTACAGCTATGGGGAGCTCTGCAACGAGATTAATATTCATACAGGGGATATCATCAGCAGTGTCAACACCTATGTCAACGCAAAGAAGCTCGACGAGTATAAGCTTACATTTGAGATGAAGACAAAGGCGATGTACGATGAGCTTCCGGCGGCATTTGAGTTGATGACAGAGATTATGACAGGCTCGAAGTTTGAGGACGAGGGCAGGCTCCTTGAAATCCTTGAGGAGCTCAAATCCGTCATGCAGGGAAATATGACCGCTGCGGGACACACATTTGCCGCAGTGCGGGCCATGTCATATTTCAGCGAGACAGCTGCAGTGTCAGAGCTGGTAAACGGCCTGCCATGCTATCGTATGCTAGAAACGCTCACCAGCGATTTTGACAGCAATAAGAAAGAACTAGTCGAAAAGCTCACAGCGCTCGCCAGATGCATATTCAGGCCGGAGAACTTCATGATCGACCTGACAGCGACAGAGGAAGGCTTTGCGCGGATTTCGGATCTTGTCATGCCGATGAAGGAAAGGTTCTTTACAGAACCTGTTAAGAAGGCGCGTTTTGAGATTGCCACAACGAAGAAAAACGAGGGATTTTCCACATCAGCGCAGATTCAGTATGTGTGCAGGGCCGGAAATTATATGACGGGTACAGACTACGCCTACACAGGCGCGCTGCGGGTTTTGCGGGTGATGCTGCAATACGATTACCTGTGGCTCAACGTGCGTGTGAAGGGCGGCGCATACGGCATTATGTGCAACTTTGGCAAGACAGGGGACAGCTACCTGGTGTCATTCAGGGATCCGAACCTTAAAAAAACAGTTGACATATTCGAGAAAACGGGTGATTATTTAAGGGAATTTAGCGCGGACGAGCGCACGATGACCAAATATATCATAGGGGCAGTCAGTGATCTGGACGTGCCACTCACGCCTGCTGCCAAGGGAAACCGTTCTTCGAGTGCCTATCTGACAAACCTTGATTTTGAGGAGGTGCAGCGAGAGCGCGATGAAGTGCTTACGTGCAGCCAGGAGAGCATTAGGGCATTGGCTGGCTATCTGGACGCGGTTATGTCACAGGAGGTCGTGTGTGTGGTCGGAAATGGACAGTCAATCGAGGAAAATAAAGAAATGTTTATGAAAGTGGAGACTCTCTTTCATTAACAGACAGGAATATGCATGCGGAGCACACGTCCGCAGCAAAGGAGTATTATGGATAATAAGTACAAGTCGGGCTTTGCAGCGCTGATTGGAAGGCCAAATGTGGGGAAATCGACGCTGATGAACTGTCTGATCGGACAGAAAATCGCCATCACATCAAAAAAACCGCAGACCACCAGAAACCGCATACAGACAGTGTATACTTCTGACGAGGGACAAATTATCTTTGTCGATACACCGGGGATTCACAAGGCGAAGAATAAGCTAGGCGATTATATGGTCAATGTGGCAGAGCATAGTCTGCGGGAAGTGGATGTCATTTTATGGTTGGTGGAGCCAACGGACTACATCGGCGCGGGTGAACAGCATATTATAGAGCAGCTAAAAAATGTAAAAGCACCTATTATATTGGTTATCAACAAGATTGATACTGTGAAGAAGGAGCAGCTTCTGGGATACATTGACACATATCGGAAAGCGCTTGATTTTGCGGAGATTGTCCCGGTGTCCGCACTGAAGAAGGACAATACCGATGTGCTCATCGCACAGATCATGAAATACCTGCCATACGGCCCGGCATTTTACGATGAGGATACTATCACAGACCAGCCCACGCGGCAGATCGTGGCGGAGCTGATCCGTGAGAAGGTGCTTCGCAGCGTCGATGAGGAGATACCGCATGGTGTGGCTGTTGTGATCGAGTCCATGAAATACAGGAAAAAGATCGTTGATATCAACGCTACAGTCATCTGCGAAAAGGATTCGCACAAGGGCATCATCATCGGCAAAGGCGGCGTCATGCTCAAAAAGATCGGCAGCCTGGCGCGACCGGAAATCGAGGAGCTGCTCGAGCGGCATGTCAACCTCCAGCTGTGGGTTAAGGTGAAAAAGGACTGGCGCGACAGTGACTTTCTGATAAAAAATTTTGGCTATGATCCAAAAGAAAATGAAACGAATGAATAAAAATGAATGAGTAAAATCGAATGAATAAAATTGTCCCATAAGCACACCCTAATTATGTAAACATTGAAGGCAGGGACCACACCAAAAGCCTTTGTCATCAATGCAAATATCGTTCAGAGGTGCAGGTTCACGGGAAGCTGGCGTCTGTGCGGGATACAGAAAGGGCAGGGACAGTAGATGCACGAGGATGGATGGAGCCGGTTTATGCAGACAGGACAGGTATACGATTATCTGGCTTACAAGGGGCATCCTGAGATGGAGGAGACTATGTCCATGACTGCAATCATGGGCAGTGGTAAGGCGGGAGAGATACATGAGCGCGGGAATACAGGATTTCGTGATACTGACAGGAATCGTTATCAAGGCAGAACCGATGGGAGAGTACGATAGAAGAGTAGTACTCTTGACGAGAGAGAGAGGTAAGATATCAGCCTTTGCCAGGGGTTCGAGGCGCCCGGGCAACAGGCTGATGGCGCCTACAAACCCTTTTTCATTTGGACAGTTTAAGCTCTATGCCGGCAGAAATGCGTACACAATGGCCGATGCGGAGATCACCAATTATTTCGAGGCGCTCAGGCAGGATTTTTCAGGCGCCTACTATGGAATGTATTTTCTGGAGATCTGTGATTATTACACGAGGGAGAACAATGACGAGACTGGAATGCTCAAGCTGGTCTATCAGTCACTCCGTGCACTGGCAGCACCCAATTTTGACAACAGGCTTGTGAGATACATTTTCGAGTTAAAATCCATCATGATCAACGGGGAATTTCCAGGACCAAATGAGAAGGACCAGCTTTTGGATGCCACCGCCTACACGGTTGATTACATAATGAAAACGCCTGTGGAAAAACTTTTTTCATTTCATGTAAAGGCAGATATATTGGAAGAATTAGGACATTACAGCAGGAACATATGCAAAAGGACAATGGACAGGAATTTTAAAAGTCTTGAAATACTTGAAAATATTGAATAAGTTGTATATAATAAAACGCGTATAAAGATTAAGGTGGAAAAAGTTATGAGGATAGGAAAATCAATCATTCTGATTGCATGTCTTGGCGTGCTGGGACTGACTGCGTGCGGGGAAGTGATCCAGCAAGACAATCAGGACAGCAAAGAGGTCACAGACGAGCTAGCGACAACGACGACCTCGGTATCGGTTGAGAAGGATGGCAGCATTACAAACACGATTGTGGAGGGCTTTGGCGAGAGCTATTATGATGAAGACGGATTAAAGTCTATGATTGAGACAGATATAGATGCGTACACATCAGCCCATGAGACGGCAAAGATCAAACTAAAAAATCTCAAGGTAAAAGACAGCATGGTAAATGTACTCATAGAATATGGGGATTATCAGGCCTATGCAGGATTTAACGGGGAAAATTTTTTTGCAGGGACAATCAGGGATGCCAATATGGCAGGTTTTGACCTCAACGTCACGCTGAGATCCGTGTCGGACAATACGGAGATTTCAAAGTCTGAGCTGCTTGGAATGGGTGACAGCCACATTGTAATTCAGATCGTCGAGGGAATGGAGGACACAATCGTTGAACAGATCCGTGTCAATTGTTTCGATGAGATTTTGTATGTAAGTGATGGCATCACTGCATCTGGGAAAAAGAGCGCCTATATGGAGCTGACAAATGGTTATCGGATTATTGTTTTCAAATAAAACCAAAATATAAAATCAAAAGAGATTAGGAGAACTTGAAATGGAAAAGACATTGGACAAAATTGTAGCGCTATCAAAAAGCAGGGGATTCGTGTATCCAGGCTCTGAGATTTACGGTGGGCTTGCAAACACATGGGATTATGGAAATCTCGGTGTCGAGTTAAAAAATAACGTAAAAAGGGCATGGTGGCAGAAATTTATCATGGAGAATCCATACAATGTAGGTGTGGACTGCGCGATTTTGATGAATCCACAGACGTGGGTTGCATCAGGACATCTTGGCGGTTTTTCCGATCCCCTGATGGATTGTAGGGAATGTCATGAGCGGTTTCGCGCGGACAAGCTGATTGAGGATTATGCAGGCGAACATGGGATTTCTTTGGAAAAGCCGATAGATGCCTTTTCACAGGAGGAGATGAAGAATTTTATCGAGGAGAAAAATATTCCCTGTCCAGGCTGTGGCAAGCACAATTTTACGGATATCAGACAGTTTAACCTGATGTTCAAGACGTTTCAGGGTGTCACGGAGGATGCCAAAAACACTGTATATCTGCGGCCGGAGACAGCGCAGGGTATTTTTGTGAACTTTAAGAATGTACAGAGGACCTCCAGAAAGAAAATTCCGTTTGGTATTGGCCAGATTGGCAAATCTTTCCGGAATGAGATCACGCCAGGCAACTTTACATTCCGCACAAGGGAGTTTGAACAGATGGAACTAGAGTTCTTCTGCGAACCGGGTACGGATCTTGAATGGTTCCAATACTGGCGCGGGTTTTGCCGCGACTGGCTGATAAGCCTTGGCATCAAGGAGGAGGAGATGCGCCTGCGCGACCATGCGC
>CAJUQZ010000006.1:58324-58741 GCA_910588755.1 uncultured Lachnospiraceae bacterium | reverse complement strand
CAAGTCTTTTGTTTCCGTCCAGCATTGCATGATTTCTTACCAATCAAAAACAAAGACGTGCCGCCTTTGCCTGAATGCTTGGATAAAGCTCTTTTCCGCCAAAGGACTGAAACGGATTATTTAACGCCAAATCCAGCATTCCCTCATCACGAATACCATCACTTCCTCCAGTGGTTTTGATTAAACTTGTATGAAGTTTTAGTACTTGCTCCTTGCTTAAAATAATCATTTGGCAAGAACCCCATATGCTTCCATATTCTGTTTTATTAATCGTTCAGATATTGCAAATACATCCTCATTACTGGCAACTTTTTCTTTTTCCGCTTTACTGAAATCAATGACCAGATATCTGGGCACATTATTTTTTAGAATAACTGCCGTTCCATGTTCGTCAACTACCTTGGTTACTTTTGAAAA
>CAJUQZ010000006.1:16062-58267 GCA_910588755.1 uncultured Lachnospiraceae bacterium | reverse complement strand
TAAGGAAAGTTCAAGAAATTCATCTGCAAATTCCGATTTACTTGGTTTTTGACCACTGTTCCCCTCACGCAGGATCCTTTGAACGCTCCTCTTTCAGGAGTGCATAACAGCACGCATCACAGATTCCCTGATTATTCCTGTCGGCGCTTCGCAGAGTTCCTTCATATTCCATTCCGCACTTTTGCATTACTTTACCGGAATTGGGATTTCTGGGAATTTCTTCCCAGTTGCACCTTCCAGCCCACTGCTGTCTGCGCACATCTATGGAACCCTGAGCGAATGCTCCTTCACATACTCCAAAAACGCAGGTGTTTTTGACCAGTATTTCGCACCCCAGTTCTCAAAATTCCATTCGTCCATATATTCATTGCACTCAAAATCAATATAATACAATTCTCCATTCTGTACCACAAAATTTGTCGGAAAATAATCAAGACGGATTATTTCATACTCTTTTTCATTTACAAACATCTTCCTGTCCATTATGCCCACCCTCTAGACTCGCCCTGATATATGCGAACTGCCCATTTAACATATCGACATCGACTACGCCTGCCGCATTATGCGCGGTTGCCTCCACCGTAAAATATCCGTCATATCCAATCTTTGTGATAAACTGGAAAAAGCGTTGAAAGTCGATCTTCCCTTTGCCGATCGGAAGGGAGTTAAGCTTCCCCCAATCCATAAATCCGCCTGCATAATCATTTACATGAAAATGGCAAATCTGTCTCTTTCTCCATAACCATTCATATTCCGGCTCATATAACAAGTCCATCTGTGCGTGGAACGCCGCCATCTTTGTATCAAACACAAAATGAACATCCGGATAAGCCTCATTGAGCGCGCAGAAATGTTTCATGGGATTTTCTACACTGCACACAACGTTTTCCACCAATAATTCAAGCCCATATTTCTGTGCGATCTGATTCAAACGGGGATAGGCTGCGATATTATTCTGAAAATTGGAATCCGACGTAAGCCCATCCCACAAGTGCACCACCAGCATTCGGGCGCCTATACTTTGGGCCATGTCACAATTCATTTCGAATTTATCGTATGCGTCAGCCCATTTGGCCTCGCCGCCCTTACTGATGTTTTCACCGATACTTTTCTCACAATGAACAACGGGAATGTACAGTTTTGATTCCCGCAGATAGCTCTCTAATCTTTCCAGTTCCTGATAGTATGGGCCATCCATCATAAACTCAAAACCGTCACATCTAAGTTGTCTTGAAAGCGGCTCTAACAGCCGGTAGTCTCCGCCATACACGAGCAGCGCTCCGGTGGAACACAATATCTTACCTGTACTCATAACATTCCACACCCGATATCACTTCAATTATTTCATTCCTTGTGGCTTGCTGGTTTTCTGCTGCCAAAATGCTGCCACGCATTTATTATAGCAAATTCCCGCAATTTGACAACCTATTTTTGAAATGTTGCGCACCCATCATAGTAATTGCTGTTACTGTTCTCTCCGTTCTACTAACAGGTAAAAATCCAGGTAAAAATTACAATACGAACTTCATTCGCAGCGCAAATGGATTTTTACCTGATGCATATACGTTTTCGTTCGTGGCTTGAAAAACCATAATTAACAGTAAATGCCTGTGTGAACAGTAATTAATTACTTACTTATTAATTCATATCCCCACACGGAAGGCTTCAGATCGCCCTCGGAAATAAACCTGTGAACTGTTTGTTGTTCTTCATATCGCCTTTTGAAACAGTCTTTGCCCACACAGTACAATTCAATATGAATATTCTGGTTCACACGAACCAAATACAGTTTTCCGTTTTTTTGCTCAATATGTATCTTACCGGGAAGATATGTTCCTGTATATTTCTCAAGTGCTTCCGGCGGCAGAATCATTTCCTCGGGTCTGTATGAAACAGGTGCCTGTTTATGATGCAGGATTGCCGCAATGCCCTTTCCAAAACGATATTGATCTAATGATTCCGTGTTCGATATCACGATAATGCAACTATCTTCGTCAAAACAGTACTGGGTATAGGCAGATACACCAAGCATATCTCCACCATGTGCATACTGAACCGTTCGATCTTCCTCATGGCGCTCTAACCCATAGCAATAATTATTTTTGTTCTCTGACAGATAAATTGCATAGGCATTTTCCGATAAAATTTTCCTGTTTTTAAGACACTCATACCATTTTTGCAGGTCATCACAGTTCGTAACCAACGCTCCTGCGCCAATACTATACAAATTATTTGTATAAGGTACTCTGACCAGTTTGCCATAATCATGCATATAATTGCTTGCTTTGTTTGGGATAATAATTTGACCATCATCAAACACAGTATTATTCATTTCTATCTTCGAAAATATGTTTTCCTGCAAAAATTCATTGTAGGTTCGCCCTGAAATATATTCGATAATCCATGCAAGCAGATTATAATTAGAATTATTATATTCGAATTCTTTCCCCGGCTTCTTTATAGGCTCCCTGATAATCCAGTTTCTAAAAAATTGTTCCTTATCATAAGGTTTTCTATCCTCGCCCACATAAAAATCGTCTTCAAAATTATAATTATTGTGCAGCCCTGATGTGTGTGATAGAAGATGGTGAACGGTTATTTCCGAGGGAAGCTGCATGTTTGGAGGCAGATACTCATTTGCTTTTTCATTAAGTTGTAACAGTCCTTTGTCATATAAAATCATAATCGCAAACGCTGTAAACTGTTTGGTGACAGAGGCAACCGTAAATTTTGTTTCCATTGTATTTTCAATGCCAAACTCAATATTTGAATATCCGCGACAAGTTTCAAACAAAATATTTCCATTCTGTATAATTCTCACAACGCCCGAAAAATCCCAATCGTCCATTTCCACGGTAATATAGTTTTTCAAATTTTTTTGAATCTCTGTCATTAATAACCTCCCTACTCACTCAACCGGGCATCCGTCAGCTTTTGCAGACATTTTTGATCTGAACGTCCGTGTGCATAATGAAAGGGCATAACAACCGCCATGCCCCACATTTTTTACCGTTCTAACGGCTTCTCAATGATTTCTGACCTACCCTCTATTTCACCTGTTCTTCATACTTCATTATGATGCTTCCCTCTCACCCAATCTTCTCAAGCTTTGGTATCGCATTGATCAGCTCCTTTGTGTAGTCCTCTTTGGAGTGATAAAAGATTTCTTCTGTCACGCCCGACTCCACCATATTTCCGTTATGCATCACAATAATGCGGTGGCAGAGGCGTTTTACCAGACTCAAATCATGCGATATGAACAGTATTGCCATTTTTTTTTCCTGATTCAGGCGCTGCAGCAGTTTCACAATCTGCAGCTGTATCGTCACATCAAGCGCCGTCGTCGGCTCGTCCGCGATCAGAAGCTTTGGCTCACAGATCATCGCGGAGGCAATCATCACGCGCTGCCGCATGCCGCCGGAAAGCTCGTGCGGATATTTTCTGTACACAAGCGCCGGATTGTCCAGCTCTACGTCCTCGAGCGCTTTGAGCACGCGCTGATACCGCTCCTCTTTTCCCATCTCCGGCCTGTGCAGACGAAGGCCCTCCTCCACCTGCCAGCCGATGCGTTTCACCGGATTTAACGATGTCATGGGCTCCTGAAAGACGATGCTGATGTCATTTCCCTGAATCCTGCGGAGTGTCCCGCGATCCGCGTGCAGAAGCTCCTTTCCCTCAAAGAGGATTTTTCCGGCCATCTCCATGTCATGGCGCGTCAATAGTCCTGCAATCGCCATCGCAGTCATGGATTTACCCGATCCGGACTCGCCGACGATTCCAAGGATTTCCCCCTGACGCAGCTCCATATTCAGATGATTCACGACGCGCTCCGGCACATCATGGTCATGAAACTCTATATTCAGGTTTTCTACCTGCAAGATTATATTATCCATCTGTCCAACTTCGCTTTCTTATTTCGTATTCTTTACTATAATTGAGCAACTCCGAAAAATGCACAAAAACACTTTGGTTTACTCGAGATAAAACATCAAATCAAAGAACAGAACCACTAAATTTGCTCTTTTATAGTGCTTTATATTTTCATTACACGTCTGGTCATTTCGTTTATTTATTCATGCTTTTCTAATTTAACACAGCCTTCAAAAAGCTATTCATTACTCGTCTGTCCATCACATTTATTCATACTTTTTTATTTTAGCACAGCACCCCCAAAAAAGCTATTTCTTTTTCGTTCAGAAACAGAATAAACAAACAGAATAAATACACAAGTAAATTCTGATCGAATCAAAATCCGCCCGCAAAAAAATCACGCTGCATCTTCTCTCACAAAAATACACGTGATTTTCCTGCTGTCGTGCCAATGAGGAACTGTTCAAAAATAGCCTGTACATCTTGCCCTGTCTACTTCTGAACAGTTACTAACGGCGCAATCAAATTTTCTAATTCCTGCTTCCGCTTTCGTACTTTTTCGTCACCACATTCATCAAAGACCGGAAAACTGCTGGTTTTTCCGTCCGGCCCCAACACCTCTGGCATATCTTTTCCAGCAAATATTTTCTGTATCAGTCGCAAATCATCAGAAGCTGCCAATCCGACAGCGTTTTTCATGAGCTGATATGTCTCATCATCCTCCATCATCTGACGCAGGGTAAAAAACAGTCCATACCCATAACCTCTTGCTGGAACCTCATGCAAATGTGTGAGGAGATACACCACCCCGTCTGACTGGTACTGTTTGACAATGTTATGGATAATTGTTAAAATAGTGTCCATAAATGAAGGCTGATAGCAGGAATCATCCAGCATTTCCAAAAAGGCGGATATATCCTCCAGGGAAAATTGCTCTGGGTGATTCAAAAATTCATCTTTAATTGAAGCATAGTCGTCAGCAGTTTCCAGGTCATCACCATCCTCGTCAAAAAGAGGAACGTTGTCCGTATGAATGCCGTCAAAAAAATCCATTTTTTCTTTTAAAGTCATTGACTGATATGTGCCAGCCTCATAATCCTGGTACTTTTCCACGATTTCTAAATATTCATCATGCGACGTTATCTTTTGATATGCCATACTTTCACCTCACAAATTCCAATGATTCATTCCAAATTAAAACAATTCTAACATGGTTCTGCCAAAAAGTAAAGCTTGTCGTTGTAATTCTATTTGCCACATGTTATAATTTCACTATCGGTAACAGCGAAAAATCAGGATTTGGAGGTATTGAAATGAATATTATAGAGCATGTAAATGAACGGCTTACCTTTGACAAAGATGATATTTGTGCCGGCGGCGAAAATGATATCGATGAAGTCATTCGTGTTTCCCCGGTTTCTTTGCCCAACGACTATATTGAATTTCTAAAACAGATTTCAGGGGAACACAACCCTGGCCCTGAATTTGAATTGCAGGACAAAGGACTTTCTATCTGGATTTGGAGTGCCAGTATGGCATTAGAGAAATTAGAAGAATTCAATCGGCCCTCCAACCAAAAATTTATCCGTAATGCTTGGCTTTTTGGAAATGATTTGGGGGATCTGGTTTACTTCTATGGAACCGGAAAGGACGGTTTTGGCCTGTACCGTACCTCTGAGGGCTGGCTGGATATCGAAAATGCCGATAAGATAGCCGATACAATTACAGATTTTCTTGTTGACGGTGTTGGAATTGATATTGCTACAAGCTTATAGTCCACATTTTACAAGGAGAAGGCAGCCGCTGCCAACAATCCATTTGCACATACGGTAAGGGGTACAGGCGGCCGCTGCCATCGGCGGGCATACAGGGATGACCCCTATATGCCCGCCGTCCATGTAAACCATATACATGTTACAATCAGTGCATGACAGATACCTTTCATTCGTATGACACCCGTATACTCCCCATGCTGGTACTAACTGACAGCTCTCCTGCGTCGCCGGACTGATGATACTTTGTGCCCTCGTCCCGGTTGTTGACATGCACACTGCCAAGATCCGCCTCCAGCTCCAGCTCATATTTGTCGAGCGCCTGCGCGGCATCGACCGACACGCCTCCCATCGCCGCCGTAATGTCCAGATCGGTAAATGTACAGTCGTCTATGTCAACCTCACCCATATCGTTGTTTACCTCCGCCTTGCCAAGACCTGTATCGCTGGCGGAGATCTCGCCCAGGTTCGTCGTCAGATCGGACTTGTCAAAGCTACACTTTTCTACCACACAATTTCCCAGATTGCTCAGAAGATCGCATTCCGCCCCGGAAATCCCCTCTAACCGGACATTTCCCAGCGCCGTGTGCACGTCAACCTTATCCAGCACAGTCTGCTTTGGTATTGTCAGCGTCAGGTTGCAATGCATATTGTTGACTCCCCATTTGTAGCTTTGATATGTTCGCTGTTTTATGGTCAGTGTCCCGTTCTTGATCTCATATAACGGCTCCAATCCGTCCGTGTACTCACAGCTCAGATCAAACTGCTCCCCGGCCGTGACTGTCACGTCCATTAAATCCGCGTCCACTTTGAGCGCCTGATACGCCTCCAAATTCAAGCTCATATTTAGCGTATCCCTGTGCCCCATCCATCCGGTTTCAAATCTGAAAATATGATAAAAAGTTCCGCCGGCCACACAACAGATCGTAACAACCGTGATCATAATAATCCATACATTTCTTTTCATACTGATACCCCCTGCGTACTTTGGCACGCATATGAATCACCAATTTAATACTACCTAAAACGCCCTTAGCATCTGCTGCACCAGTGCCGCGATCACCCACACAATCCATGTGATATGCCAGTCAAAACTTAAGAAACTCCAGCACAGATAGATGCACGTGACCGTCGGCCAGTAAACGGACATAATGCGTGATATGGTTTCACTTTTATATGTTACCTGCTTCTGAGACGGGACAAAACTGCCTCCCACGGTATCCCGCTTATTCAATGAGAGAATCACAGTAAACCCTGCGTTCACATTGCCTGCTGCCACAAACAAAAAGACGCCGGTCCCGATGAACACAAACATCATCACTACCCCAAAATCATTGCTCCATCCAAACAGACTGGCCACAACAACTACTGGAAGCACACTCAGTATGCACAAAATGACACCGATCGTGACCATCATCGAGCGTGTTACACGAAAGCTTTCTCGCCGGTTATGCACATACTCTGCTGTCGCAAAATCCACGCTGCACACCTTCTCCTTGAGAAATTTCCATTTTCCCATGACGAAATTCGAAAACAGAAACAAGCCGACCGCCGAAGCAATCGCCAGAAACATAAAGCTCATGGCAAATACATCTCTGACGCGCCAATTCGTGCCAAAATGAATCAAATGCCCGCAGACACTGATGATACACAGAAATACACCAAGTGCAACGGCATACGCCGAGCGTGTCCTGTCATGCAGATAATCCTTGACCTCCGCGAGCGAAACCGTCCGAAAACCATTGTCCGCCCCCTTTTTGTCCTGTATCACAAAGCTTCTGATTCCAAGTTCCTCCGCGAGCTCATCGAGATTTCCAAACTCGGAGATCACGATGCCGACCGCCTCGTTCTCAGTCTTGCCATCCTCAATGAGCTCTGTATATTTGTCCTCCATCATCTGCCATAATTCTTGCTTTGCCTTCTGAACCTCCAATGTATTTGGAAGCTTTGCAAACATTGTCTCCAGATAATTCCTGATCGTCTCCATCCTCTCACACACCCTCCTTGATAAACTTTTCCACAACGTCCTTCGTCAGCGTCCACTCCGCGCATTTCTCACGGTAGTACTGCCTTCCTTGCTCCGTGATCCTGTAATAGGTCCTGCGCTTCCCGCTGACTGTGACATTCTCAGAAAAAGACTCGACAAAACCGTTTTTTTCCAATCGCGTAAACGCGGAATATAGTGTTGTCTCCTTAATGATATACTTCTCCTCTGACAGACTTTTGATCTGTTTTGAAATCTCATACCCATACGATGGCGAATCCCACAACAGATACAGGATCATCGTGTCATTGTACCCACGAATGATATCGCTGCTGATGCTGCCCATAATAAAACCTCCCTCCCAGTCTCCTGCCCTGCCATATACGACAGACAAAGCAACGGCTATCGTTGCTACGATTAACATTGCTATGTCTGTCGTAGTATCAGTCTAACATACAAATTCTGGTCTGTCAACACAAAAATATATATTACATATATTATAAATAGAAAAAAAGCCTATTATCAATTATATTTCTATAACTGATAATAGGCTTATCCAGATCACTCAATATGAAAATATTGATTACATTCCAGCCTGTGCAGCCACCTCTGCCGCAAAATCATCAACCTTCTTCTCGATGCCCTCGCCAGTCTCAAAACGAACAAACTTCCTGATCTCGATATCTGTCCCATTCTCCTTAGAAACAGCTGCCAGATACTGCTTGACAGTCTGCTTTCCATCCTCTGCCTTCACATATACCTGCTCAAGCAGACATACCTCTTTGAGTTCCTTGTTGAGACGCCCGATCACGGCACCCTCAATCACCTTCTCCGGCTTTCCGGCCATCTTCGGATCATTCTTAATCTGCTCTGCAATAATCTCCTTCTCGTGTGCCTTAAATTCCTCGGAAACATCATCAGAGGACACGTACTTGGGATAGAGCGCTGCGACCTGCATCGCAATATTGTTGAGTGCCTCTTTTACCGCGTCATTGACCACAGCTGTCTTCGCATCAACGATGACACCAATCTTGCCACCGCCATGTGTATATGTCACAACACAGCCATCCTCTGCCGTAACCTTCTCAAACCTTCTGATGCTCAATTTCTCACCAATCACAGCAATCTTCTCAACAAGGGCATCCTTCACAGTCTTGGATGAGTCCTCATTCCATGCCTCTGCAAGAAATGCATCGATATCTGCTGCTGATGTATTAAGCGCCTGCTTTGCCACTGCTGTCACATAATTCTGGAACTGCTCGTTCTTTGCGACAAAGTCTGTCTCGGAGTTTACCTCTACAACAGCTGCCACCTGATCGCCCTCTGTAAGCACCTTGCAGAGTCCCTCTGCCGCGATACGGCTCGCTTTATTCTCGGCCTTAGCCTGTCCCTTCTTCCTCAGATACTCAACAGCCTCGTCCATGTTTCCATCTGTCTCATTCAGCGCCTTCTTGCAATCCATCATTCCAGCGCCAGTCATCTCTCTCAACTCTTTTACCATCGCTGCTGTAATAGCCATCTCTATATTCCTCCTGCTTCCTTATCTTCTACCTATATTCATTCAATGCTTTATTCCGCTGCTTCCTCTACAGCTTCCTCGGGCTCTGCGTCTGTCATAATCTCACCCTGGTTTGCCTCGATTACAGCGTCCGCCATCGCTGATACGATCAGCTTAACGGCCCTGATTGCATCATCATTGCCCGGAATCACATAGTCAAGTTCTTCCGGATCACAGTTTGTATCCGCAATGCCGATCAGAGGAATGCCAAGTGTGTGTGCCTCCTGGACACAGATTCTCTCCTTTTTCGGATCAACCACAAAGATCGCATCAGGAACCTTTTTCATATTCTTGATACCGCCAAGATTCCGCTCAAGTTTCTCCCACTCTTTCTTGAGTTTGATTACTTCCTTCTTGGGAAGAACGTCAAATGTGCCATCCTCAGACATTGTCTCAATTGCCTTTAATCTCTCGATTCTGCTTCTAATCGTCTTGAAGTTCGTGAGCATACCGCCCAGCCATCTCTCATTTACATAGAACATTCCGCAACGCTCTGCCTCAGTGCGCACAGCGTCCTGCGCCTGCTTCTTTGTGCCGACAAAAAGGATTGTGCCGCCCTGTGCCGCGATGTCAGCTACAGCCCTGTAAGCCTCATCAACCTTACCTACTGATTTCTGCAGATCAATAATATAGATCCCGTTTCTCTCTGTGAAGATATAGGGAGCCATCTTAGGATTCCATCTTCTCGTCTGATGTCCGAAATGAACACCGGCCTCTAACAACTGTTTCATTGAAATAACGCTCATGTCTTACCTCCATTTTCTGCGGGGTCACCGCGCTTCCGTCCGCTTCATCCCTGCGGGCTACTATTTTCCCCGACAGCAAAACCTGTCAGGAGCCATAAGCATGGACCGCAAATCTGCAAACGTGAATACTATACTATTTATTCGTGTTTCTGTTGTGGCTGCAATACCCGGATACAACCACAACATTATCAATATATCATAAAAAAACCTCTTGCGCAAGAGGTTTTTTTACTTCGTTTTCAACTTCGTTTATCATCTCGTAAGCTTTTCCGCAATCTCCTGCCAGCTGTCTGTTGCGCTGATCGATTTTGTCCCTGTGCTTAATCTCTTGTCATACCCATGCTGCATCAGAAATGCATCATACTCTGATGCATTCCCGATGATTCCCGCATTGTACAGCTTCCTCGCGACAGTGCCTGAATCATCTCCCCGCGCAATCACAATCTCAATCACATCCGCAGTGGCAGCAGGCGGTTCTGATACCATATCATCAGCAGACTCTGCCTGCGCTTCCCCGCCGTCTGAAGGCTCCGGTGCCTGCGGCTGCTCTATAGGGTCCTGCGTCGGCTCTGACGTATCTGCATGTTCCACATCCTTCGCCGCGTCAAGTACAGAGTTGATCTCAGATTCCTTCTGCTCATCCCGCATGTTTTCCTGCTCTACTATAGACTCGGTCTCATCCTGGCTTTCGACATCGGTCTGTGTCCCCTCAACCAGCCTGCTCTCCTCGCCAAAACCATACTCCCTCAACACTGCAACCCTTGCGTCCGCCACTGCATTCCTGGTGTACGCTCCCATAACTGCCGCCGTGATTATGACGCCAAGTCCCAGTCCCCTGATCATATATTTAAACTTCATTTATACAGCCCCCTTGAACAGATTGATGACCAGCTTTACTTCCCCTACCCCAAGTCCAAGCTCTTTTGCTATATCCACATTGGAATACCCTTCCTTGTGAAGTCTTAGGATCCTGTCATTATTATTTTCATTCATATCACTGACAGCAGGTTGTCCCGCATATCCCTCCTGCTGCTTTATCGTGTTTGCTGTATTTTCAATCGAAGCTGCCTGAATCTCCTTTTTGACTGGTCGCTCAATATGAGGTACCTGCTCTGCAAAAGAGTAAACCTCAACCGGCCTGATATCAGCCGGCTTCACGTCAACCACCTTCATATCTTCCGGACGCGAGCCAAGTGTCTGCAGCTCCGCCACACTTACAGGGTTTACGCTGGTACTGCTCTCTGGAACTGGCTGCATGTCATTTGACGTGACAATATCTGCCGGCAAAATCTCCACGCTCTTCACCACAAGGGGGCTTAACTCTACTGGCTTGTCCTCCTGTACCTTGTTTGCCGTATTGAGCGTCCATGATGAAATATCCAGGGCTCGTGCATCCACCTGTCGATGCATTGTCATTTCCTGCTGCATTGGTAATATCAGTCTTGCCATCTGACGGCGCGCGTATTCCTTCTCCTGCGCGTCCTTATCTAAGCTCATCACCTCTAAAAGTTTATTTTTTCTTGTTTCCTCCTGCCGCTCACGCTCCTTGGCTTCCTCCGCTTCCTTCGCCTTGGCTGCAAGGGCAATTGCAGCCGCGTTGGCGGCTTCCTCTGCCTCCTTCGCCGTCTTATCCACATGCTTGACGGTCTCTTTCAGATTATTGTGCTTGTCATTTAACATATCATATAAAAACATCACTTCCTGATGTGATTTGTTAATATCAGAAAGCACTGTCTCCGAATATTCACTGATTGCCATAATTTTCTCATTTGAAATGCGCTCAGATGCCCGCTCGGTCTTTTCCACAGCATACTCTAGTGTCTCATCTACTACCTCTGTAACGCGCTCCTTGGCGTCCCGCATCTCTTTGTCTATCACACTTCGGATCAGCTCCGGATCGACTTGCTGTCCTCCCTCATCCGTCTTCATCTTTTCCTTAACCAAAAAGCTCCCCGCAAAAGCACCGACTCCAAACACCAACAGCGCTACCTCTAACCAATTCATCTGCTCCCTAACCTCTCTATTTTTTCATTATGTAATCCCCAGAAACTGTCAGTTCCTTAACCACAAAGCCGTCTTTTGTGGCATTTTTCACCCGTAGCGCACACACTATATCTTCATGTCAAATCCACCCTCAGATTTTGCGACAACCCTGCCGTCGCCCTTTGGCTTTTTTCTCCGCCGGCCACCATCACCAGAATACTCATTATGTCCTTTTTCCTTGGCGTCAAAACGCTCCTCCTTGAACAGGGCCTCATCGGCGTGAACGACCTGTTTTGCCTGCAGCTGCTGCTTTTTCTCCTCCTGTACCTGTATGTTGCCCTGGTCTACCATGCCCTTTTCTACCTGTTTCATCTGGTTATGCAGGACATTGTCTGTCTGCTGGATGCTTCCATTCAATAATATTGGGCTAATTGCCATATCAATCCCCCCTTAGTTTACATATCTCGCTATATTTTAATATATTTTTATAAAAAAGGCAATAGCCCCTACAAAATTGCAGAGGCTACATCACCATCTTTTTTGATCAAACGACAATATGAATACTCTTTCTTAACTGTCATCGTAGCGCCGGATATACTCACCACTACGCCCTGGTACATCGTGCCGCGCAACATAATCTGCGCTGGCCCCTCGCTTTTTAGCAGCTTGTCAAGCTTCTCAATCTCCTTTAATTCCTCCTGTATCTTCGCCTGCGCTTCCGCGAGCGTCACCTGCAGCATTCTGGCATTCTTGATCTGTTCCTGCGTCAGCTTGACACCCGCCTTTAACTTTTTGGTCGTGTCCTCTAAGACTTTCTTCATTTGCGGTATGGTTTTTGACTTTTCCCCGACGCTCTTTTGCAGCTCTGCCAGCCGCTTCTTGGATTCAATGTCGGTGCCAATCTCAACGATTGTGGCAGCCCCCATCGGTGAACCGATATTGCGTGCGTTGATCACACCCTTGGCGACCACCTTACCGCCCGTAATCAGGCCCTTGCCCGCATCCGCATTGATATTGGTGCCCGCTGACACCTTAGAGTTGAGAATCTGCTCCGACTCAACAAAGCCAGCTGCCTCGACCTCTGCCGCGGAGAGGAATTTTGCAACAATATTTCCGCCTGCTTTTAGTCTGCCCTTATTTTGTCCATGCATACCTCTTGCGATGACAATATTTCCGCCTGCCTCTATAACTGCACCCTCCACGACGCCACTCACAAAAACATTTCCGTCGGTCTTAATGCTGAAATTCTCACAGACATTTCCCTTGACCTCCACATCGCCATGATATTCTATATTTCCTGTAGATGTGCCAACATCCTCCACACTATACACATCCGACACAAAGATTGCATTCTGGACTAGTGACACGTGACCATCCACCATGCTGATTAGCTGTAGGCCGTCCTTTGATTTCTCAAGGTTTCTGCCGTGGTCAAAGACAGCCTTCTTGACTTCCCTTGCTAACAGCACTGAGCCGTACACATCGAATCCGTTCTCACCCTTCTCCTCAGGGATAATCTCTGCGAGAACCTGTCCTTTTGTACATTGGTGCAGGTTGTTTAACTTAAAAAAGTCTACCGTCCCATCCTCCCGCAGTTCAGGACGCACTGTGTTATCCGTATCGAAATGATACACAATCGAACCGTCGCGCCCCGGTGTTGGAAGCTTACCGCGCGCTACAACGATATCTGTACAGTACGGCCGCTCCTCTAATGCCGTCAGAATGGCATTCTCGTCAATTCCAGCCCGCACCTTCATGCGTGCAATCAGTTCGACGATATGCGCTTTGCTTGTCAAACGCCCGCCTGTGCTAGGTGGATACAACCGCAATATTGCTGTCATCTTGTCGGAATTTACATTCACTGTACATTTCTCATCCACTGGCGGCAACTTCATTGGCGTCAAAAAAACGACAACTTCCTCATCGCCCATGTTTGCCAGGGCTGAGTTGATTGCCATGCCATCATAGGGTACTCCTACTATATTAAGATACTCTTTTAATTCCGCGACGCGTATCTTCTCCCCATCGCCAACTGGTGGGGACAACAACAAACTTACCCCTTTTTCATTCATCTGTAACTGAAAATATCCATTCATATACGCCACGCCTCCATGCAATTATTGCAATTGCTAGTCCAGGATTCCAATATAATTTCCCATTTTTGTCTTCATCTTCTGCAGCGCCTTGGTATGCAACTGTGAGATCCTCGATTCGGATACCTCAAGCACACGGCTGATTTCCTTCAAGGTAAGCTCTTCATAATAGTACAGCAAAATCACTTTTTTCTCTTTGTCCGTCAGCAGTTCCAGCGATTCCTCAAGCATCTTTTTGAGTTCGCTCTTCTCAACCACACTCTCAGGTGTCTCGAAACCAGAGCTGATACTCTTTTCCGATGAAATATCATTTCCCTGCTCCACATACTCATTCAGCGAGATAATATTATCTGCCTTGACTTGGTTTTGCCAGTCCAGAAATTCATCCTCGCTGATTCCCATATACGCTGCAAGTTCAGCATCTGTAGCAGGTCTTCCGTTGCGCTGTTCTAGCTCCTTCACTGCCGTATCAATCTGTTTCTGGCGCTGCCTGATTGTGCGTGGTATCCAGTCCATCTTGCGAATCTGGTCAAGTATCGCCCCGCGGATGCGCAGACTGGCATAGGTTTCGAATTTCACCTCTTTATTCCTGTCAAACTTATCAATAGCATCAATGAGACCAAACACCCCATAGCTTACCAGGTCCTCATACTCTACATTGTAACCAAGGTACATACTAAGCCGCCCTGCCACGACCTTCACAAGTGGCGCATATTCCAGTATAAGCTTTTCCCTCAGGTCCGGAGTTTTCAGTCTGGCATAATCCTCCCAAAGCCTTTTGCGTGCTGCATCGTTCATTCCAATCCCCCGTTATGCTTAATTGTCCCCATAACCCTCCATTGCTGCAGTCGTATCCCCGGCCGCATAATCATGAAGCTCCTCGTCTGAATACCCCTGTGCAAAATCATCCTCTGCGGAACCGTATTCTGTGGAATCATATTCCATATTGTCCGACATAAAACCATCCGCATCCATACCTTCCATATCCTTTTGCTCATCATTTTCAAAAGCAACGACATTTCCGGTGAGGTCGCCGTTTAGTCTGGCCTTCTGAACCATCATCTCTAGATCGCCCGTAGGTGGTATGATACGTGGCCTGATCGATGCGTAGAGATATCTCGCGATATCACCGATAATATAAAATATCACCAGCACAATCAACAGTCCCCACAGCATCGTTGTCAGGTCGAACCCCCTTACATACATGATTATAGACGCAATCGCACCTGCTAAAAGCATGAAAAAAGGTGTGATGAGACCTGTCTTATTTCCCATTCTATTATCCCCTTATTTAATATACAATGAATCAAATCTTCTTTTCAGGTTTCCCTGCGGAACGGATAATCAACTCACCCGTCTCAGGATAAAATACGATAGTACGACCATAATTAAGACCTGTATCCTGGGCTTTCAGCGGAATTCCCAGCTCCCTTAACTTTTTCTTGCTGGCCTCCACATTCCGCTCTCCGACACGCACCATGTCTGATTTGTTCTGAAAAGCGAACATCTGTGCTCCGCCCGCTATCTTAGCCTCCAGTCTCGTCTTCCTGCCACCCATTGCCACGATCTTTTTCACCAGATCCTCAATTCCTGTATCGGCAAACTTGGCTCTGTTTGAATTGTTTTCTATCTGTTTACTGTCTGGCAGCATGGCATGTGCCAACCCACCCACCTTGGCAACCGGGTCCCGGATGCATATTCCTACACAAGAACCAAGTCCCAATGTCGTTATGCCGTCAGGGCTTTTGCACACGTTCAAGTCTGCCATCCCTACTTTAACTATATTCGCCATCGCTCACTATACCCCTTCTCTCACTTAGTGCTGCTAATTTATGAATGTATAGTTATATTGACAGCCCAAGTCCTGCTAACATCTTCGAGTACGACTCAAGATCCGGCATGAGAATAAAATAACCATTCAGATCTACATCGTCCGTAAATACGGTCTGTATCAGCAGGATCTGATCCCCTATGATTCCAAATTCAATCGCCGGTACACTTAGTATCGCATTAAGCATATCAATATTTAAGTCCGGAACAGACGGAATCATCTTAAGATTTGTCATCTGCGCCAATGAATTGAGATAGGCTCCTGTAATAATATTGCCAATCTCCTTCATCGCGGATATCTCAATCTCTGTAAACCCGCCTTCCGCTGGTGGCATTCCCATGAGCTTTGACACGAGCGATTTTGCTGCATTCTTTTCAAGTATAAACATGATACTGCCTGTGATATCTCCCTCAACAGCCAGATAGATGCCCGCAACAAGCTGCTCTTCTCCGCCCATAACCACGCCAACATCCTTGAAATCCAGAAGCCTGACCTGTGGAACCTTCATGTCCACCTTGGTCTGGAGCATCTGGGCAAGCGCTGTTGTCGCGTTGCCTGCCCCGATGTTTCCAAGCTCCTTTAATACATCATAATATTCCGTCGTAACTCTCTCGAAACTCATATTTTCCGCCATGATAAAACCTAAGCCTTTCCTCATTCAAAAGTCACAATATTTTACACATCAACCACTTCTGCCAGCACTGATGTGATGTCAAGCAGCGAAATCAGCTTTCCGTCAGACTTACCTACACCTGAGAGAAACCGTTCCTTCTCGTCCTTCTCATAGCCCATTCTCTCAATGTGCTCCTCGTCAAGTGTCACAACCTCTTTTACCTCATCAACCAACACACCGATTGACTCATGCTGCTCCAGCGTAAGGATGATGATACGTGTCTTTTTTGTAACCTCATCCTCCGGAAGCCCCATCTTCAGCCTAAGGCTGATCGTAGGAATGACAACACCACGGACATTAATCACGCCCTTGATATAGTCGGGCACCTTTGGCACCCTTGTTATCTTTGACATTCTGATAATATTTGAAATATATTTGATATCGATACCGTACTGCTCACCGCCAAGCTGCGTCACGATAAACTGTGTCGTGTCACGCTTTACGGGGCGGTTGAGACTCATATCCCGCTTCTGTTCGTCTAATACTTTTATTTCATCCATATTCTATGCCCTGCCTTTCATTATCTATCGGATTAAATCAACGCATTGGTATCAAGGATCAGTGCCACTTCACCGTTCCCTAAGATCGTAGCGCCGCTGATCATCTTAGGCACCTTGATATACTTGCCCATTGACTTGATAACCACTTCCTGCTGGCCGATCAACTCGTCCACAACCAAACCAGCCTGCTTGTCACCCTTCTTTACGATAATGACAGTGAGATTCTTATTCTTATTGTCCTCATCCCCTCTTGACGGAATCTCAAGAACCTTATCCATCCTGATAATAGGGATGACTGTCCCGCGAATATGGATTACTTCCTTAGCCTGCACAAGCTTGATGTCCTCTGGCAGGACATCCTCAATTGTCTGGATGGAACCCAATGCAATCGCATATTTCTCATCACCGATAACAACCATGAGCGCCTGGATAATAGCAAGTGTCAGCGGCAGTCTGATAATCCATGAGGAACCCTCACCAAAACGGTTCTTGACCTCAACCTCACCGCTTAGCGACTCTATCTTTGACTTTACTACGTCAAGTCCGACACCCCGCCCTGATACATCCGACACCTTCTTGGCCGTGGAGAAACTTGGCAGGAACAAAAGATCGATAATCTCCTTCTCGGTCATCGTCTCCGCCTGCTCCGGGGTCACTGTACCGCGCTCAATCGCTTTATTTCTAACAGCCTCCACATTGATTCCGCCGCCATCGTCACGCACCTCGATCACGACATTGTTCCCATCCTGATAAGCATCTAAGAAGATAGAACCAACCTCCGGCTTACCGTTTGCAACACGCACATCATTGGGCTCTAAGCCGTGGTCTGCAGAGTTTCTAAGCATGTGCATCAGCGGATCGCCTATCTCATCGACAACGGTACGATCAAGCTCTGTATCCTCACCAGTCATGTACAGTTCCATTTTGTCAAGCTTCTTTGACAGATCCCTGATCATGCGCGGGAACTTAGCAACAACACTCTCGATTGGCACCATTCGGACTTTCATGACAGACTCATGAAGGTTTGTAGTAACACTCTCAAGATACTCAATCTGTTCATTGACAGATCCGTTGTCGCCCTTATTCTCCTCAACTGCCGCAGTGGCCGAAATCAGCGAGTTTTTCGCAATAATAAGCTCACTGACCAAATTCATCAGGTTGTCAAGCTTCTCGATATCAACCCTGACAGTCCTGTTTACTACAGGCTGTGCTGCGGGTTTTGCCGATGCTGAAGCTGCTGTCGTCTTTGCCGCGGGACCTGGCGACGCTGCCGGGGCCGGGGCCGCCGCCTTTGGCACTGGCGCTGCCACAACGGGCTTGGACTCCTCCGACGGCTTGCTCTCCACCGGTTTCTCCGGCTCAGCAGGCTTCGCGGGTGTTGCTGATGTATACTCTGTGCAGTATGCCTCCTCAATCTCGGACACACTCTTGACAGCCTCCTTAATCTCATCAGCTGTACTGCCAGATATGAAAATCATACTGAACGTCAGTTCGAACTTCTCATCCTCGATATCCTGCGCTGTCGGGGCTGACACGATAATCTCTCCGAGCTTCTCTAATGCCTTAAACACCAGAAATGCCCTCGCAGCTTTTAATACACACGCTTCCTCGACATAGACCGTCACGCCGTAAACCTTCAGTCCTTCGCTGTACGCCTTGTCAATGAGCATCTTCTCTGTGTCATTAATCTTGATCTCCTGCCACTTCTCCCCCTTGGCACTATTGCCATTGCCGGATGTGCCCTTTTCTGCCGGGGCCGCTGCGCCCGCATCCGCCTTGGGTGCACTGTCACCTGTCACGACCTCACCGTTATTTTTCAGGATGCTGTTCAGTGCGTCAATCAGATCCTGATTGTCATTTGTCCCTTCCTCTGTCGTCTGCTGGATATTGTTGACGTACTCCTCAAGCGCATCTAGACTCTTGAACAAAATGTCAATCATCCCTGGCTGTACCTTAAAAGTACCATTCCGGACCTCTGAAAATACGTTCTCCATGTCATGGGTAAGCGTCTGCATACGCTTGTATCCCATTGTACCCGCCATACCTTTTAGGGAATGGGCCGCCCTGAAAATCTCATTGATCGTATCCATATTTTCAGGATTCTGCTCCAGCTCCATAATCTGATCGCTCAGATTCTGTAAATGCTCCTTTGATTCATCAAGGAAAATATCAAGATATTGACTTGTATCCATTCTACCTGACCCCCACACTCATAATAATTTCCTGGGCCACGTTATCCAGTGAAACCACCTGGTTCACCAGTCCTGTCGCAGCGATTGCCTTGGGCATTCCATACACCGTGGATGATGCCTCATCCTGTGCGATAACGTGTATTTTTTTTGAAGTTTCCAAATTCACGATTCCCTTGGTGCCATCCGCTCCCATACCAGTCAGTACCACACAGACAACCTGCGCATAGCTGCTTGACTTTAAGGACTCATACATATAATTTGCACACGGCTTCACGCCTTCCCTTGGCGGTTCATCCGTATATGTAATCACCGATCGTCCCCCTTTGGTCGCCACATTCATGTGTTTGCCGCCCATAGAGATATACACCACGCCGTTCTCAAGCACATCACCCTCGGCCGCCTCCTTGACCTTGATCTTACTCATGGAATCAAGCCGCTCCGCGAGGGATTGTGTAAATCCTTTTGGCATGTGCTGGACGATCAGGACAGGTGCCGCAAGCTCTGCCGGCAACCTTGGCACAACACTCTGAAGCGCCTTGGGACCTCCCGTCGAACACGCGAGCGCCACAATCTTCTGCCCGCTCACTACCGGCTTGCTCTTCCTGACAATGTTCACAAGCTTCTGCGTATTCTCGTCCTGCTTCTCCCTCGTCAGGACAGGCGCCGCAGAAATGTTGGTCTGACGGCTTGTCACCACCGCCTGAAGTGTATCTAGGAACTGGTCCTTGAATCCGCTGCTCTTCAGATATACAATATTCACCGGTTTCTCTATGAAATCGATCGCGCCAAGGTCAAGCGCCTCCATCGTAACCTTCGCACCGTCTTTGGTATCGGTGCTGGCCATCATGATACGCGCCCGAATCTTGTCTTTTTGCAGCGCACGCAGGAACTGGATTCCATTCATCTTAGGCATATTCACATCAAGGACGACACCATCGTACTGATTCTTTTTGAGAAGCTCATATGCTGCCAGACCATCAAAAGCCTGTTCCACTACCTGGAACCGTTCATCTGAATTGATTATATCACACATAACTCTTCTCATAAGTGCAGAATCATCAACAACTAGAATTTTTTTCTTAGTTTTTGGAGCATTTGTGTTCATTATCATACTATTCAACGACCCTTTCCATTTTTTCTGTTTTTTCTTTCCTCATCAAAAATATACTTAATAATCTCTTCCCTCGTCGCGGTATCTATAAACTCAAATTTGACACGGTTTTCATACTCGTTTGTCCTGTTTTCAATCTCACCTGAATAAATAACCTTTGCTGCTAACAGAAAAGACCGCTCACTCTCCATGATCGGCAGCTCAAAACACATCATAATAATACTGTCCTCATTGAACTTCTGTCTCGACACAAAGCGTGTCCCGCCGCCGCTGATGTCAACAATCACGCCTCGCACCATACCCTCCTCAGATACCAGGTATGTACTGCCCTTTGCAAAAGCCAAAAGCTCCTGCCTGGTCATCTCCCGCGCCTTCATATCAACAACACAGTTAAATCTATAATATTCCCTCCTCTGAAATTTGTGAAGATTGCTGATCATCTCAACAACCAGAATATAAGTGCCATTGATTTTCTGTCTGTCCACAATCCTGACATCTGCGCGGTACATTCCCCCGTGGGAAAAAAAACACACATCATACTCTCCGTCAATCGGAAGCAACACCAGTTTTGTCTGCTCCATTGGCATCACCAGTTCAAGCCGTCCATCGTCCAGAATATCATACACCGAAGTCCTGTAAGTCTTCACGCCTTCTGTACCATCAGGGAGCACCACGCTGACTGTCGATTTTAGCTCCAGCTTATCACCTGGTGATATAAATTTCTCTATCATAGACTCCTCCTGATTTCGTTATCCCATTTTTTTATTTCCCGCCACAATATGCGAGAAAAATGCAGCCATCCCCCGCTTGATCAGTGATTTGTCATATTCCTTGTCCATCAGGACATATGCCATTCTCTCAAACGCGATGGAAGACTTTGCATTGGGGCTCTGCATACTCACAGGCGTCTGCTGCATCACAGCATCCTCCAAATGACAATCCTGCGGTATAGAACCTAGATACGATACTGGAAGCTTGAGGTAACGGCTCACCACTGTCTCAAGCTTATTATACATAATCTCACCCTCAGCCACGCCGGACACCTTGTTGGCAATCACCATAATTTTTGAGTATTCCCTCGAAAAGCGCGGATGGCGGTTTAGTGCCTTTAACAGCGAATAGGAATCTGTGATTGACGTGGGTTCTGGTGTGGCCACAACCAGGATTTCGCCGCTTGCGACCAGAAAATCCAGCACCGCGTCAGAGATCCCCGCGCCGGTATCTATAATAATAATATCGGCAATCGCGTCAAGTTTTGCAAGATTCTGTATGATATAATTTAAGTAGTCCCTGCTTAAATTGGATAATCCCGCAATTCCAGATCCCCCCGATATAAAACCTATGTCCATAGGCCCCCATGTTATGATATCTGTAATATCCTTTCCCTGATAAATCAAATCACACAAATTATGCTTTGGAACCGTTCCGAACATAATCTCTATATTGGCAAGTCCAAAATCTGCATCCAATATTATAACTCTCTTTCCCAATTTCTTGAACTGGCATGCAAGATTTATGGAGGTATTGGATTTCCCCACTCCACCTTTTCCACTTGTCACCGTTATTACTCTGGAGAGCGGCCTTGGTATTGGATTCAATTTAATCACATTTCTTAACTGTTCCGCCTGATCCACCATATATTACCCTCCTATCAGCGCCTTCCTCCGAGCAACTGCTTTACCGTTGACTGTGGATTAAAATACTCAATATCATCCGGTACATTCTGACCACATGTCACATAGGAAAGCGTCGCACCTGTATACAGCTTGAGATTGTAGATGTCTCCTAGTGTAGTCGTCTCGTCGAGCTTTGTGAAGATCAGCTTATAGTCTGTAATTTCTTTGTAAATATCGGCAGTCCTCATCAAATCCCTGTATTTTGTTGAGGCGGACAGCACGAGAAACACCTCCTTAGAAGCATTCGCATCAACCGAGTGAATCAGGTCACTCATGCTCTCACACTGCGCTTCGTTGTTGGGCGAATGCCCTGTCGTATCCACCAATATGTAGTCGTACTCCTTAAAGTCCTCAACAGCGTCTGTTATCTCCTTGGCCGTGTACACAACCCGGAACGGCACCTCTAGGATATTGGCATATGTCCTAAGCTGTTCCGCCGCCGCTATCCTGTATGTATCCGCTGTGAGCAGCGCAACTTTTTTCTTGTGCTCCACCCTGAAAGAGGATGCAATCTTTGCGATTGTTGTCGTTTTGCCCACACCCGTCGGGCCTACAAAAAATACCACCTTGGGCGTCTTTTCATCCTCCTCCATAACATAGGGCTTTCCCAGTTTGAGTATCATTCTCTGGTAAATCTCTGAGAGCATAAAATCCATTGTGACATCGGCCTTGCAGTTCCTGTCAATCTCATCGATGATCTCTTTTGCGTATCTGTCACAGATCTCATTGTCGGTCATTTTGTTATACAAAAGCTTTAAGAAGTTTACACGCTCCGTGTTCTCCTCCTTCTTCTCCCCGTCAGCAGCTTTTACCTCGTCTGCTTGTGGCTTGCTCTCCTGCTGTGAAAGCTGCTTCTCGATCAGGTTCTGGAGATTATCCAGCTTCTCCTCTAGACCATTTCCCCTCAGATTCTCCCTTGTCGGCTCATTTATTTTGGTCTCGCCCTTCTCCCTCTCCTTGTCGGCCTCTGTCCTTGTCAAATCCGACTTCTGCACAGGAAATGCAGCAAGCGCGTCAGCAACCGCCTGCCCTACCGCAAAGGCGTCACCGGAAGCCTTCGTGTCCTCCACTGCGGAATCTTTTTTCTCTGGCTGCTTCATCGGTATAATTTTTCCTGAACTCCCGTTTCCTGACGCACCCTGGCTTAGGCTGACCGCCACGCCATCCTTCTCTACCTCGCTCGCAGGCGCCACACTGTATTTCTCGTTCTCCTCTTCCTTGGCAACTGTCACCTCAAAACGTGTTCCCCTGAAGAGACTCATAATGCCCTTTGCCTTGATCGCCTTGACATTCATCTCGACGATGCCCTCGCCAAGCTCCTTTCTTGCACTCTCAAGTGCCTCTTCCTTTGTTTTCCCCTGAAATTTCTTTATTATCATGCTGTCACCATTCCTACTGATTGTAATTCAACGTTTGAATCGATTTCATTGTATGATACCACTACCAGATCCTTGTAATAATCCTCTGTCAGCCTCTTAAAATACATCCTGACAATCGGTGAGGTTATCACGATCGGATTCTTGCCAAGCTTCTCGAGCTTTCCTACCTCTGATTCCACAGAAGCCATGATTGTCTTGGTCTTCTCTGGATCAAGCGTCAGGTACGCACCCTGCTCTGTCTGCTTCACACTTCCCATAATCTCCTGCTCGAGCCCTGGGTCTAGCGTGACCACGCTCGTTGTCTCATTGATTGGGAAATATTTGTTTGATATGGCACGCTTTAAGCTCTGCCTTACATACTCTGTCAGAATATCCGTATCCCTTGTGGACGCCGCATGATCGGCAAGTGTCTCAAAGATTGTGACAAGATCCCGCACGGAAATACCTTCCTTTAGGAGATTCTGCAATACCTTCTGAATATCGCCAAGTCCTAAAAGCTTTGGAACAAGCTCCTCCACCAGCGAAGGATTCGTCTCCCTGACATTGTTGACAAGGTTCTGCACATCCTGTCTCGTGAGCAAGTCCGCAAGATATTGTCTGATAATCTCTGTCAGATGGGTCGCGATGATTGACGGCGGATCCACCACGGTATAGCCAACACTCTCCGCACGCTCCCGCTGGTTCTCCGTAATCCATATGGCCGGCAAATGAAACGATGGCTCAAAAGTCGGAATGCCCGAAATCTCCTCCTCCACAAACCCCGGATTCATCGCCATATAATGGTCAAATAAAATCTCACCCTCACTGACCTGAATACCTTTGATTTTTATGATATACTGGTTCGGGTTCAGCTGGATATTATCACGCAGGCGGATAATCGGCACAACCGTACCAAGTTCAAGCGCAATCTGCCTCCTTATCATGACCACGCGGTCTAAGAGGTCGCCGCCCTGGTTGACATCAGCAAGCGGAATAATACCATATCCAAACTCCAATTCTATTGGATCAACCTGTAACAGCGAATTGACATTTTCCGGTCTGCGGATCTCATCTGCTGTATCCTCCTCTGTATCGGCCTCCGCCTCGATACTTGCCGTCTCAATCGTGGACGCGATCATGCGCCCGCATATGATAAAAATAACACCCAGGATAACGAAAATCAATGGGTTGAGCGGTGTCACTAACCCCAGAAAGGCAAGCACCGCACCCACCATATACAATACCTTTGGTATACCAAAAAGCTGGTTAACAAGCACCGTACCAAAGTCGGCCTCCTTGGAACCCTTTGTGACAAGAATACCTGTTGACAACGAAATAAGAAGTGATGGAATCTGGCTAACCAGACCGTCACCTATCGTGAGGATTGTATACTTATCTACTGCGGCGCCGACATCCATGCCCTGCCGCAAAACACCCATTATAATACCGCCGACAATATTGACAAAAGTAATGATCAGACCAGCGGTTGCATCTCCCTTTACATACTTGACAGCACCGTCCATACTACCAAAGAAGCTGGCCTCCTGCTGGAGCTTCTCCCGCTGGACCTTTGCCTCCGCGTCTGTGATGGCACCTGTATTCAAATCTGCGTCAATCGCCATCTGTTTACCAGGCATGGCATCCAGCGTAAATCGCGCTGTAACCTCAGCCACACGCTCTGAACCTTTGTTGATGACGACAAACTGTACGATGATCAAGATAATAAACACGACAATACCGATGACAAGATCACCGCCACCCACAAAATTACCAAAAGTCGCCACGACGTTTCCCGGATTTCCCGTCGATAAAATCAGACGTGTCGATGATACGTTCAGCGCGATTCGAAAGATCGTCGTGAACAGCAAAATGGTCGGATAAAATGACAGGTCCAGAACCTCTTTTGCAAACATCGTCGTAAACAAAATTGTGAAGGCAAGCGAAATATTGATCGCAAGCAGTATATCCAGCATGGTATTACTGATTGGCACAATCAACATAATCATAGCGCCAAGTACATAAAGGGCTACTCCTATGTCCGCTTTTTTCATCTTCATGTCTCTGACTCCCCCTTAACTCCTAATAAATAATCCCCTATTGTTTTGAATGGTTTCCGTGGCATAACACAAAAACCAATCCTGAACAGTTACTTTCTTATTTCATATTATCGCACAATTAACATAATTTGTATATAATAATTTGTAAGTTTTTCGATTTTTTTAATTTTTTATAATACTTACACAAATTAAAACAAAAAACTCTGTGCTTTTTTACAATTGATCCTGGTTTTTCCCAGTATCAACCTGAACACAGAGCTTCATTTTTGTTAACATAATACAATTTTCATCTTCCACATTTCAATACTTTATGTCAACTTATATCCATTGATTCTAAAGCTGATTCCATATCAGATCTTTCCTTGCATTTTGTACACCATCGCAAGTACCTCCGCCACGGCCTGGTACAGCTCAGGCGGCACCTCCTGCCCAATGTCCACGTTGGCATACAGCATACGGGCAAGCGGTTTGTTCTCCACAATCTCTACATGGTTCTCACGCGCAATCTCCTTAATCTTCTGTGCCACATAATCCGCACCCTTGGCAAGAACAACTGGTGCAGAGCCCGTCGAGGCATCATACCGAAGTGCCACTGCATAATGTGTCGGGTTCGTGATCACCACGTCCGCTTTGGGCACGTCCTGCATCATACGCCTCTGTGACGCTTCACGCATCTTGGCACGCATCTTTCCCTTAATTTGCGGATCACCTTCTGCGTTCTTGTACTCGTCCTTGACCTCCTGCTTCGTCATCTTGATATCGTTGTTAAATTTGCGCCGCTGATAAAACAGATCCGCAAACGCCACAATCATAAACACAAGGGAAATCTTAAGCCCCATATTAATCACAATACTGCCAATCAGCTCGATTGCCTGGTTGAGCGGCATTCCATAAAACTGGACAAGATATACCCAGTTATCCTTTATTGTCGAATACACGATCGCCATAATCAAAACAACCTTGGCAATTGACTTTAGAAGTTCAATAATCTTATCCTTGGAAAACAGCCTCTTTGCACCGGAAACTGGATTGAGCTTGCTAAATTTGGGTTTCAGCGGTTTCGTGGAAACCTGAAACTTAAACTGCAGCATGTTCACGCCGACCGCGATGACAATTCCGACTGCAAAAAAAGGAAGCAGCTGTTTTAGCAACTCCACATATACATTGTTGATCAAAACAGTGTAATCTTCTTTCACAATACGCCCGTTCCAGTAAGTTGTATACGCCGGAAACTTCTCATAAATCTCACCAAAGAGCTCCATAAAGTTCTCACCCATATGGCCAACCCAGAACTTCAATATCAAAAAGAGTGCAATCAGCTCCACGCCGCTTGACAATTCCTTACTTTTGGGAACCTTACCGTCCTTACGGGTATCCTGTTTCTTCTTGGCAGTCGGCTCCTCTGTCTTCTCACCGCCAGGTCCTTCCTGCGCAAAGAATTGTAGATTATATTCCAATATCACATCAGGCCCTCCACCATTGAAACAATCATCTGCTGCATCTGCGTTGTAATAAAATTACAGACATCGGGAAGCAGTGTGATAGTTACCATGATCACACTAAGCCCTGCCAGCAGTTTAAGCTGGATACCAACCGAAAACATGTTCATCTGCGGTGCAAGCTTCGCCAGCAATCCCAGCACAATATTCATCAGTGTAATACTAGCAAACACCGGCAGACATACCCGGAATCCAATCACAATATAATCACTTAGAAATATAATGAGGGACTCTAGCAATCTGTCGGTATTGATCTGTACACCACTGACTGGTATCAGAATAAACGTCTCCATCAGCGCTTTAAGCAGATATCTGTGAAGCCCAGTCGTATACAAAATCATCATAACACCATACTGCATCAGGGCTCCCGTGATGGAAGCCTGCTCGTTCGTGGTGGGGTCAAACACATTTGCCATGGAAAGTCCCACCTCCATGTCGATGATCCTTCCCGCAAATAAAACAATGGAAGTACACATCTGGGCGGCCAATCCAATCAGCAACCCCACCGACACTTCCTTCAACACAACTGTGGCAAATCCAAGTATGGTATTGTACTCCGGATACGTATGCTCCGGACCAAAGCTATACATAATATAGGCAACAAAGACACTCAGTGCAATTTTGGCATTATTTGGCACACCCCTGGTGCTGAAAAAGGGGGCCACAAAGACAAAGGTTGCAATCCGCACAAACACAAACAGAAAATATTCCAATTCAGACATGGAAAAAGTATAATTTACCATACTGTGCCGCCCTGCTCCCCTCTATCTGATATGCACAGAAAAATTCTGCCACAAATCTGTCATGTAGGTTGTCATATTGTTCAACATCCAGTCCCCCAAAAGCATCAGACACAGAAACATGCCTACAATCTTTGGCACAAAGGTAAGTGTCTGCTCCTGTATGGAAGTTACTGTCTGAAAGATACTGATGGCAAGCCCGATCACCAGCGATACAATCAATGGAGGCGCGGCAGTTTTTAGTACTACATACAGCCCCTCTTTCATAATATCTGTCACCAATTCTGTTGTCATCGCGTCACCACAACCCCTTTCCCGATCAGCAAAACGACTCTGTCACTTCCTCTTTTTCACAAAACAAGCATAAAAAGCTTCAATCCGATAAGCACTTTTCCTGATATCCTTCATCAAGTGAGAAAAGTCCTCACCAGATTGACAATCACCTCATTCCACCCGTCTGCCAGAACAAACAACAGAATCTTAAACGGCATGGAAATCGTCGTTGGCGGCAACATCATCATACCCATACTCATCAATACGGACGCCACTACCATATCAATCACGATAAACGGCACATAAATCTCAAAACCTATAATAAAGGCCGAGCGAAGCTCACTGACAATAAAGGACGGAATCAGTACGGTTGTCGGCACCTGAGAGAGCGTCTCACCGTCCCAAGCCACGTTTGCCATCTCCATAAACACTGCAATATCGTCCCTCTGTGTCTGTTCAAACATAAACTGTCTCATGGGATCGGCCGCAAACTGAATCGCTTCTTCAAACCCAATCTCCCCTGCATCATACGGAACCACCGCCTCTGTATAGACCTTTGCAAATACCGGCTGCATGATGTAGAAAGTCAGAAATAATGAAATCGCAATCAACACCTGATTTGGAGGCGCTGACTGTGTATTCAAGGCCTGTCTCGTAAAATGCAGCACAATCAGGATTCTGGTAAAGGAAGTCATCGTTACCAAAAGAATCGGCAGTACTGCAATTGCTGTCAGAATCAACAGGATACGCAGATTTCCATTGAGCTCCCCGTTTCCACTGTCATACGTAATTGTAAGATTATTGGCAATATTCAATTTCTGAAGATCTTCACCTGTCTGGGCTGTACCGGGATCATCAATATTTGTCCGGTTCTCATTCTCCTCTAGATGGTTGTCCAATATCTGTCCTGCCTGCGCAGCATCATCTTCAGCCGTCGCATAAACCACTGCGATATCTGCCAAAAGTATCACAATTATGGCACAAAACATACACGCGATCTTTCGCAATTCCTGACAAATGTTATATTGCTTGCTCTTATTCTTCATATCAAATTATCCTTATGCCTCACACAATTGTTTGTCAACCCAAACTCTTACAGAAAACACTCTTCACTGCTGCTTCCTAAGCCTATCAAATATCTCTTTGAAATTGATACTGGCTGTCTGCACAGCCTTCTCTTCCCTGCCAGGAGCTGCAATATCGTCCTCTGTCACTTCCCCCAGCAAAGTCACAGTATCCTTGCAGACCACATAAGAAAAATATCTGCTTCCAATCCGCACAACCTGGATATATTTGGCCGGCGCAATCTTAACAGTATCTAGCAGTTCCACATTAGAACCTGCAAGCCTTCCTTTCTGAAGACCTGCAGTGAGCTTTGTGGCAAAATATGTAAGAGCCAAAACAAATATAAATATCATTGTCATGGTCAACAACTGTCCGATGGAGTCAAACCTTTTTGATGTCGATGATAAAAGCATACTCTCTAGCCTACAACCTTCTTGACTGCTTCCAGAACGCGCTCCGCCTGGAAAGGTTTTACAATAAAGTCCTTTGCACCAGACTGAATTGCCTCAATAACCATTGCCTGCTGTCCCATAGCCGAACACATGATTACATTCGCTCCCGGGTCAATCGCCTTGATTGCCTTGAGCGCCTGGATACCATCCATCTCAGGCATTGTGATATCAAGAAGTGTCAGATCCGGTGATGCCTCCTTGTACTTGTCAACTGCAATTTTTCCATTCTCAGCCTCAGCTGCAATCTCATATCCGTTTTTCGTCAGTATATCCTTTATCATCATTCGCATGAATGCAGCGTCGTCTACGATCAGTATTCTCTTCCCCATAATCAATCTTGTCCTTTCTAAAATCAAAAACATTATTTGAAATAATATAGCTCTTTATAATAAAATTATTTTATTATTTCCATAATTCTCACGCCAAAGCTCTCCTCGATGACAACCACCTCACCCTTTGCGACAAACTTGCCGTTCACAAGCACATCGATCGGTTCACCGGCAATCTTATCGAGCTCTATAATCGTACCAGGGGCAAACTCCAGAATATCTGAAATGGATTTGCTGGTTCTTCCAAGTTCTACTGTAACCTCCAGCGGCACATCCCTGATCAGACCGATACTCTCTGCACTGACCATCTCGCCCTGTCCCTGTGCAAAATTCTGGAACTGTGCAGGCTGTATACTTACATTTGGCATCCCATACCCCATAGGCATTCCCATCTGTGGCTGCATCCCGTATCCACCCTGCGGCATTCCCATCTGTGGCTGCATCCCGTATCCACCCTGCGGCATTCCCATCTGCGGCTGCATGCCCATATCCATTGCAGGAGCTGGCGCTGGTGCCGGGCTTGGCGCTGCAGGAGCTGGCGCTGGACTTGGCGCCGGAGCTGATTCTGGCGCTCCACCCATCTGCTGTGCCATAAAGGTCTCATAAACCGACTTGGCAAAATCAAGCGGATACAACTGCATCAATGTGGAATCTACCAGATCGTCAATCTGCATTCTAAACGAAATCTTGACAAACCGATCCTCAAGGAACGGTGAAAGTTCTCCCGGATCCTTAGAATGAAGATCGACAAGGCTTGACTCTGGCGGGCTGATATCAATTGTCTTGCCAAGCATGGAAGAAAGCGATGTTGACGAGGAGCCCATCATCTGATTCATGGCTTCTGAAATGGCACTTAGATGCAGTTCGCTAAGCTCTCCCTCAACATTTGTACCGTCACCCCCCATCATCAAATCTGTGATAACCTTTACATCATGTTCCTTTAATACCAGAATATTTGTGCCGTTTAACCCGACCGTGTACTTAATCTGGATAAACACACAGGGCCGCTCATAGGCATCTAGCACGTCCTGCCAGTTACACATCTCTACGACAGGCGTTGTAATATTAACCTTCTTGTTTACAAGAGAAAAAAGTGTTGTGGCCGAAGTACCCATACTGATATTGGCTACCTCTCCTATCGCATCTTTTTCTATATCGGTGAGCTCCACCCCATCCGAACTCCCCGCTGTATCTGACGCACCGGAATCCGCTGACAAATCTACACCGTTCAACAATGCATTGATTTCATCCTGAGATAACATACCATCCATTGTCTTATTCCTCCTCCCTCACTACTGATGTTACCCTTACTGCGTAGGCCTCTTTGCTTGCGCCCGGCACAGCACTAAATTTTTTAATATCCCCCACATACACATCAAGTTCGTCATCAACCTTAGAATCAAGCCGTATGATATCCCCCACCTGTATATTTACGAAATCATTCACTGTTATGACGCTCTTTCCAAGAACTGCCTTAACAGGAACGTCCACCCTGCGAATCATCGATTCGATAAACTGCTCATAATCCTCGTCATCCATTTTCTGCAAGCTAGAATACCAGAACTTCGTATTCAGGCGGTCCATAACAGTTTCCAGCGTAAAAAACGGAAGACACACATTCATCAAACCTTCCACATCGCCGATCTTGACATTCATGGTCACAAGCGCCACCATGTCATTGGGCGATATGATCTGGGCAAACTGCGGATTTGTCTCAATCCTTTCAAGATACGGATTGACCTCCGCAACATTTTTCCACGGTTCCCTGAGAAGCTGCATACAGATGACCATAATCCGCTCTATAATACTCATCTCTATTTCCGTAAAATCCCTTGTCTTGTCAAGCGCTTCTCCCCGGCCACCAAGCATCCGGTCTATAATCGCATATCCCAGCCCACTTGTCAACTCCATAATGATCGTGCCTGGCATCGGCGAGAAATTGACGACCGTGAGCAGTACTGGGTTGGACAGGGCATTGGAAAACTCTGCAAAAGTTACAGTCTCGGAACTTGCTACACTAACCTGTACATTTTTTCTCAGGTATACAGGGAGGTTTGTTGATAACAGTCTTCCATAATGGTCAAAAATCATGTTTAACGTTCTTAGATGCTCCTTCGAGAATTTTGCAGGCCGGCTAAAGTCATAATTCTTGGCTTGTCGCTCGTCCTTCTCCTGCATATCCTCCACATCAAGTTCACCGGAGCTTAAGGCTGCCAGCAAACTGTCTATTTCGCTTTGTGATAATACCTCTCCCATGTAGTTAATCACCCCCTACATATTGATAAATCCTACTCATTCCTAACTCCCCATGCAGTGATTGCATCAATATTAATTATAGAGGAAGTTGTATGACACACTGTAAATAAATGTTGATTCAAAACGTTTCTGGAGCTTTGTCAGGATCTCCTCCTTGATCGTTTCAGAACTGGTTCTCGCCTCATCTACGGTATATTTTCCCATAACCTCGAACACGATATCCTTGATAATGCCGTCCATGCTGGACATTGTCTCGGAATAATTCTTGTAATCCTCGTTCTTGGTATCTAAGGACAGGGACACACTGCCTACAGCATAATGATCTTTTCCGTCCTCACCCTTCTTTAAAGGAATCGTCAACTCTCCCTCAACATTGTGGACAGCTGTGTCAGCCATAGACACAGTCTGTGTATGCTCTGACTGCGGCAGCCCGTTAATCTCGATACCGACAAGCGATGAAATATCCGCCACAAGTGATGCTGTTTTTCTGGAAGCACTTGACACGCTCACCATCATAATCGCTGACAACACGATATTGACAACAAGCAATGCCAGAATAATAATTGACAACAGATTTCGTTTCATTTCTATTCCCCTTTCATTTATTAATGCGAACTCAAGGCATTATATATTTTTATCTCAACACGTCTGTTTTTTGCCCTTCCCTCAGGCGTCGCATTGTCGGCAATCGGCATATACTCCCCTCTGCCAGAATGCTTCACAATACCCGGATCGAGTGACGCATTTTCCTTAAGGTAATCAAAAACCGCAAGGGCCCTGTAGCTGCTAAGCACATCATTGTTCTCATACCGGCCCCCATTTAAAGGAACTGAGTCCGTATGGCCTTCAATCTCAATATCCGAATCAGCATACTTTGTCAAGAGCACACCAATCTTATTTAACACTGGTAAAGCGTCCGGCTTAATATCCGCCCTTCCCGAGTCAAACAGGAATGCACCGTTGAGTGTAAGGGTGACATAATCCGCGTTAAAGTCCACCTCCACCAGATCTGTCATCATGCTCTCCGCAAGCGCCTCCTCGATCTTCTCCGCAAGCTCCTCAGAGAGCTTCAGCTTCTCCTCCTCAAGCTCAGCAATCGCCGCCCGCAGTGATTCAATCTCCTCCTGCGTCATCTCAAGCTGCTCTGCAGCCTCCTGCAACTTCTCATCCGCCGAACCACCAGCCTTTGTCGGATCTGGATTCGTAGTTGTTGATTCTGCAGTTTTACCACTTGAATTTATGTACTCATCAAGCATATTAAGCTGACTTACACCGTTGCTCACCAGGATACCATCGCCGACTGCCTTCGATCCAGCCCTGAAAATGCTGATGGTCGATTGAAAGGATTTGGCAACCTCCTCAAACTTGGCCGCATCAACCTCCGACATGGAGAACAGCAGCACGAAGAAACACATCAACAATGTCATCATGTCTGAAAAGGTACTCATCCAGGGCGCCGGAGTTCCAGGTGGAAGCTTGAACTCTTCTTTCTTTTTCGCCATTAAGCTTCACCTCCAGCACCTGCTCCATTCTCCTCCTGTGAAGGTCTTTCCTTAGGTGACAGGAAGGATTTGAGCTTCTCCTCGATTACGCGCGGGTTCTCGCCGGCCTGTATGGAGAGGAGTCCCTCTATCATGATCTCCTTTGCCTGCATCTCCACAGTATTGTTCGCCTGCAGCTTGCCGGAAGTCGGCGTACAGATCCAGTTTGCAAGCATGGAACCGTAGAATGTCGTAATCAGCGCAACACCCATCTTAGGACCAATCGATGTTGGGTCGGACATGTTATTTAACATACAAATCAGGCCAACCAGTGTACCGATCATTCCCCACGCAGGGCCCATCGCACCCAGATTGTCCCAGAATCCTGATCTCAACTTATGTCTGCTGTCAATACTGTTCATCTCTGTCTCCAAGATCCCTCTTACCAGTTCTGGATCCGTACCGTCAACGATCAGCATGATGCCTTTTTTCATAAATTCATCCTCAAGGTTTCCCGCTGCCTCCTCCAGAGAAAGAAGACCTTCCTTTCTCGCGACATTGGACAACTCAATAATCTTCGCGATCATCTCCGGGACATTGACATTGACCGGTTTGAAGATCAATCCGATACTTTTGAGACCGCCGACGAAGTTTGGCATACTCACCGACATCATCGTCGCGAATACCGCACCGCCAAAGGTAATCAGTGCTGACGGCATATTCAGGAAATACCATATTCCGCTCATACCACCTGCCGAGTCAATCATACCATACAAAACCAGGCCAAAGCACACGATCATTCCCACCAAAGACGCTATATCCACTTTTACACACCCCTTTTTCGTTAAGTTTCAATCTGATCAAAAGGCACAATATTATCCCGTATGCCTTTTTCTCCATATGTATATCATACTGTAAGGTTACATAAATTGCAACAATTTTCTGAAAATTTTCTCAAATTTTCTCAATTTGCTACATTATCCCAACCAATTGCATAGTACTCCCACCGCTTCCCTCACAGGTTTTATGAGGTTTCCGCGCTCAGGATTCCTTTAAAATATTCCTGCCTTGTTAATTTTACTAAATTTTTGATCTCATGTCTACTTTCTTTGGCAATAATTTTTTTGCCGTCAGTTAACGTAATAACCGTATCGGGTGTCTCTTCAACGGTCTCAATCAGACTGGTGTTAACCAAAAGCTTTGTGCCGTTGAGCTTTGTAATCTCTATCATGTGGAACCTACGCCTCCTTTCTCGCAAACGTAATCTGTTTTCCGTGCATTCTGCCATATTCCGCCAACTTGTCCTGCCAGGCCCCGATTTTGTCCGTCTGCCCGGTCTCTCCAAGAATTGCAAATATTCTTGCGTAAGTGTCATATGTATTCTCCCCAAGCCGCTCAAAGTCCGCCGCATCCGTAACCCCTGTCAGAAATCCGATCGCCGTCCCATAATCCCCGCACATGTGCGCGGCCCTACCAAAAAGATAGCGCAGTCTCGTCGTTGTCAGATACTCCCTGTTCATATCAAGCAGCCTGTAGGCGTCTTCTGGATTCTGGACCTTTATCAGGCAGTCCGCATAGGCCTCCAGGCAGAGGCACATAAATCTTTTGTCCGGATTGTGGTTGACCTCCAGGCACATGTCATACGCCTCAATCGCCTTATCGTATTCCTCCAGGATATTGTAGGACTGTCCCATCTGATAATAGATATAGTCATCCATCCCTGGTACTTCCCCGATAGATTTTGCCAGAAGCTTAAGGTTTCTTTCCTGCTTCCTGCGCATTTCCTGCGCCGGAATGTCATAGCCGTAATGCTTGACGACAATTGGCAGATGAAACGTCGATAGCACCATCTCGTCATAATTGTCCATTCCTTTGGGTGTAATCTGCTCATGAATCCGAAAGCGGTATTCGTAAAAATTTTTATTGTAAAACCGGGGAACTTCATCAAGCTGAATGTTTTCCCTGGATACACCGCCCTCCTCTGTCGTGTAGACATTTCTGATCTCTAGGACACCTACATTTCTCGAATACTTCTGCATACAGGTGCGCAGCTTTGCCACGTCGATTTCCTGCACATACTCATCACAGTCTAGCACCAGAATCCAGTTGTTCGAGGCTTTTGATACCGCAAAATTCCTGGCCGCGCCAAAATCATCACACCACGCAAAGTCATACAGCTTATCTGTGTATTTTGCAGCAATCTCCTTTGTCCTGTCCTTCGAACCTGTGTCCACTACCACGATCTCCATATCATACCGCATCAGCTTCCGAAGACACTGCTCTATGTATTGCTCCTCATCCTTTGCAATCATACACACACTGACTGGTACTTTCGCCATAATAACAACTTCCTCTCTCCTTTTATTCCTCGCCCAAAAGTACAGGGCGGTTTTACCGCCCTGCAACATGCATGGTTATCCATCCGCTTTGTATCACGAATCCCTGTAGGGAATCAGGTTTCTCAATTCCAGCACCTTCACAATCGTCCGGCCCTGATCTTCCACCTGTCTAAGCTGATGTTTGATTTTATAAAATCCGCTTGCGGTTTCTCCTGACAGTACACGTACATCCGCATCCATCTTCTCGTAATTGTCCTGAAGCTTGTCAAGCTTTAATTCGAGCATTCCAAGCCTGCTGCTGACCTTATCAAGCTTTGCTTCCCTTATTAAGGTCTCGACATCTGTCAATCTTGCGCCTAGCTTCTCTGTCGTCTTTTCCAGACTCGTCATTCTGGTATCAAGTCCTGACATCATTGTATCTAGCTTTTCTACCATCTTTTCCAGACTTGTCATTCTGGTATCGAGTCCTGACATCTTTGTATCTAGCTTCTCCACCGTCTTTTCCAGACTCGTCATTCTAGTCTCGAGTCCTGACACCCTTGTGTCAATATTGTCCAGCTTTGTGTTAACCTTGGCAAACTCCGCCATGATTAATTTCACATTTTCGTCCATATCAGTCCACTCTCCCTTACTATTATATAATGGAGCTACTCATTCCTGCACATATCTGTAGTTATCAGTATAGCACAAATGAGGAACAATGAAAAGGCGAACTAGACTATAATTTTGAAATACCACAGAATTTATCCCCTGTGGCATTTCATGCAATTTTTCATATAACTTTGTTGTTATTATTTATGTATTTACGGATATTGTATCCTGCTATTTCTCCCACTGCTGCAAAACGGACACAAATGCTGGTATCAGCTGTTTTTTTCTGGAAACCAGGTTCTTCAATTCAAACTTTTTCTGCGTCTTTGGCAACTTGAAGGCCGTCCGCACCAGCTCCCTTGCGCGCTCGCCAAAACACAGCAGTTCGGTCTTCTCATACACAATATTGGTCAGCATGAAAAAGCACATCTCCACAGGAAGACCTGGCATCTGTTCCTTGATATATGGCTCAATCTTCTCCCTGATCTCATCCAACTCGATACTGTTCATCGAATTGATCTGCCCCACGCTGAACTCAAATCCATTGACAGAAAAATTCTTATAATCCTGGTTGAAAATCTCCTCGGCCGTCTTGTCGCCCAGATTGCTGCCCGCCCCAAACATGTCGATCGCAAACTCTTCAATCTCCACGCCGCAGATCGAGGAAAGATTTGCCGCTGCCGCCTTATCCACCTCGGTGACAGTGGGCGAGTGGAACATCAACGTATCGGAGATGATCGCTGACATCATAAGCCCGGCAATATTGGGCGGAATCTCAATTCCCTTCTCCTGGTACATCTGGTAAATAATAGTCGCCGTACAGCCGAGCGGTTGGTTCCTGAAAAATACAGGTGAAACTGTCTCAAGCGTACCAATCCTGTGGTGGTCGATAATCTCGAGGATATCCGCCGCCTCGATCCCATCAACCGTCTGCGAAAGCTCATTGTGGTCCACGAGGATGAGCTGCTTCTTGCGCAGGTTTAGCAGTGTCCTCCGAGATATCATACCAACATATCTGTCTTCTTCGTCGAGCACCGGGAAATCATGATACCGCTTCTTTTTCATAATCGCCTTGATGCTCTCTGTCTTGTCTGTGATCTTAAAGGTGGTCAGCTTGTCGCGCCGCATAAAGTACCCGATTGGCATACTCTGGTTGATCAGACGCGCAACCGTCGCCGTGTCATATGGCGTACTGATTAATATACAGTCGTGCTCCCTGGCAAAGATCTGTATGGTTTTTGAAATCTTTGCCCCCATCGTGACCACATAGTTGTGTCTAATAGTGTTTTCCAAGAAGGACCATATCCCCCTGATGGATATAGTCTTCTAACACATCCGGGTTTGCGGTCGCTATGACCACCTCGCCGCTCTCAAAACAGCCCCCCGCGTCCCCGACGACCATCTCCGCGTCGAGTGTCTCTAGTATATTTTTATAAGAAGTCCTTGCCCTAGACAGAATCCCATTGTCATACACATCCATATACGCATTGGCAATATCACCAATGGTAATGATGCCTGTCAGTTTATCCTGTGCGATGACCGGAACCGTGACATCTCCCCTGTCACGCATCAGATGCCATGCTTTCTTGAGTGATACGTCCTCTGTCACGCCCTCCACATCATTCATGTCGATATCACGGGCATCCGTCATGACATCATGCAGGTAGACGGGCGGATCTGTATGAAATGCATTTAGGACATACTGTGTCTCCTGATTGACCTGCCCTGCCCTGGCCGGAACATACTCACAGTTCCCATCACACTTATTTTTCAGATACGCATATGCAATTGCGGAGCAAATCGAATCCGTATCAGGATTTTTGTGTCCGACAATATACACGGGGCGTTTTGTCAATTCCAAATTATCCATCCTCTTATTTCCTTTCCAGATATCACGTTGTTCCTGTTAACACCCTGATTGGTTTGGACATCATTTTCTATATTGAAACAAAAAAATATAAACAGAAAACCATCAACACCCAAAAACGTTTATGGTATGTTTTTTATCATCAAATAAAGTCTATCACTTTTGAATATATGTTGCAATAATAACTCATCAATGATGTAAAAACTTTAGAAAAACAAAAGTCTGTAATTGCTTGAAACTCTTGCAATTACAGACTTTTACGAGAGCGATAGACGGGGCTCGAACCCGCGGTCTCGACCTTGGCAAGGTCGCGCGTTACCAACTACGCCACTATCGCTTATGTATATCCTGCCCGCAATCTCTTGCGGACAAAATATACTATACTACACTGCTTTTCATTTGTCAACTGTTTTTTCAGGAAATTTTACCACAGGAGTAACAGTTCAGCCTTCGACTTCCAATTTTATCACAATGATTCAATTGCATCCTTGTACTTGACACAGTAAATCCGATAGATGGAGTCATGTATGCGTTCCTGTGTGATGGTGCCGTCAGCGACTGCCTGCAAGATACCTTCATACGCCTCCTGGTAATTCTCAGGCGCCAGAAGAATATCGGCCCCCGCCTGTATCGCGGCTACAGCAGCCTCGGCGGAGCTGTAATTGTCCGTGATGGCGCTGTTGTCAAGATAATCCGTCATCACCACTCCCTGAAAACCCAATGTGTTTCTAAGCAGGTCGCTGATGATGACCGGTGACAGCGATGACGGTGTATCGTCTCCTGTGATGCCGCTCATCTGGATATGCGATACCATGATGCAGTCCACACCGCCCTGTATGGCCGTATCGAATACAAGAAATTCATTCTGCTGGAGCTCCTCTAAGGTCCTGGAACCGTTTTCCATGCAGGGAAATTTCTGCAAAGCCGCACTCACACCGGTTTGCTGCAAGGCCTGTACTGCTGCCCCGACTCCCCCGCACACCATATATGCCTCAGACCCAAAACTCCTCTCCCGAAGCGAAGCATCACCATCTGACGGCACAATCTCAGCCACAGGTGCAAGGTCCATGTCAACGCCATACGCTGCAAGGGCGGACCCTATCTCTGTGTATGCCTGCGAGACATTGTCGTAGCCTGCCGGCGCCACGGCGCCAGCCTGTGAAGCACTGTCAGCAGCCGCAAGCCCTGATGCCTTCTCTGTCGCCGCAAGCCCATAGTCCGTCGAGCCACACTCCGCACTCACAATCGTAAAAAACGAAAATTTTGAATAACTCCTTGTCTTTGCGAGCATCTGAGTAAACTGTTCTGGTGTCTTAAAGTTCTTTGGCGCGTACACAAATCCCCCCACGGGATTTTGTGTCACTGCCGTCTTTGTGCCCTCGCCTGCCTGAATGGCTGTTCCAACCCCGGGGATGGACTCCGGCGTCACGACAAACAGCCCCGCAACCATCTCCTCTGTCGTCATGCCGGCCAGCAGGGATTCGATGAGTGTGTCCATCGGATCGTCGTCAACCGGCGGCGTATACCCCTCGATATCCTCCGCACTACTTTCCGAAGGCTCCGGGATGTACGGCTCGCTGTCCTGCTCCGCCGCTGCACCAGATTCTGCCTCCTCGATCACCTTGTTTACTCTTTCATTGTATTCATTCATGTACCGGATAACGCCCTTTACGCCAAAAAAACCAGCCGTCAATACCAATACTACAATAATAATCAATATTAAATACGCAAAGAACTGGTTTCGCAGCCGCCTGCGTCTTCTTTCCCGTCTGCTTGTCTTTTCGTCTTTCATAATCAGATCAATGGATATTTACTGGTGAGCGACTCCACGATCGCCTTTGCTCCGGCAATACCGTTTTCCTGCTCCTTAATGACCTTCGCGATCGCTTCCGCAATCTGCTCCATATCCTCCTCCTTCATGCCGCGGCTTGTCACAGCCGGTGTTCCAAGCCGGATACCACTTGTGACAAACGGGGATTTGGGATCATTGGGAATCGTATTCTTGTTGCATGTAATATGCGCCTCGTCCATCAACTTCTCCACAGCCTTGCCCGTGAGATCATATGTAGTGAGATCCACGAGCATCAGATGGTTGTCTGTGCCGCCTGAGACGATCTTGATATCTCTGCTGGTCAGCCCCTTGCAGAGAGCCTGCGCATTCTTTACAATCTGCTGCTGGTAAGCCTTGAACGCATCGCCAAGCGCCTCCTGGAAGCAGACAGCCTTCGCGGCAATCACATGCATGAGCGGACCTCCCTGGATTCCCGGGAAAATCGCCTTGTTAAAATTGTATTTTTCAGCAGCCTCCTTATTTGCAAGAATCAGCCCACCGCGCGGTCCTCGCAGCGTCTTGTGTGTCGTTGTCGTCACGACATCCGCATAGGGAATCGGGCTTGGGTGAAGTCCTGCTGCCACCAATCCTGCAATATGCGCCATATCGACCATGAGTACAGCGCCGACCTCGTCACATACTTCCCTGAAGCGCTTGAAATCAATTGTCCTGGCATATGCGCTCGCGCCGGCAATGATCATCTTAGGCTTGCACGCTAACGCCAGCTCACGCATCTTGTCATAGTCCAGGAAACCATTGTCGTCCACGCCATAAGGCACCACATGAAAATATTTGCCAGACATATTGACCGGTGAACCGTGCGTGAGATGACCGCCGTGGTCAAGATTCATACCCATGATGGTATCCCCCGGCTGCAGCACGGCAAACTGCACCGCCATATTTGCCTGTGCACCAGAATGCGGCTGGACATTGGCATAATCACATCCAAACAGCTCCTTTGCACGCTCAATAGCAAGATTCTCCACCACATCCACGCACTCGCAGCCCCCGTAATATCTCTTTCCGGGATACCCCTCCGCGTACTTATTGGTCAGCGGGCTTCCCATCGCCGCCATCACAGCCTTGCTAACCCAGTTTTCAGAAGCAATCAGCTCGATATGGCTATTCTGCCTCTCCTGCTCTGCCTCGATGGCCTCCGCAATCTGGGGATCTACGTTTCTTACCTCGTCAAGTGAATACATATATCTCTCCTCCGTATTGAAATTTTATACTGAAATCCTCTGGATTTTTAAACAAGCTCTAGTATACCTGTTTTCGGGCAATATTACAAGCATTAATTAAAGTGGAATATCCGCTGGCAAATCTTATACCCGTCCACTGTGATCTTTCTCCCAAGCTTTCCCGGAAGGTTCATGGCGTTACCTAGAAGCCCCATCCTAAGGCGTGTCCACAGCACCTTGTCCTTTGTCTTAATATACTGCCAGAGCTCCTTTTTCTTCTCTAGGTTCTCCTCCTGCCCGCTTCTGATCAGCAGCACAGAAGATACAGTCGTGATGATATCCAGATAGTTGACCATATACTTGCGCACCTTGCCATTGGCAAGAATGTGCTGCTTCTCTGCCACGTAATAGTCCACCATGAGCTTGTTCACCCTGATCTGCTGATCGATACGGCCGATCATGACCTGTTCATTGACAGACTGGTCTGCGCGACCAATATAATAACGGTAGAAATTTACATCCATATAGTACATCGTTTTGACATATGGCAGCGGGTTGAACACAAAAATATTATCTACATAGAAAGTATTCTCCGGCAGTTTCAAGCCACAATCCCGCAGCAGGCTGGTCCTGTAGATCACAGAGTGCATCAAGATATATTGTCCCACCCTGAAATGGTGCACATCCTTCCATGTAAAGACTTCCTCCTGCGGCAGCGCATGATGGTACTTCATGACCTTCTTACGCTTTTCGCCCTCCTTCTCGTAGACAAAATTGCTGATCAGCATATCGATGGATATTCCGCCCTGCAAAAGCTCTTTTAGTTTATCAAGAATCTGTATATATGCACTCTGGCTCACCCAGTCATCGCTGTCCACCACCTTGAAATAAAGTCCC
>CAJUQZ010000006.1:14214-16052 GCA_910588755.1 uncultured Lachnospiraceae bacterium | reverse complement strand
TGACCGCAGAGCCATGACCGCCATTCTCCTTGTTTACTACCTTGATAATCCCCGGAAAACGCTGCCGATACTCCTCAGCGATATCCGGCGTGTTGTCCGCTGAGCCGTCGTTGACAATGATAATCTCCACGTCCTCGCCGCCCGGCAGCAGAGAATCAATGCATTTGCGCATGTACACCCCTGAATTGTAGCAGGGTATCACTATTGACAATAATTTCATAATATAATCCTCCCTTCCAGCTATGATCTTAGCCGGTTACATTCAAAACGCTCCATTGTCAGGAGACAGTTTTTGATCTCGTTATAGCGCGTCTCGATATCGCCCTCCTTCACCTCCGTGTCGAGGCTCACCGCCATTGTGTCAATCATGGAATCTGTAATTCTTGGATGAAGCGAGCTTAGTATCTGAAGCTTTTTCTCATAAGATGCCGCGTCTAGAAAAGCCACAAGCCCTTCGTCCAGAGCAAATCCATCCCCGCCATCCGCGTTCCCGTTATCAGTCTCATTTTCTATCCCCACTCCGGTCCTGCCTCCTGCCGCTGTCACCTTATCCACAGCCGGGCCTGGTTCCACCTGCCCTGCCTGCTGTTCTCCCCTGATATCGAGCTTCTCAAAACGGTAAACTTGTCTCTCATCAGGGTACTTTGTGGTATCAATCCTGCTCATAAACATCTCGAGCGGACGCACGTAAACCTCATACGGCGCGTACAGCTGTTGATACACCACCATCTTCATGCCGTCCTCAGAGTGGCGCGCCAGCGTAATGATCTGGTAAATATTTCCCTTAAAGTGTCTGTAGATCTCCTGTGGTCTGGGATTTGGTCTCATACTGTGGTCATACCTTCCTTCTTTTTGAAATACGATTACTGTTCTGTTCTTATTTTCCCCAATTTGTCATTTAAAAAAGCTTTGTTTTCATATTTTCCGGATCCTGTGCAAACTGGAGCGCCATCTCCCTGTCGATCTTGTATTCATTGTACAGCTGGCAGAGCGCGTCGTCCATTGTCATCATTCCCATTTTCCTGTTTGTTTGCATAACACTCGTTATCTGATGTGTCTTTCCCTCGCGTATCAGGTTTCTGACTGCAGGGTTTGAATGGAGGACCTCAAACGCCGCGACGCGCCCCTTGCCGCCGATCATTGGAACCAGCTGCTGCGATATGACCGCCTCAAGCACATTGGCAAGCTGCACGCGGATCTGCTGCTGCTGGTGCGGCGGAAAAACGTCAATCACGCGGTCCACCGTGCTCGCCGCCCCGATCGTGTGCAGGGTGGACAACACTAGGTGCCCTGTCTCTGCCGCCGTGATCGCCACACTGATCGTCTCAAAATCACGCATCTCTCCCACGAGAATCACATCTGGATCCTCGCGCAGCGCAGCTCGTAATGCATTCGCATAGGACATTGTGTCCAGACCGATCTCGCGCTGGTTTACGATCGCCTGCTTGTGCTGATGCAGGTACTCAATCGGATCCTCAAGCGTTATGACATGCGCCTCACGGTTATTGTTGATCTTGTCGATAATAGCTGCAAGCGTCGTTGACTTCCCACTTCCAGTCGGTCCTGTGACAAGGATCAGCCCCCTCTTTTTCTGATAGAGGTCAATGACGGAGCCCGGCACGCCAAGCACCTCCGGCGAGGGCACAACGGTATCGACCAGGCGGAATGCCATAGCAGCTGAGCCTCGCTGCTTGTACACATTGACGCGGTAGCGCCCCTCACCTGCTATGGCGTAGGACATATCCACCTCACCCTTCTCAAGGCTCAGTTTATTCACATGCAGATCCGTTCCCTTCACCATCATCATGCCCTGTTCTGTCTCCAGCAAAATCTCATTC
>CAJUQZ010000006.1:0-14204 GCA_910588755.1 uncultured Lachnospiraceae bacterium | reverse complement strand
TCACAGAATTGGCAATCTCAAGGGTATCTGGCGGCAGCAGCCGTTCACCTTCCATCGTGATAAGCTTGCCGTTCACGCGCATTTTGGGCGGGATCCCTACTGTGATGTGTACATCAGAGGCGCCTGCCCTCTTAGCCGCCGCCAGTATTTCCTCAACCGTTTGTGCCATATTTCATTGACCTTCCTTTCTCTTTTGGCCAGAACCATTCCCAGCCGTTCCCTCAAATCATTTGTCATTGCATTTTGTTTTCCCATATTAATAATATCACTCTATTTTCTCAATATCAATTAAATATATAGAATATTTGCTTAATTTTATTTATAGTGCAAAAAAAAGGTGTTTTTGTTATAAATCCCACTTTTACAAAAACAGTGTGTTATTGTTTTCGTGCCGTGCCTTACCCTCTTGTCATCGTGTTTTTCATATTATATGATGGAAATAGTTGATGGACATGACTGAACTCTTATGATAATAAAGAAGGAGACGCAGGCAAATATGAAGGAGCGTTTTGATTTTGAAGGCACGGCTACCGGCGAATACCGGGAGGGACTCTACGTGATGTACTGTGGCAGGGAATATCCTGCTGTATATTTAGGAGTTGGACGTTTTGTACTCTACTCAGATGCCGCAGATGAAAATTTTACGTTTCCAACCCAGGACGGAAGGTAGCTGTTGCAAACCGATCTGCGCGATGAGAACCTCACACGCGCGTGTGACGTACACATGGTCGGTATCGTGCGCAGTTGCTATGAGAGTGTGACAATACACAATATTCTCAAGGAGGGTGTCATCATCTCCACGCAAAATCCCCGACTTGGCTTCGAGCTTCGGCTCAAGGCTGTAAAGGAGCTTGGTTTTACCGGTCTTGTAGACAGACAGGTACTGGCTGGCATCTATGAGGAGCGGGATTATCTGTGGAATCCTGCACTAGGCATTTGCAGTACACTATGTCAGATAACCGGCACCAAAGACAAGGATTCCTGGTTTGTCGAGAATGACCGCATCGCCCAGCTCTACATGATGGAATCAATCGAATAAGGTGTGCAGAAATCAAAAATCCAGCAGGCTTTTGCCTGCTGGATTTTTGATTTCTCACTCGGTCTTTGCAAGGAGCATCATAATCCTGTTGCTTCTGCTGATAAATTTTGTCATTGCCTCGGGCTGCAGCGGCGCCTGCTGGAGCAGCGCAAGATCATATAACTGCTCACAGATCATCTCCACATGCGCGCCATCCTTGTTGTCCAGGACATACGACACAAGCTGATTATTGGCATTGAGGACCAGCGTCTCCCCTTCATTTCCCATCATGCCCATATCCATGCCAGGCATCGCGTAACGCTTCATCATATCCTGCATTCTACGCGACTCCTCTGAGACTGTAATCATCGATGCGATATCCACATTCTTTAGTTTCTCGACTTTAACCTTGATTGTCTCACTCTTCACGGCCTTCTTGAATACCTCTGTAAGCTCCTCGCTCTTCTTTGCAAGCTCCTCCTCATCTTCCTTGGTATTCTCTGACTTTAACGTATCTGTCAAATCCGCGTCAATGCGCGCAAACCTGATTCCCTCATTCTTTGACTCCAACTGGGACACAAACGGCTGGTCGATCTCGTCAGGCAGCACGACAGCATCCATGCCGGCCTCCTTGAACATATTGACATACTGGCTCTGCTGCACAAGGTCTGTCACATAATAGATAACCTTCTCCTTTGTCTCCTGCTCCTCCTCTGGATTCTCCTTGTCACTATCCTCCTTGTCAACAACCTCAGCCTCAACCTTCTCGCCAGTCTCTGCGTCTGTTGCGGAAGCCTCCTGCTTCTCATCGGGATCAGTCTTCTTGACATCAAGGCATTCCGGAAGCGTCAGATACTTGCCGTCAAGGTTCTTAAAGAGAATATAGTCTGTCATCTTCTCGCAGAACTTGTCGTCCTTCAGACAGCCAAACTTGATAAACGGGCAGATGTCGTCCCAATATTTCTCGTAGTTCTCCTTGTCCGTCTTGCACATACCAGAGAGCTTATCCGCAACCTTCTTCGTGATATACTCGCTGATCTTTGTCACAAAACCGTCATTTTGCAGCGCGCTTCTTGATACATTCAGCGGCAGGTCCGGACAGTCAATTACACCTTTAAGCAACATCAAAAACTCTGGTATGACCTCCTTGATGTTGTCCGCGATAAACACCTGATTATTATACAGCTTTATTGTCCCCTCGATAGTCTCGTACTTCATATTAATCTTGGGGAAGTAGAGAATGCCTTTCATGTTAAACGGATAGTCCATATTTAGGTGAATCCAGAACAGCGGCTCCCTGTAATCGGCAAATACCTTGCGGTAAAAATCAATATACTCCTCTTTCGTACATTCGTTTGGATGTTTTCCCCACAGAGGATGTGTTTCATTCAGGGGCACAGGGCGCTTCTTAATCTTTAGCTTTGGCACTTTCTCCTTCGTCGGTTCTGCGCCATCTTCGCCCGGAATCTCCTTCTCCTCCTCAAAAGATTCTACAACCACATCGTCCTCTCTCTTATCCTCGGGATCGATGGTCTCAAACTCCTCCGGCGCGTTTGCCTTCTCGAGATAAATCTCATACGGCATGAAGGAACAGTATTTCTTGATTACCTCCCGCGCCTTGTACTCATTGCAGAACTCTAGGCAGTCCTCGTTGAGAAAGAGCGTAATCTCTGTGCCGACCGTTGTCCTATCCCCGTCCTTCATGGAAAATTCCGTGCCGCCGTCACACTCCCAGTGTACTGCTGTTGCACCCTTCTGATAGGAAAGGGTATCAATGTGAACCTCGTCGGCTACCATGAACGCCGAGTAAAAACCCAGTCCGAAATGTCCGATAATCTGGTCGTCGTTTGCCTTGTCCTTGTACTTCTCGATAAAGTCCGTCGCCCCGGAAAATGCGATCTGGTTGATGTATTCCTCGACCTCCCCTGCTGTCATGCCAAGCCCGGTATCGATGAATTTCAGTGTCTTCTCCTCCGGATTGACGATGATATGGATATCTTTTTTTGCGCCGGCCGGATATTCATACTCCCCCATCATCTCAAGCTTGTTGAGCTTTGTGATGGCATCGCAGCCATTTGAAATCAGCTCTCTATAAAAGATATCATGATCTGAATACAGCCACTTCTTAATAATTGGAAAAATATTATCGCTGTTGATTGACAAGCTTCCACGCTTCTCTGCCATAAAAAATCACATTCCTTTCTCGTAATATTGTTAATATTCCCGCATAACCGCTGGCAAACCGGTATCTGCGCATCCATCGGACGAAAATTTTTCATCCCGCTGATAGATAGTTTAATCCCCTGAAATATAAAAGTCAAGAGGAAATTAGCACTCATTTGATATGAGTGCTAATAATTTATTTTTTGTTTAGATATTGTTTATTTTTTCACTTCTCTGACAATCCGATAATATTATATACTGTTTGTTACAAATTACATAAGGAAAGGACTGCCCTGTCACTGTTCCCCATCACAGAATGGTATATTTCAAAAAAACTGCCTGTCGTCACCGCCTCGTCATCAATAAACTCTACCGTCTGCCACAAAGGCTCGTTCAGACTTCTGGCAAGTCCCTCCACAAATCCCGAATACTCCTCGTTAAAGACCTCTTTTCTGCGCTGCTCCACAATCTTGATTTTGTTGCGGTCTGTCTCGTCCCTGTCAAAGGTACTGATGCACTTGATAATGTGATAACCGTGCTCTGTCTCCACGATATCACTGACCTCGTCTGTTCCAAGGTTGAATGCAGCCTCCTCAAAGGCCGTGTCCATCGTGCCCTTTCCAAACGAGTAGGAAGCGTTGGTGTCCTCGTTGTACTCTGCAATCAGGCTCACAAAATCCTCCCCCTCCTGCGCCCTGCTTAGCGCCCTTTGCGCACGCTGGTACGCCTCTGTCCTTGCCTGCTCAGAATAAGGTACATGCTCTCCCGCCTCATTGACGGAATATGTCTTGATCAGAATGTGCTGTACTGTAATCGTTCTCGCCTCGTCATCGCTAATCTCCGGGTTGATGTCCGCTATCAGGTAATCATATACTTTTTCTGCAAGTGCGTACTCCTCATACATCGTACAAAGATTTTTTTCGTCCACCGCCAAAAGCTCCCGCTCCTTGTCATTCAGGGACGCATAGTACTGCGCTGCCGCCTTTTTGGCATTGCCAAGCTCCTCGTCCGAGAGGCTGATCCCATATTGCAGGGCCAGCAGGTTCATTGCCTTGATGCGGGCAATCCGTGCAAGCACTGTCTCCTTTAAGTTGCTCTCCAAGGTCACGCCCTCATAGGAGGACTGCCAGATCTGGCTTCCAAACGCCTGCTCATACTGGTTTTTTGTGTTTGTCAGATAGACCATCACCTCCGGCAGCCTGCAGGAGATTTTGTCAATACGGAATACCTCATCCTTATCAAATCCCGTCGTGAACACAATCTTCGTGTTTCCATATTTATTTAAATTAATCTTACAGCCTGTTGCCATGAAAATGACAGCCAAAAGGACTGCTGACATTCCTGCGACATATCTGTGATGAGTGATACGCATATCTGCCTCCATCAATATTTTTTTTTAATATAGCAGGTTTTTTACTCTGCCGCAACAGGATTTCAGAAAACACCAAAACATATTTTGGATTTAACCGCATATACTTTACGGTGGCACAGGCGGGCACAAATGTCTAAAATGCTGGATTTTCCACAGAATTGACCGGATTGTTTGTACAAAAAAGTTCTGATAATCTATGGCATTATTCGATTATTTTTGCTATAATAATGTTTGCAGCTACAAAATACGCACTTCCTGCAACTGCATTTTATATAGATTTGTCTTTTATCATGATTTATGGGGGAATATCATGGTTTTTAGCAGCCTTTCATTTATTTTTGTATTTTTACCGGTTTTTCTGGTTTTATATTATATATTTCCCGCCAAAAGCCGAAATCTGCTACTGTTTCTGGGGAGCCTAGTCTTCTATAGTATTGGTGATCCTAACTGCCTGGTTCTGATTCTGTGTTCCATCACGGTGAATTTCTTTATAGGCCGAGGCCTGGAACGCTTCGAAGGCAGGGATTTTGAGCGGAAGCTGCTGTTAGTCCTGTCGCTTCTGTACAATTTTGGTTTCCTGATGTTTTTCAAATACACGAATTTCTTTATCGAGAACATCAATGCCCTTCTGAGGATCGTGCATATTCCCTGGCGTTTTTATACCTGGAATATCACACTGCCGCTGGGCATCAGCTTCTACACGTTCCAGATCGCATCGTATGTCATTGATGTATATCTGGGAAAGATAAAGGCGGACAGGTCCTTTGTCAGTCTTGGCGCATACCTGTGTATGTTTCCGCAGCTGATTGCAGGGCCGATCGTTGTCTACTCTGATATTCGGAACGCACTGAAAAAACGCACCATCTCCATATCAGGATTCGACAGCGGTCTAAAAACCTTTATCTTGGGACTTAGCTATAAGGTCATCATCGCAAACCGCATCGGAACCTTGTGGAATGAGGTCTGCACGATTGGATATGAGAGCATCTCCACCCCGCTTGCATGGCTTGGCGCCTTTGCCTACTCCATGCAGCTTTATTTTGACTTCTGCGGCTACTCGCTGATGGCTGTCGGGCTTGGGGAGATGCTGGGCTTTCGTATGCCGGCAAACTTCCGCCATCCCTACACGGCGCGCAGCGTCACAGACTTCTGGCACCGGTGGCATATCACGCTCAGCGCGTGGTTTCGGGAATATGTGTATATCCCGCTTGGCGGCAACCGCAGGGGAAAATCCCGCACAATCCTGAACCTGCTGGCTGTATGGCTTCTGACAGGCTTCTGGCACGGCGCTGCATGGAATTTTATTCTGTGGGGACTCTTTATCTTTGTACTGCAGATTATAGAGAAGAACCTGACGTTAAAATGGCTGAATGCCGACAATATTTTTGCAAAGATTCTATCCCATACCTATATGGTTTTTTATATCCTTGTAAGCTGGACCATTTTTGCAATCAGTGACTTCGGGGAACTTGGCATCTATTTAAATCGGCTGTTTCCTTTCCTGATCATGGATACAGGTAGTGCCAAAAGTCTGTTCGACCTCTCTGACTGCATGAGACTGATGACTGATTACGCACCGCTGTTAATTGCAAGCATTATCTTTGCAACAGAGTACCCGGAAAGGCTTTTTGCCAGAATACGCAACCGTTTCATTGGCGTTGCCGTGGCGTTTATCCTGTTTTGGTGGTCTGTGTATTATCTATCTATCGGACTCAATAACCCGTTCCTGTATTTCAGGTACTAATTTTGTTCTATAAGGGGCTTTTCGACACTATGAGAGAGATCAATCGAAAAAAATATTTTACACTGGTTATTCTAATCGCAGTATCCACATTGCTGTTTAGCGCACTTGGATGCTATTGGAATATCGAGTACTATCACATGGAGAACGCTTATACATTCTCGACACCTCCCCTGGCAATGGCCATGCGGGGCATCCACGACAGGCTGTATATGACTGATCTGGCCAGCTTTTATTCTGGTTATGCGGTTGACAGTCTCATCGCCCAAACGGCACCGCCTGAAGTTCTATCTCTTCCTGTAGAAGAAACAGTGGATACCTACACAGGCATCCTCGCCGGTCTGTCCGCCGCAAAGCCAGCCGAGACTGTGCCAGAGGAGCCAGAAGCCTACGACTTCACCACCGTAACGGAGGATTATTTTGCCGACGCATGCTTTATCGGTGATTCCCGCACCGTTGGAATCAGCCAGTATGCAGGGATTGACAACGCAACCTTCCTGTGCAAGACATCGCTCTCCATCTATGACTACGAAAAACCAAAGATTACCTATGAGGGTTCCAAAACATCCATTCAGGAGGTGCTATCCGAAAAACAGTTTGCCAAAATCTACCTGATGGTCGGCATCAATGAGTGCGGCACCGGAACCCCGGAAAGCTTCTTTGCACTTTACCGCGATGTGGTTATGGATATCCGCCGCCTTCAGCCCCAGGCACTGATTTTCATTCAGGGAAACTTGTTTGTAACCCAGAAAAAATCCGACGACGGCGACAGCATCACCAACGAAAACATCGCGGCACAACCTCATTGCAACACTCGCCAACCAGAAGGATATTTTCTATATTGATATCAACGAGAGCAGCCTGTGTGAGGACGGGGCTCTTGTACCAGAGTATACATGGGACCAGGTGCATATCAAGGCCCAGTATTACCCTGTCTGGAAGGATTTCCTGCTAGAGCATGCGATTGTCATTGAGACACCTATCGCGGAATTGGCAATCGAGTAGGGAAAAGCCTTTCCCCTACTCATCGCGCCGGATGTCCGTCAGTTTTTGCTGACATATTTCCTTGGGATGCCCGTGTGCATAAAAAAAGAGGCTTTCGCCTCTTTTTTTATGCCGACTCTGTTGTGTGTGCTGTCAGTCCTGTTTTTGCAGTATCCAAGTCAATTAGGATCGTATCCCCTGCCTTAACTTTGTCTTCAAGAATCAGCCTTGCAGCGAGTGTTTCTACATATTTTTGGATATACCGTTTGAGTGGTCTAGCACCATACACAGGGTCATAGCCGTTCTCAACGATAAACTGCTGGGCCTGTTCTGATATCCTGATGCAAAGCTCCTTATCCGCAAGTCGCCTGTTAATATCTGCCAGGATCAGACCAATAATGCCGCCAATGTTGTCCTTTGTGAGCGGCTTAAACAGAATCGTCTCGTCCAACCGGTTCAGAAACTCTGGCCGGAAATGCGCCCTCAGCTCTCCCATGACCAACTCTTGCGCAGCCTGCCCAATCTCGCCCTCACTGTCAATCCCATCCAGCAGATACTGCGCACCTATGTTCGATGTCATGATCAGTATTGTATTCTTGAAATCAACCGTCCGTCCCTGTGAATCCGTGATGCGCCCATCATCTAATACCTGCAACAAAATATTGAACACATCCGGATGCGCCTTTTCCACCTCGTCAAAGAGCACGACACAATACGGCTTCCTGCGCACGGCCTCTGTCAGCTGTCCACCCTCATCATATCCCACATATCCCGGAGGCGCCCCGATCAGACGTGATACGGCATGTTTCTCCATATACTCACTCATGTCAATACGCACCATGTTGGCCTCGTCGTCAAACAGGGAAGCTGCAAGTGCCTTTGCAAGCTCTGTCTTGCCAACGCCGGTCGGTCCCAGAAACAGGAATGATCCAATCGGCTTATCAGGATCCTTAATTCCAGCTTTCGAACGTATGATTGCTTCCGTTACCTTTAAGACACCCTCATCCTGTCCAATCACGCGCCTGTGAAGCTCCTCGTCCAGATGAAGCGTCTTGTTGCGCTCACTCTCATTGAGCTTTGACACTGGGATGCCGGTCCAGCGCGAAATAATCTTTGCAATCTCATCATCAGAAACGCTCTCGTGTACCAGTGACAGTTCCCTGGCGTTGACCTTCTCTTCCTCGAGCTCTAGTTGCCTCCTAAGCTCTGGAAGCTTTCCATAGCTTAGCTCTGCGGCCTTCTCCAGATTCCCTTCCCGCTGTGCAATCTGTATCTGGTTATTCATGTCCTCAATATCCTCGCGGAGTTTTGACAGTCTCTCCACACACGCCTTCTCATTGTCCCACTGCGCCTTGCGGTTGTCAAATTCTGCCTTCTGCTCGGCAAGCTCCGCCTGCAGCGCTGCGAGCCTCTCTGCGCTTAATCTGTCCTCCTCCTTCTTCAAGGCCGCCACCTCTATCTCCATCTGCATGATTTTGCGTTGCAGCTCGTCGAGCTCCGCCGGAAGCGAGTCAAGCTCTGTCTTGATCATAGCACACGCCTCGTCCACAAGGTCAATCGCCTTGTCCGGCAAAAAGCGATCCGTAATATAGCGGTTTGACAGCACCGCGGCGCTCACAAGGGCATTGTCCATAATCTTGACACCATGAAATACCTCGTAGCGCTCTTTTAACCCTCTCAAAATACTGATGGTATCCTCCACAGTCGGCTCTGACACCATCACCGGCTGAAACCGCCGCTCGAGTGCCGGATCTTTTTCTATATACTGCCTGTACTCATCTAAAGTCGTGGCGCCAATACAATGCAGCTCACCCCTTGCAAGCATCGGCTTTAGCATATTGCCGGCATCCATCGCACCGTCCGTCTTGCCGGCGCCCACGATGGTGTGCAGCTCGTCGATAAATAGAATAATCTGCCCGTCGCTGCTCTTGACATCCTCAAGCACTGCCTTAAGACGCTCCTCAAACTCACCCCTGTACTTTGCACCGGCAACCAGTGCACCCATATCTAATGAAAATATTTTTTTGTCCTTTAAGCCCTGAGGCACATCACCGCGCACAATACGCTGTGCAAGCCCCTCAACAACGGCCGTCTTGCCAACGCCTGGCTCACCGATCAGCACCGGGTTGTTCTTGGTCTTTCTCGACAAGATACGAATGATATTGCGAATCTCATTATCCCGGCCAATCACAGGATCAAGCTTCTGGTTTCTTGCCTTCTCCACCAGATCCTGCCCGTATTTCTCCAGAGTATCATAGGTCGATTCTGGATTGTCACTTGTCACCCTCTGGTTGCCCCTCACCTCTGAGAGCGCTTTCAAAAACCGCTCCCTCGTGATGCCATATTCCCGGAAGATTTCCTTGATTTCCTTATTGGGATTTTGGATCATGGATAGAAAGAGATGCTCCACAGAGACATACTCGTCCCCCATGCGCTTTGCTTCGTCCTCAGCGCTGATCAGCACTTTATTGAGATACTGTCCCACATACGGCTGCCCGCCCTGCACCTTGACGCGCTTCTTTAGAGCCTTCTCCACCCGCCCCAGGAAATAGTCCTTATGAATCTCCATCTTCTCAACCAGCTTTAAAATCAGGCTGTCCTCTATTGTCAGAAGTGCGTAGAGCAGATGCTCCTCCTCGAGCTCCTGGTTTCCATATTCCATCGCAAGCTTCTCACACTGGTTGACAGACTCAATGGACTTCTGTGTAAATTTCTGTATATTCATAATGCTCCTCCTCTCCTATTACAATATCTGCATTATGATATCTGCTTTTTGATTTCCTCAATCTGCTCTCTGATATCTGCTTTTTGATTTCCTCAATCTGCTTTCCGATATCCATATTTTGATATCTGCATCATTTATCTTGTTTTATTTGTTCTATATATACTATAACACCATTTTTTGTTTTGTCAATTTAGTTTATACTTTTATCACTTTTTTTATTTCCTTTTAAGGAATTTCGTGGCAATTCCATATTTTTTTGTGACATTCTAATAAATTTTCACTTTTATTCTACCGATATTATAAAATATGTGGTACAATAATGATAGTATTTAGCGAAAGATGGTGTTAAGACAATGGAACCAGCCACAGCATATTTTTTAAAAAAATACTACCCTCACGTCATCAAATGGTGGTTAGTGGTATATAATCCCGAGACTGTCAAAATCTGGCCTTCCAAAGCCGAGAAGGAAGAAGCGCTCCGGCTCGAGGCAATCGAGGCAAAGAAGGAGGAGGCTCTCCAGCTCGAGACGGCCAAGGCCGGGGAGAAGACTGTAGAAGAAGCAGGATCTGATTCAAAGCAGGACGAGGACATCGATGCGTCTGCATTTAATGCGACCACTGGTTCTTACTCAGGATTATATGGCAAAAAACCTGTCGATGAAGACACGCAGGCCGCACTCGATGCGATTCTGAATGCCTCTAGCAGTCAGAATTCTGTCGATTCGCTTCTGGCCGCTTCCGGCAACGAAGTAACCCTACCACCCGAACAGGACGAGATCATCCGCGAGGCCAATGAAATCTACGAACGGCTTCTGCGCGAGGCGTCCGAGGATGAGGCACGCAAGCAGGCCGAAATCGACGAGATGCGTAGACAGGCTGATTTGCAATTTGCACAACAGTCCGGATAAGCTGCAAAACCAAGTAGGGGAATGACCTTCTCCCCTACTCGTGCGCCGGACGCCCGTCAGCTTTTGCTGACATACTTCCTCTAGGGGCCATGTGCGAAACAGGGTGCCGCATACAAATCCCGTATGTGGCACCCTGTTTTTAACTGCACTTATTTCTGATCACTTCCCACTGCCTGTCGATTTCTTCCTGGAACTTTCCAATCAGCTCCTCGTTTTCCTTCTTAAACAAATGTTTAAAGCGTCTCTGCGGTCTTAAAAACTCCTCTATCGGAAGCTTATTCTTTGGCTCATAATTCAGAATCCATCTGCCCTCGATCACCTCAAACATGGGCCAATAACAGGTATCAACAGCCAATTTACATATGTTCATCATCTCACCTGGATCATATCCCCAGCCTCTTGGGCACGGAGACAGGACGTTTAAAAAAGCTGCTCCTGGCGTGTAGATGGCTTTCTGCGCCTTCGTGTACAAATCCTTGAAATTTGATGTAAATGTGCTCTGCCCCACATATGGGATGTGGTGCTCTGCCATGATCGCCGCAAGGTCCTTTCTAACCTGTATCTTGCCTGCGGACACGCTTCCTGCTGGAGTCGTTGTCGTGTCTGCGTACTGTGGTGTCGCCGACGAGCGCTGCGTCCCGGTGTTCATATAGGCGCCATTGTCATAGCACACATATACCATATCATGTCCACGCTCCATCGCTCCGGACAGGGACTGGAATCCGATATCATATGTACCGCCATCTCCACCAAACGTGATAAATTTGAAATTTTCTTTGATTTTTCCCTTTTTCTTCAGTACACGGTACGCTGTCTCCACGCCTGAAAGCGTCGCGCCTGCATTCTCAAATGCATTGTGAATATAGCTGTCCTCGTAGGCTGTATAGGGATACATAAACGAAGATACCTCAAGGCACCCTGTGGCGTTTCCGACCACTGCCCTGTCGCCCTCCTCGAGCGCCCTAAGCACTGTCCGCACTGTGACTGTACCGCCACAACCCGCGCACATTCTGTGCCCTGGCGCAAGGCGTTCCGGTTTGCTCATGACCTCTTTAAAATTATATGTTGTCTTTTCCATATCCTCCTAGACCTCCTCTGGCTGTGCGCTGCGTAAACCTATGTACTCATACATATCCGTCACCTCATGTGTCTGGGCGATCGTTTCTAGCCTGCTGTAGACTGCCTCGAAATCAGCTACTGTGATATCCCTGCCGCCAAGACCATAAAAATAATTTACCACGTCGGCCGTACAGTGCGCCTGATACATTGCCGCGCGCACCTCTGCGCCAAGCGGGCCGCTTGTAGCTGCAAACATCTCACTTCTATCCATGACAGCTACAGCCTTCACTGCGGAGAGCGCCCTGGCAAGCTCCTCCTCTGGAAATGGTCTAAAAACCCTGATTTTGATAAGTCCTACCCTTTTGCCAGTGGTATTTCGAATCTCCTCCACTGCTGCCTTACAGGTCCCTGCCGCAGAACCTATGAGCACAATCGCATAATCAGCGTCCTCCATCTGGTATTCCTCAAAGAAACCATACTGACGCCCTGTCATTTTCTCAAACCGGCCGGCAACCTCGAGAATGACCTCCCGGGCATTTATCATCGCCTGCCGCTGCGCGCGCTTTGTTTCCATATAATAATTAGAAACTGCATATGGCCCGAGTGCCATTCTTCCTGACACATCGAGAAGATAGTGCTCTGGCTCATATGTGCCGACAAAGTGCTTTACCTCGTCGTCCTCGACCAACAGGATATTCTCCACACCATGACTCGTGATAAACCCATCCTGGCACACCATGACTGGCAGATGCACTCGTTTGTCCTCCGCAATCGGAAACGCCTGTATATAGTTGTCATATACCTCCTGGTTGGACTCCGCGTAGATCTGTATCCAGCCAGAATCCCTTGCCCCCATACTGTCCGAGTGGTCCGCGTTGATATTGATTGGCCCCGACAGCGCTCTGTTGACCAGCGCAAGCACAATCGGCAGTCTGTTGGAGGCTGCCACATAGAGCTCCTCCCACATCAGAGCCATACCGCATGATGAGGTCGCCGTAACCGCCCTCGCACCTGCCGCGGAGGCCCCGACAGTAGCACTCATAGCACTGTGCTCGCTCTCTACGTGGATAAACTCTGTATCAATCTCACCATTTGCAATATAATTCGCCACATACTGCGGAATCTCTGTCGAAGGTGTGATTGGAAAAGCCGGCATCACATCCGGATTTACCTGCCTGATGGCATAGGCTACCGCCTCATTTCCTGACAAACGTTCTCTTATCGCCATTTATTTACCCTCCCTCATCTGAATCGCACCAAACGGACAAACCTTGGCGCAGATGCCGCAGCCCTTGCAGTGGTCATAATCAAAGTCAGCCCTCTTACCTGCCGTAACCGGAATGGATGAATCCGGGCACACCGGTGTGCACAGAAGACACTGCTTGCATTTCTCCTGGCTCCACTCAGGCGTCGATGTCCTCCACTCACCTGTACAGAAATCCCTCGATGTAGCTGCCTCGTAGATCTGATTGCCCTCTGTAATATCCTGCCAGGGGCTTTGTTCATTGATTCTATCATATATTTTTATGTCAGCCATATGTACTTCCTCCCCTTATTGGTATCCCGTTTTTTCAAATGCCATCTCCAGCGCCGCCATGTTTCCGCCGATTACCTCCGGCTTCTTTGCGAACTTATGCTGAAAGGACGCTTGCATCTCCTCAAGGAACTCATCCCGCTCCATAACCCCTGACACAGCCACTGTAGCGGCAAGCATCGGCGAGTTCGGATAATTTTTTCCAAGTGTCCTTATGGAGATGTCCTTTGCGTCAACCGTATAGACTGCTCCTTGGTATCCATGCAGATGCCGCTCAATCTCCTCTTTGCTGCGCGTGGAATTAATGATGACAGCCCCCTTTGGATTTAGCCCCTTTGTCACATCAATGCTATCCAACAGGCTCTCGTCCACGACCACAACATAATCAGGCTCATAAATGTTAGAATGTACCGTGATCGGTTTGCTGCTGATCCGATTATACGCCGTGATCGGCGCCCCCATCCGCTCCGGACCGTATTCAGGGAAGCCCTGCACATATTTTCCAGTCTTAAACGCCACATCTGCCAGCAGGAGGGCCGCTGTCTTTGCGCCCTGTCCACCGCGCCCGTGCCACCTAATTTCTACTGTATCCTTCATCTTTCTCCCTATCCCCTTTCTCTTTCCCCAATATTTTATAGTCCCGTGCGCCGCCTTAGCGGCATTTTTCCTCTGCACGGGGCTGTGCAATCGAGTAGGGGAA
>CAJUQZ010000005.1:62724-63125 GCA_910588755.1 uncultured Lachnospiraceae bacterium | reverse complement strand
CTGGCGGCGTGGACACATGCTGAGTTTGTGAGGATACATCCTTTTCTGGACGGAAACGGCAGGACATCAAGACTGCTTATGAATTACCAGCTGATGGCAAAAGGTTTCCTGCCTGTATCCATTGCGAAGGAGGACAGGCTGGCGTATTACAATGCGCTGGACCAATATGCTTCGCATGGCAGGCTGGATGATTTTGCAGAAATGATAGCCTTGCTGGAGGAGAAAAAGTTAGACAAGTATCTGGAACTGGCGGCCATACAGGAGCAGGAACCGCCGACACAGACCATGTAAACAACATCATACAAACAGACCGGAAGAAGTATCAGACGAAACGTTTGGTACTTTTTTTGTGTCCTGAAAGCATAACATGCCAGTTTTACGGAAAACAGGAGGTAGCAATG
>CAJUQZ010000005.1:0-62703 GCA_910588755.1 uncultured Lachnospiraceae bacterium | reverse complement strand
CCCCCACGCCGGGGGAGGTGAAGCTGAAAGGCTATCTGGACATGATCGCCCCGTCCGTGATCCAGTTTTATACGGACCATTACATCTGCGGCAATACCTACCGCAGCGTGTGGGCGCTCAGGGAGTACCCGACCGCCACGGATGAACAGGCAATCCTGCGCCATCTGGGGGAAAAGGACGGCGTCACGCTGCGCATCTATACAAGACAGGTGACACCCGCAGAGGAAAAAAAGATCATCAGCAACGCGGCAAACAAAAACCGCATGAAACAGGGAAACACGGAAAATTTACAGGAGACTGTGACCGCCGCAAGCAACCTGCAGGATGTGACCAACATCATCGCTGCCATGCACCGCAACAGGGAGCCGCTTCTGCATACGGCTGTGTTTCTGGAACTGTCCTCGCAGGATATGGAAAAATTAAAACTGCTGCAGACGGAGGTGCTGACCGAACTGATCCGTTCCAAGCTGAACGTGGACAAGCTGCTGCTCAGGCAGAAGCAGGGGTTTCTGTGCGTGCATCCGGCAGGCAGGAATGTCTTTCTTGAACAGTTCGAGCGGGCGCTGCCTGCCTCCAGTGTGGCAAACCTGTTCCCTTTCAACTATTCCGGAAAGACAGACCAGAACGGGTTCTATATCGGCAGGGACAAGTTCGGCAGCAACGTCATTGTGGATTTTAACCAGAGGGCGGACGACAAGACCAATGCCAACATCCTGATCCTCGGCAATTCCGGACAGGGAAAGTCCTACCTGTTAAAGCTGATACTGACATCCCTGCGGGAGTCCGGCATGAAGGTCATCTGCCTTGACCCGGAACATGAGTACATTGACCTGACAGACAATCTCGGCGGCTGTTTTGTAGATCTGATGAGCGGGGAGTACATGATCAACGTTCTGGAACCGAAGACATGGGATGAAAACGGCAGCCCGGAGGATACCGAAGCGCCGTATGCGTTCCGCTGCTGTTCAAAACTCAGCCAGCACATTTCCTTCCTGAAGGATTTTTTCAGGACGTATAAGAACTTTACGGACAGCCAGATTGACACCATAGAGATTATGCTGGCGAAGCTGTATGAAAAATGGGATATCCGCGATGACATGGATTTTTCCAAACTGAGACCGGAAGACTATCCCATGCTTTCAGATTTGTATGAGCTGATGGAGGAGGAATACAAATACTACGATGCCAAGAAAAAACATTTGTATACGGCGGAACTGTTACAGGAAATATGTCTGGGACTCCACTCCATGTGCAAAGGGGCGGAGTCCAAATTTTTCAACGGGCATACCAACATCACGGACAGCAGTTTCCTGACATTCGGGGTAAAAGGGCTGCTGCAGGCGAGCCGGAATGTCAAGGACGCCATGCTGTTCAACATTCTTTCCTACATGTCCAATGAGCTTCTGACAAACGGTCATACGGCGGCCAGCATCGATGAGTTTTATCTGTTTCTGACGAACCTGACGGCGGTGGAGTATATCCGCAACTTTATGAAACGTGTGCGTAAGAAAGAAAGCGCAGTCATACTTGCCAGCCAGAACCTTGAAGACTTCAATATAGACGGTATCCGGGAGTATACCAAACCGCTGTTCTCCATTCCGACCCATGCGTTCCTGTTCAACGCCGGCAACATTGATGCAAAATTTTACATCGACACCCTGCAGCTGGAGCAGAGCGAATACAACCTGATCCGTTACCCGCAGCGGGGCGTATGCCTGTATAAATGCGGAAATGAGCGTTATAACCTGATGGTTCATGCACCAGAATATAAGGAAAAGCTGTTCGGAAGCGCGGGAGGCAGATAGAGGTGCGCTGTATGTAAGGAAGTAGGGAGGTGAAAACGATATCCATAGATATGCGTGAGCAGAAATTCGGAATAGAGATCGAGCTGACAGGAATCACCAGACGGGAGGCGGCGGAGGTCATCGGGAAGTATCTGGGGCGGTCATCACAGTATGACGGCGGGTATTACGAAGTATACAGCGTCCGGGATGAGCAGGACCGGAAGTGGAAGGTCATGTACGATTCCAGTATCGTTGCAAAGAATAAGAACGGCATGCCCGCCGGAGATAAGTATAAAGTCGAACTGGTATCCCCAATTTGTGAATACGGGGATATTCCGAGAATACAGGAAATCGTCCGCAGGCTCAGGGGTGCAGGTGCGGTGGCAGGGGAGAACAGCGGTATCCATGTACATATCAATGCGGCGCCGCACAATGCAAAGACGCTGCGGAATATCACCAATATCATGTACAGCAAGGAAGACCTGATCTATAAGGCGCTGCAGGTAGACGTTGACCGGGAATACAGATACTGCCGGAAGGTGGAAGACAGTTTTTTACAGGAGTTAAACCGGAAGAAACCGAAAACCCTGCAGGCGGTCAGTGATATCTGGTATGGGGGAGACGGCAACAGAAACAGGCATTACCATGAAAGCAGGTACCACTGCCTGAACCTGCACAGCGTGTTCCAGAAGGGGACGATAGAGTTCCGGCTCTTTAATTCCACCACCCATGCGGGCAAGATCAAGGCGTATATCCAGCTGTGTCTTGCCATATCCGCGCAGGCGTTAAATCAGACCAGCGCAAGCCGAATCAAGACCACAAGCACCAACGAAAAGTATACATTCCGGACATGGCTTCTGCGGCTTGGCATGATCGGGGACGAGTTTAAGACCGCGAGGAAATTTCTGTTAGAAAATCTGGAGGGCGGCATTGCGTGGAAGGACCCGGAGCAGGCACTGCGGCAGAAAGAACGGCTGCAGGCAAAAAAAGAGAAGGAGGAGGCAGTGCAGGCAGAAGCGGCAGAGTCTGTTCCGGGGCAGGATGATGCAGAGACAGAAACACAGGAAATGGGCATGACCTTATAAAAGGAGGAAGAAGAAAATGCAGAAAAGAAAAAAATATATCGCTTACGGTTCCAACCTGAATCTGGAGCAGATGGCGGTAAGATGCAAAACGGCACAGGTGGCCGGCAGGGGAGAGATCAGGGATTATGAGCTGCTGTTTCGCGGACACAGGGATGCGGCGGTGGCAACAGTAGAGCCAAAAGAGGGGGCCAGAGTCCCCGTGCTGATCTGGGACATCGGACCGGAAGATGAGAAAAACCTTGATGCCTATGAAGGATATCCGAGACTTTACGGCAAGACAAACCTGACAGTGCAGACAGAAAACGGCTGCGAATCCATCATGGCATATACGATGAATAAAGGGCACCATCTTGGAATGCCGTCAGATGCCTATCTGAATACGATTGCCAAAGGCTATCGGGATGCCGGGTTTGATGTGGATATTTTAATGGACAGCGTTTCCCGCTGCGGTGACCTGCTTCAGAAAGAAACGAGGGAAACGGAGGAAACCGTATGGACCCAACAACCGCCGCAGTGATCGCAAAGGCCGCCATCGCTGCCGGGAGCAGCAGGAAGGTGTGGACAGGGATCGCCTCGGTAATTGCCGCCCTGTGCCTGCCGTTCATCCTGATTGTTGTGTGCCTTATGAGCATTGCTTCCGGCGGGGCGGACCATAACCGGGCGGCAGTACGCCTTGCCTTTGCAGGCGGGGATGTCGGCACGAATATGCCCTCCGATTACAGGGCCTATATCTCGCAGATGCAGGAGAGCTTTGCACAGCTGGATGGTGTTCTTGAAGAAATAGAAGCGATGGCAGAGGGAGAACCGCCGGACCGTTATCTGGTCAAGGCGGTGTTTTACTCTCTGTATTTCGGCGCGGACCGGGTGCGGCTGGATGAAAGGGACTATACCCGTTTTGCGGAATGCTTTGTGGAATATGAGGAAAGGACAAGAACCATAGAGCATGAGGACGGCAGCACGGAAGAAGAGATTTATACCGTGGCTGTGGCGGTCACGGATAAAATGGAGATATTCCGGAACCTGCAGGAACGTTATGGGAAAGCGGCAACTTATGAGCAGCAGTCCAATGCGGTAAACGTCTGGTATCTTGCAAAATACGGAACCACCGCGCCGCAGGAAGGGGACGGGTTTGAAGACTGGAACGGCTGGAATGTTCCGGGAGACGGCACTTATTATGACCTGCCGGCAAATGAAGCGGGCGGCAGGGTAGTGGAACTTGCCATGTCGAGGCTTGGGCATCCCTATTCGCAGGATTACCGCGGCAGGGGAAACTATGTAGACTGCAGTTACCTGACCATGTGGTGTTACAGGCAGGTGGGGATTGTTATACCCGGAACCGCAGCGGAACAGGGGCGTTACATGGTGGAGCATAACCTGACCATATCCAAAGGAAGTTTACAGCCGGGGGACTTGGTGTTCTGGAGCCATAAACCCAACGGGAGATTCATGAACATCACCCATGTGGGCGTATATGCAGGAAACGGGATGGTGGTGGACGCCTCTTATTCCAAAGGGAAAGTAGTATACAGAAGTTTGTTTGACAATGACAAGCAGGTGCTTTACGGCAGGCCGCAGTAGGTTTTGATGCCGCAGGCATCTGTTTTTGCATGAAAATGCAGCAATCATCTCAGGAAAGGAGCAGGGAGATTTGTCCGGACAATAAAGCATGCTTTGCTCCGGGAATGGATGGATTTAGAGAAACAGGCAATCGAAATATTAAAAATGTTTGAAGGAGATGTTCCGTACCAGCTCGGCTACAGCGGAGGGAAGGATTCGGATGTGATTTTCCACCTTGCAAAGAAAAGCGGGGTGAAATTTCAGGCGGTACATAACCACACCACAGTGGACGCGCCGGAAACCGTGCGGTATATCAGGAGCAGGCAGGGCGTGGAGATAGACTATCCGCCTATGAGCATGTGGCAGCTGATTGTAAAACATAAGACGCCGCCCACCCGCCGGATGCGGTACTGCTGTGAGGAGCTAAAAGAACGTTCCGGAATGGGGAAAAAGGTGATCACCGGCGTAAGGAAGTCTGAAAGCAGGAGCCGCAGGGAGAATCAGGGAATTGTCACGCTCACCAGACCGGACCGTGCGGCAAGGAAACTGGCGGATGAGGAACTGTTTGTCTCCACGCAGAAGGGCGGGATTATTGCGATGAACTATGATAATTCCGAGGTACACCGTATGGTGGAAAGCTGTTACCGGACATCAAAGACACTGGTAAATCCCATTCTGGAATGGGACGATGAGTATCTCTGGTGGTATATCAGAAAGGAACAGATCGAGCTGAACCCGTTGTACGGGGAGGGCTTTTACCGGATCGGCTGTATCGGATGCCCGATGGCAGGCAAAAACCGCTGGCGGGAATTTGCCCGTTACCCGCAGTATAAAGATGCTTATATCCGCGCGTTTGCCAAGATGCTCGCATACAGGGAAGCCTGCGGGAACAAGGATGTGGTCGGCTGGAAAACGCCGGAGGGTGTTTTTGACTGGTGGATGGAAGACCAGAACATGGAGGGGCAGGTCAGCATGGTGATTGAAGGAAATGTGATCACGGGTTTCAGGGAAAAAGGAGGCGTGTAGGTGAGGGCAGACTTTAAAAGAAAAGAGCCGAGAGTTGCGGCGAAGCAGTGTGTGGTTGAAAAGACCATCATACTGCCGGCTGAAAAATATGATTATTTTACACAGAATCTGCTGCAGGATTATGACTTTATCGATCAGAACAGGGCGCTGATGGGTGAATGGGATGGTGCATGGCATTGTCTGCTGGTGACAGGGGAAAGCATGGAGGAAGGCATTCTGGTACAGAGCGAAGGTGCGTCCTATGCAAGATATTCCTCTGTCGTGCCATCCGTTTCCGCGCTGATCGTGCAGGAAAACTGTGAGAGATACGGACAGGAAGAAGGGGAACAAATCGAAAGCCGCGCACAGCAGATGGCGTAAGAATGGAGGAGAAAAATGGCAGATAAGGAAATAAAAATCACGTTCCCGGAGGAAAAGATGGAGGCGCTTGCCTTTTTCCTTGGGGAGCAGAATGAGAAGGTGGAGAGCGTGCTGACGGCGCATCTTGACAAGACCTATGAAAAATGTGTGCCACAGCAGGTCAGGAAGTTTGTAGACAGCCGGATTGCGGCGGCGCAGGAAGGAAACGCACAGGAATCCAGAGGGCAGAGACAGACGCGGGAGCCGGGAAGACGGGCGGGCAGGCAGAGTGCAAGACAGAATGCCGCCGCACAGGAAGAAGGTGCAGTTCCTACGGAAAGCGAAAGACCGGAGCAGACAGCCACAGCAACGGAAAGCATGGCGGAGGAAAGCACCGGCATGAGCATGGGAATGTGAGGAGGAGACAGGAATGGCTTTAGAAGAATGTAAAGAATATTTTTCCGATAAATACTGGACCGACAGATTGGCTGTAGCCGTGTGTAATGCCGGGAGGTACGGTGAAGAACTGTCGGATATGCCGCATGAACAGAGGGAAGGTCTGGCGCTGTTTTATGGCGTCAGGGTGCCTTCTGAGAAAAACAGTGCAGGCATAGCAGCAATACATAACAGCCAGATGAAACGGTGGGGGATCAGCGAGGAACAGCTGAAAAAAGATGCATGGGAGAACATGAGAAATCAGTTTCCCGCAGTGTTCCAGCACATAGAGGATGTGATCTATGGGAGTCAGAGAGGCATCCCGCTTGAACCGGGGGAGCTGGACCGGGAGGTAACAGACCAATCTATGTTTGTACTCAGCAATCGTGAAAAAGTACAGGGCGCAGTCTATATGTTTGATGAAACTGTCATGGAAAAGATCGCTGAAAAGTTAGATTCCAGTCTGGTCATACTCCCCTCGTCCATCCATGAAACCATAATCATAAAGGAAACGGAAGACACGGATATAGACTTCATGCGGAACATGGTAATTGATGCCAATGAAATGATAGTAGACTCCAAGTTGCGGCTGTCGGATGAAGTATACCGTTATGACAGGGATACCCACACCCTGTCACTTGTAAAACCGTCACAGCCTGAAGAAGAAATCGGTGCTGCTTTGGACGAGGGTGTGTGTCAATGTATGGTGCAATAGTGTCAGGTCAGTACAGACCAGAAATTTAGAAAAGCGGAGGAAAGAACATGAAACAGGCAGTGGTAACAATCAAATATGACGAAGAAAAACTGAATGCGGTTAAGCAGTATATGGAAAAAAGGATGCCGATTTCGAGGCGGAGCTGAACGAAGTGTTGGGAAAGTTATATGAAAAATATGTGCCGCAGGCGGTCAGGGAGTACATAGACAGCAGGGGAAATGTGCCGCCCGCCATCCAGAGGACGAACAGGTCTGCGGCGAGGGGAAGCGCCAATACCGGGGCGGCATCCGCTGAATAAAACAGAGGAGAAAGAGGCAGCGCTCCGTTATCCCCCTGTGAGCGTTTGTGCGGCGGCGTGTGCCCTTGTTTGGAAAAAGTGGATAAGATGACCGGCTGGCATCCATTCTGCCCTGTTTGGGGCGATTTGGAGAAAGCGGGCAAAAAGAGTGGAAGTCCGACGGGATAACGGCGTTCGCAAGACCGGAAGCAGACGAAAAGGGGCAGAAAAACTTAGGTCGAAAATGGTGCAGGTTAAAGGGTTTATGCCGCTTTAGGGCGGCATAAACCGTGAAACACCCGCCGGCAGGGCCGGCGGGCAGTTCTTCAAATGGCATAACTTTTTCTAAGAATTTAAAAATGTTATGCCATTTTTAATATGATACGGGGATTTAGAGGGAAAAAGGGAAAAGAATGTTATGCCATATCGCAGGATTGAAGAGACTGGGAGTGATATACAGGATTTTGGAGGAAGGAGAGAACAAGCGGGCAAATGGCAGATGCGATATCGGATATGCAAAAAAATGAAAGGAGGCTGATTTTGTTATGGATACAAGGGCAGTTTATACAGTACATGAAAATGGAAAAGATTTTTATTTTTACACAAAATATGCTGGTGGTTTTAGTTATCCATTTGAGGCGGCTGATTACCTAAGAGGATTGAAAGACGCATTACGACGGCCGAGAACAGGGAAACAGGATATCTGTGCGGCACCATTGCTGGCACAGATGAAAGGGACATATTTTTTCCCAGATGCATTGAAGGATAAAATTCTGTTTACAGAAATCACAAAGGAGCTTGCAGAAGATATGGAAAAGGAAGCTCCGTTTGCGATTGCAGTAGACTTGGAGCAGGATACGGTCGCATTTCATTTTAATGACAAGTATGAAGAACTAAATGATCTGACAGATGTTGTACTGCCCCGCGCTGATCTGGCAGACAGTTATAACGGAGCGGCATTTAAAAATGAATCCCTGTCAAGGCAGATGGGAAAAACAAGCATGACATTCCATCAGACAAATGAGAGGATATTCAGGGAACTGATTCAGGAGGCGGCAGGGCGGGAGCAGACAGAAGGACAGCAGATGATGTGGGGGGGATTATGAGTGAAGAAAATGGAAAAGTCAGAAAAGCATTTTACATTGAGGAAGAATTACTGGTTCAGGCTGACAGCCTGCTCCGGCAGGCAGATGTCAGATCAAGGAACGAGTTTCTCAATCAGGCGCTGAAATTTTACATAGGATATCTGACTTCGGAAAAAATCGAGAACTATATGCTGTCCACTATTTCGTCCGTCATGCATGCAACTGTCAAAGACAGCGAGAACCGCATGGCACGGGCAATGTATAAGCTGGCAGTCGAGGTCTCCAAGCTGTCTCATGTGACTGCATACGGACATGAAGTAGAGGAAGAAACCCTGCGGAAATTACAGGCAAAGTGTGCGGAGGAAGTAAAACGGATCAATGGTGCAGTAAAATTTGAAGATGCATACCGGTATCAAAATCGTTGAGGTTACAAGTTGACAAATCATATTTATGGAGGTAGACAATGCCAAAACTAATTCTGCGCTGCAACTACTTAAAAAATGCTCCGCCTTCTCATCTTGAAAATTTCGTGACCTACATAGGAACCCGTGACGGCGTGGAAAAGGCAGTCAGTACAACCGCGCACCTGCCATCAACTGCAAACCAGAAAGAACTGATACAGGATATTTTAGTTAAAATTCCCGACGCAAGGCAGATGCATGAATATTACGACTACCTACAGAGACCGACAAGGGAAAACGCTTCCGAGTTTATCATACAGGCACTGGAAAATCATCTTGACATCATTGCCAAAAAGAAAAATTACGTGGACTATCTTGCACATAGGCCGGGCGTTGAAAAAACAGGAACCCACGGTCTGTTTTCCAATGAGGGAGAACCCATTGTTCTGTCCCGCGTTGCAGAGGAGGTGGCAAACCATAAAGGAGTTGTATGGACAAATGTTATCAGCCTGCGGCGGGAGGATGCACAGAGACTCGGATACGACAGTGCCGTGCAGTGGCAGGCATTACTTCGCAGCAGGGTGGAATTACTTTGTGAAAATTACAAGATTGACAGCAGGAACTTAAAATGGTATGCGGCATTTCATAACGAATCCCATCACCCTCATGTACATCTGGTGTTATATTCCATGAAAGCATCAGAAGGTTATCTGACGAAAAAGGGAATTGACACCATGCGTTCCACCTATGCGCATGATATTTTCCGGCAGGAATTTATGAGCATTTACGAGAAGAAAACCCAGCAGCGTGAACAGTTAAAGGAGCAGGCAGACAGGAGCCTGCTTTTTCTGTTGCAGCAGATGCAGCAAGGGATCTGTCATAATGAAAAGATTATGGAACAGATGCAGTTATTGTCAAAGCGGCTAAACAATACAGGCGGAAAGAAAGTCTATGGGTATCTGAAAGCTGATGTAAAAGCGATTGTAAACAACATTGTGGATGAGCTGGAAAAGGAGGAACGGGTTGCGTCATGCTATCGAGCATGGCTGGAAAGCAGCAATGAGATCCTGTGTTATTACAAGGATACCATGCCAGAACCGCTGCCGATGTCAGGGCAGAAGGAATTAAAAAGCATTAAGAACATGGTTATCCGTGAGGCAGTGCGGTTCGGTCAGGGGTATCTTTGCACAGAGGAAGAAGGATTTTCAGAATTAGAAACACGATGGGAGGAAGGTGAAGCTCATACAGAATGGCAGGAAACAACATCGAAAAAAGATTCAAATGAGTATATAACTTTTGAGATGCCTGATGATGCAGCAGCATTGGAACTGGACGAACGCGATATATCTGATGCTGTTTATAATACATACAATGGACCAAAGTATTATGCGGCATGGACAAATGCCTACAAAGAAGCGCGGGTCTATTTATATGGCACACAGGAAACAGAACCTGACGCGGAGGCAGCCTATGAATTTATGCTGGAGGAGGCAGAAAGAGGAAATGCCTATGCCATGTACGATATGGCAAAGATTTATACACAGGGAATTTTCGTGGAACCAGACGAAGAAAAGGCAGAAAAATGGTATAACAGGGCACTCTCTGCCATGCTTGCAGTTAACAAAGAAAAGAAGAATGCCTGTCTGCAATACCATATCGGAAAGATGTATCAGTATGGTCCTGGGACAGGAGAAAATCTGACAGAAGCGGCAGCATGGTTTTCAAAGGCGGCAGAAAAAGAATACAGTAGTGCATTATATTCTCTGGGAATGCTTACGCTGCATGGAAAAGGTGTGGCGCAGGATCATACAAAAGCTTTTGCGCTGTTCCAATGCGCTTATAAAAAAGGCAATCCTTATGCCGCCTATGAGCTTGGAAGGCTGTATGAATCAGGAACAGGCACAGAAAAAAATCAGGAAAAAGCAGAACATTGTTTCTGCGCTGCATTTTCGGGTTTTCTAAATCAGGAGAAAAAATCGAGAGATAATACGCTCTGGTATCGAATCGGGAACATGTATCTCCACGGTATCGGAACCGAAGCAGATGAAGTACAGGCAGAGAAATATTTTACCATGTCATCAGAATGTGGAAACATCCATGCAGCATACCAGCTGGCAAAACTTTATATCCGGCAGGAAGTACAAAAACTCCATCAGCAGCCAGAAACAACACTTGATAATGAAAAAATCAAAAAGGCAGTAATGCTGTTGACAAAGGCAGCATCACAGAAAAATCCGTTTGCAGACTATGCACTTGGTAAGTTATATAGTGATGGCGTACTGCTTGCAAGGGAGATGGACAAAGCATTTTTTCACCTGCACAGGTCGGCAGATTCAGGAAATGTCTATGCGCAGTACCGTCTTGGGAAATGGTATCTGACAGAAGAATATAAGGATATCTCCAAAGCAGTTTTCTATCTGACGAAAGCGGCAGCACAGAATAGTGACATGGCGGCGTATCAGTTAGGAAAGCTGTATCTTTCAGGAGAGGGCATACCCAAAAATGTAGAGCAGGCAGTTTTCTATCTGGAATTATCTGCCCATGCAGGAAACCAGTATGCACAGTATCTCCTTGGAAAAGCATACCTGACCGGAACAGACGTGGAACGTGATAAAGAAAAAGCATATGAATATCTGAAATCAGCGGCGGAACAGGGAAATGTTTATGCTGCTTATTTTTTGCAGCACTGGAATGACATGCCACACCCAGACCTGCTGATGATGGCGTCGCGACTTATGCACCATCTGGGGAAAATCATGGAGGAAAATGTGGATAACAGAAAGAGCGACAGAAACCGGATGGGGATTGACCGCAAACTTGCAGGAAAAGTGAAGGCAAAAAAGATTGCACAGGGACATGCAAAAGACGACAGGGAGGAGATGGTGCAGACACAGTAAAATGAATTGAAACCAGTGTAATTTCAAGACGGACTATTCAGAGAGGAGGACATACTTGGGAGAATTTATTTATTTTACAGAGGAACAGAAGGAGCGTGCCAATGCGGTCCATATTGCAGATATATTACAGAAGGAACATGAGGAAGTGGAACGCTCTGGCAATGAGTGGCGCTGGAAACGTCACAGCAGCGTGACATTTCGGGGAAACAGCTGGTACCGCCACAGCCAACAGGCAGGAAGCCATGCGATTGATTTCATGCAGGAGTTTTTCGGGATGACATATCCAGAGGCAGTCACCTACCTGTTAGATGGAGAGACAGGACAGGTTATCCGTGGAGGCAGCCAGAAAATACCAGTCAGGGCGGCATCTGGTAACATAAAGCAGCAGAAAGAAAAGGTACAAAAAGCGAAGGATACAAAAAAGATTCAGGAAGGAACTGCGAATCCGGTACAGCCAGTCAATACAGACATGTCAAAGGCAGATAAAAATAATATGAACCAGAAAATGTTACAGGAGACAGAAGTCCCAGACAAAAAGAAATTTCCTGTCCCGCCAGAGAAAAACGACACCATGAAGCGGGTGTATGCCTACCTGATGTCAAAGCGCCACATCAGCCGTGAAATCCTTTCGTTCTTTGTCAGACAGGGAACACTGTATGAATGTGCGCAACATCATAACGTTGTATTTGTCGGGAAAGACAGAGAGGGAAAAGTGCGCCATATCCATAAAAAAGGAACCTGTTCTGACAGCAAAAGCTTCCGCATGAATGAGGAGGGTTCGGATTCCTCTTATGGTTTTGGCTATTCAGGAAAGGGAAACAGGCTTTACGTGTTTGAGGCACCGATTGATTTATTATCATTTCTGACCTTATATCCAAAAAACTGGCAGGAGAACAGTTACATCACATTAAACGGTGTGGCAGAACACGCCATGCTCCAGATGTTAAAAGATTATTCTAATCTTGATACTGTTGTCCTGTGTCTGGATCATGATGCCGCAGGTATCGAGGCGAGCGGGCGGCTGGCGGAAATTTTAGTCCAAAATAACTACAAAAAGATTCAATTGTTACAGCCAAGATTTAAAGACTGGAATGAAGATCTGAAAAATATAAATGGAGAAGCAGCGCTGCCAGCGCAGGAGCATCCAAAGATAATGGAATGTGACGCATGGATAGCTGTATTAAAGCAGGTAACAGAGAGTATGAAAATGGAATATGCCACCAAAGAATATATTTGTTATTACTATCAGGGAATTTATAATGCTCTGAAAAAAGGAAGGACAAAAGAAAATCTGGAGGAGGCATTTGACGAGGCGGGCATGCTGCTTACAGGCATACTGGTAAAATGCATGGAAAAAGAAGGCAGGGCATTAGGAAAAGAAACAGGTGACACGCAGATTCTTGATAACCTGCAAAAACGCTACAGACCGCATCAGGATAAGGGAAATTTTAACAGCCGTATCAGAACAATGCAGAAAGCATTTGAGGAGACAATGGAGGTGCTGGATACAAAAGATTTATCTCAAAAAGAGAATAAGGAGCTGTTTGTAAAGAAATGTATGAGCCTGACAATGGAGTGTATTAAGGCTCATATTTTTGTTGCAGTGGATTATCAGGAACCGGCCGTCAGGCAGTCGCATAAGGCGCAGGGCACAGAAGGAGGAATGTTACTATGCAGCCAGTAATCATGCTTGTGGTATCAGGGATTTTTATGTTTGCGGTTATCGGCGGCATTTCCCTGATGTCGCATTATTACACGTTAAATGGAATCAAAAACAGAACTGTAGGTGACGGGCAGCATGGAACGGCGCGTTTTGCGGGCAAAAAAGAAATCAAAGAAACCTATATAGAGGTGCAGTACGAGCCGGAACGATGGAGAAAGGGTCAAAACCTGCCAAAAGCGCAGGGACTTGTGTTAGGCAGTATCGAGCGTGCAGGAAAACTCTATGCCCTTGTTGATACAGGAGATGTCCACTGTCTGATGATCGGTGCGGCAGGTGTCGGAAAGACAGCACATTTTCTCTATCCCAATATTGAATATGCCTGTGCCTGCGGCATGAGTTTCCTGACCACAGATACAAAGGGCGACCTCTACCGCAACTATGCAGGCATAGCAAAAAAGTATTATGCTTATGAGACGGCAGTCATCGATCTGCGCAATCCGACCAGAAGCGACGGAGACAACATGCTCCATCTGGTCAACAAATATATGGATCAATTTCTTGCAGACAGTGATAACCTCAGCGCCAAGGCAAAGGCAGAAAAGTACGCAAAGATTACAGCCAAGACCATCATCTCATCAGGCGGCGCAGACAGTTCCAGCTATGGGCAGAATGCATTTTTCTATGATGCGGCGGAAGGTGTGCTGACTGCTGCCATTCTGTTAATTGCAGAATTCTGCCCGAATGAAAAGCGCCATATCATCAGTGTGTTCAAGCTGATACAGGATTTGCTGGCGCCCTCAAAGGTAAAGGGAAAGAACCAGTTCCAGCTGTTAATGGCAAAGCTGCCGGATACCCACAAGGCAAAATGGTTTGCAGGTGCAGCGCTCAACACAGCGGAACAGTCCATGCAGTCTGTCTTATCAACTGCACTCTCACGGCTTAATTCTTTTCTTGATTCTGAGTTAGAGCAGATTTTGTGTTTTGACACTGCCATTGATGCAGAACAGTTCTGTAAGAAAAAGACAGCAGTGTTCCTTGTCATGCCGGAGGAGGACAACACCAAATACTTTATTATTTCCCTGATTTTGCAGCAACTTTACAGGGAGATACTGGTAGTTGCTGATGAGAATGGCGGGAAGCTGGATAACCGTGTCGTCTTTTATTGGGATGAAGTTGGTACAATACCAAAGATTGAAAGTGCGGAGATGATGTTCTCAGCCTCGCGTTCCAGAAAGGTGAGCATCGTGCCAATGATACAGTCCTTTGCACAGTTAAATAAAAACTACGGAAAAGAAGGGGCAGAGATTATTATTGACAACTGTCAGGACACTATTTTTGGCGGCTTTGCGCCCAATTCAGAATCTGCAGAAGTATTGTCAAAGAGCCTTGGAAACAGAACCGTGCTGTCGGGTTCCATCAGCAGGGGAAAGAATGATCCAAGCCAGTCGCTCCAGATGATGCAGAGACCGCTCATGACACCAGACGAACTCAAATCACTGCCCAAAGGGAATTTTATTGTGTCCAAAACAGGCTGCCACCCCATGAAAACAAAACTGAAACTGTTTCTGAAATGGGGAATCACCTTTGAGGAACCCTATGAAATTGAGGAGAAATCTGCGAGGAAAGTAGCGTATGCGGACAAACAGGAGATTGAGGAGGAGATTGTGCGCAGATATATGTGCTGCGTAGATGAAGAACAGGAAAATACAAGGCAGAATACAGCAAACAGAAATGGAGGAATGCAGCAGACACAGATGAATGAAAACGTGGCTAGAGTCCGTCAGCCTTTGCGGACGGAGGATTAGATAAAAGGAAATGGGGTTAAGCATGACATATGACAGAAAAATCTATGAGGCAGACCTGCCCCACAGAGCCATAGCGGTATACATATACTTACAAAACCGCGCGAACAAAGAAGGATTCTGCTACCCGGCAATCGGTACCATTGCAAGGGAGCTGCATCTTTCTGTCAGCACAGTCAAACGTGCAGTCCGCGATTTGGAGGAAAACGGCTATATCCGTAAGAAACAGCGATGGCGTGAAAATGGTGGCAGGAGCAGTCTGCTTTACAAAATCATAAAGTAAGCACCAAGGGGTTAGTACGCATTAAGGTCAGGTGAACTATGGTATGGTTCACCGTGGCCTGTGTAGTGAAGGAATCAATTTAACTGTAAGGACAGAGAAAATGAAACAATTATGTCTTTAAGGATTGAATAACCATCATATGGATATTATCATGAGAGAAATCTGTCGGATAAATCTTTTTTCAACAGCTGACAGCAGTTGCATAAAGGATATTTATTTCATACTTTCCGCCAGATGAATAATAAAATCCTGAAATAGTTCCTGTTGTTTTTGTGGTAAAGATTTTAAGGCATCCTGAACAAGATATTCGGTATTTGCAGATACCAGACTGTCTTGAAGCAGATACTCTGGTGATATGCCTGCAGCATTAGCAATTCCTATAAATGTTTCGAGCTTAGGCGCTTTTACGCCTCGTTCAATATCGGCAAGATAGCGTTCAGAAATTCCGCATAGTTCTGCAAATTCTTTCATTGTCTGTTTGCGGGCAACGCGGCAGGCACGCAGCCGTTCACCGAAACGCAGTATGTTAAACGTAGTTTTTATAGCAAACACCTCTTTCTAAACAGATTCATGTTATATGAACTGCTGGTACATATTTAGTATAAGTACAAGACATACCAGATGAAATGATTTAACAAGAGTGAATACAAGCAAAAATATGAACGAATAAATCATAAAAAATATATAAATAACAAATTTCGACAGACTTTGCAAGAAAAAAGTTATAGTATAAGTTATGAACTAATAAATCTTAAAATATACACTGATGAATCATAAGGAGAGCTGCAAATGAATGTGAGAAAAATATATCGTCAGATTGCGCGGAAGAACGGTGTGACTGTAAAAGAAGTAAGGAATGAGATGCAGGGAGCAATTTTGGCTGCATATCAAAACCCGTCAAAAAATAACAGTGTTACGGATGCTTATCAAAGAAAAATACCCTGCAGGAGAAAGATACCTACACCAGAGGAGCTAATTCGATTTGCAACAGGTGAGATACAGAAAAGCAGATGCGGGTATAACAAATAAGAAATATAAATTAAAATCCCATGATAAAGGTAATTCTCCAATCATGGGATTTTTGTTTATTATTTTCCCTGAATTGTCATGCTAAGGAACAGTCTTGAAATAACTTGTGTATCTGACTTGCCTAAGAATATTGGCTATTAGTATTCTATAAAAGCTGAAGAACAGTCTGAACGTTGATGTTTCATGGTATGATTTCTCTGAATAGCTGGTCAGACAAAAGAGTTTCTTTCACTCAGGAATAAAGTATAGAACGAAGCCATTTTCTTTTTTGACTTGTAGTATGTCATAATAAAAAAATATTTTGCTATTAAGAAAATTTAAAAATGGACGATATAGCATATGAAATATCATAAAATGATATATGTTGCTAGTTGATGTTAAAATATGAATAGGAGGACGATGTTGAAAAAGAAAGATACCTTAAACAAAAGAGAAGAAGAACTAATGAACTATCTTTGGGAAATCAAGAAACCTTTGACTGCAAGTGAGATGGCAAAACAACTGGAATCCGAAGGCTGGACGAATATCACTCTATGCAGGACAGTACAGTCTTTGTCTGATAACGGTTATCTTGAGGTGGCAGGACTTGAAAAGACTGCAAAAACATATGCGAGGAGGCTGATACCTTCTCTCACGAAAGAGGAATATTATTCATCGGTTCTTATAAACAGAGGCATAAACGAAAACTCTCTGGCAGATCTTACTGCTGCATTGATTGGCGTAAGCAGAAAAAACAAGGGCGAAAAAGATGCAGAAGTGATTGCCAAGCTGGAAGAAGTCATTGCGTCCATCAAGGATAAATAAGGAAAAGCATGCATATTACATTTTTTTCAGTCTGGATGACTGTTCTGTGGAGCAGTATTCTTGTTTTGATTTACTATGTGCTAAGAACGAAATATGAATTAATTGATATCTGCAGTGTCTCAGGTGTGATTGTCTTATACTTGTTTTGCATGATGCGGATGGTCATTCCTGTTGAATTTTCATGGACAAAGGTACTATTCGGCGGAACGCTCTATAACAAAATATACTATTTTTTCTGTATCGAACGAAATATAGGAAATGATATTTCGGTGTTTGATATGTTACGTTTTATTTGGTATTTAGGAGCATTTTTGATTTTACTGCATTATGTGATTCAGTATGTGAAAGTTGCCCGATATTTTGGTGATATGCCGGTACAAAGAAATAGTAAAGCAGCACAAATTGCAGATACAATATGGAATGGTAGTAAAAAGCCTGACATAATTCAGATTGCAGCAGTCAAAACACCCTGCTGCTTTGGTATACTGCGAAAGAAGATTATAATACCTGATAAACTGTATACAGAGGAACAATTGCGGTTTATACTCCTTCACGAGTGTTCTCATTTGAAAAATAATGATATTCTGGTAAAGAATCTGATTAACATATTATGTGCATTCTATTGGTGGAATCCCTGTGTATATTTATTAAAAAAGGATTTGAACCAGAGTCTGGAAATCCGATGTGACCTGACGGCAGTAAAGGAATTGGATCTTCAGTTAAAAGGCGATTATCTGGCGGTTATACTAAATGAGTACAAAGACAGTCTTAAAACTGGAAAATCTGCAGGACTTCGTTATGATAATCCGAAACTGCTTCTTGAGCGTTTTCAGCTGGTTGCAAAGGAAAAGTGTATTTTAGTAAGGAAAGGGATTATTCTTGCATGGATTATCTCTATCTGTCTGCTTTTAATATCCTACTCTTTTATTTTTCAGACTAAATATGAAGCGCCGAAAGAAGATATAGAAACAGAGCAGAATGCCTATGAAGTTAATACTAACAATTCATATTTGATTAAAGTTGATGATGGAACCTATTTTCTTCACATTCAAAATAAAGATATTCCTGTAGATGAAGAAGGAGCTCAAAAAATGATAGAAGCAGGTTTTAATATAATAGTAAAAAGTGAAAAGTAAGTGGTAGTTTGAAGTTATAAATGTATTATGAAGAATTGTTGGGAAGGAATTAGAATGAAATACAAAATATTTATTCTATTTGTTTTTTCAGTAATGAGCTTTAGTCCTTTTGGAAATGTTTATGCAGCGGAATGTACTGGTTCATATCAAACTGTAAGTAATAATATATCTGTGGAGCCAAGAAATGATATAATTGTTACAAAGTTTAGAATTTTAAATGATGTAATACAGTATCGCAGATGGAATGAAACAAAAGGTGTGTGGGTAGATGATGACTGGATAAATCTCTAGGTTATGGATACTTTTAGATATAAATATTGTTTTAAGGAAATATTAAGATGGAATGGGTGAAATTTGCAGTTTAAAAGATAATTTGATAATTTGAGGAGGTATCGAATGCAAGTTGGATTAAGTGATTACTCTATGGGAACTGTTTATATGAGGAGTAGGAATAATAAAAGTGTTGAGGAAAAATCAAGTAAAAAATATGACGATGTATCAGAGTATTATGAATATTTAAAAGATAAATATTCATGCTTGACGGACCCTAGTTATAAGGTGACGATATCACCAGCATTTTTGCAGAAGTGTATTAAAGATCCTGAAAAGGCTGAACTGATGGAAAGAAGTCTCGCACATTTACCGATTGACCATCAGAATATGACGTCATTTTGGAGCGCTCAAGGAGCAGAAGTTGTGAATGAGCAATGGATTTTTGATGAAAACGGTAATTGCGGAGGTAGTACCAGCATGTCTATTGTCAGCAAAGGCTCATCCGCAGGAAACAGCATAAAAAGCAGCATGAAGAATGAAAGAAACGAAAAGAAATCCACTGCGCAAAGAATATATGATAAAAAAAGACAGGAACGGAAGTTGTTTGAAGAAAGACAAGCAGAGAGGAATAGATTAAAGGAGCAAACGAAAGAAAAGTGGTTAAAGGATCAACAGTTAAAAGATCAGGCAGAAAAGAAAAAGTTAAAGAAAAAGACATATCAGAAGTTGGCGGAAGGGGAGTTTCAGTCAAGAACACAAAATTCTGACAGGGCAATAAGTGCATATGAAAAAAATGTTATGAGACCATAATTTGCTAAATATTCTGATTAAAATATAGAGTATTTAAAAAAGTGGGAAAGGAGGGTAACAGATGAAACGTTTAGGAAAGAAAAGCCAAATGGAGCAGGGGACTTTTGTTGCTTATGCAACTTGTGGTAACTGCAATTGTACAAATGTATGTATTACATGTAAAAATTGTACAGGTTCTACTTTATCTCAGACAGGATATCAGAGCACACAAATAGTGAATACAAACAAGATATTCCAAAAGGCAGCAGCTATTAGCGTATTGTAAAACTGTGGATGCAGGTTCCGTTGTAATTTAATTATAACGGAACCTGTATTAAGGAGGAAACAATAGAATGGATTATATACCAAATATACATTTATTTTCATTATACAATCAGCATTATTTTTATGATGTCAATACCAATATAATTATGGAAGTTCCCAAAGATATCTATGTTTTTTTGCAAACTATTTCCAGTGAAAAGGGCATCAACGTAAAGAAGGAATTTGAAAGCTTAAAAGAGAATGATAAAAAAGAAATTAATTATTTGTTATCAAAGGGATTGTTAAGAAAAAGGGAGACTACATGTAGCATCTGTCATCCTGAAACGGAAGTGCTATGTGATTATTATAAAAATAATTTAAGTTCAATAACACTTCAGGTTACGCAGAACTGCAACTTGAGATGTTCATATTGTATATATTCGGGGAGTTATGTAAATAGAACACACAATAACAAAAGAATGAAAGTTGAAACCGCAATAAAGGCGGTTGATTTTCTTCATCAGCACTCGGCGCAAAGTCAGATTATTACGATAGGTTTCTATGGTGGAGAACCATTATTAGAGTTCGACTTGATAAAAGAAGTAGTGCATTATGCAGAAAAATTGTTTTTGGGAAAAACTCTTCAGTTTTTGATAACAACAAATGCAACACTTTTATCAGTGAATAAAGCAAGGTATTTATATGATCATAAATTTCATGTAACGATTAGTTTAGATGGTCCGCAATATATACATAATAAAAATCGTGTATTTGCGGGAAGTAATAAGGGAACCTTTCAGGTTATTATGGAGAATTTGAATAAAATTAATGAAGATAACCCTCAAGCATTAAGGGATGTATCCTTTAATGCTGTAATAGATATGAATCAAGATCCTTCTTGTACAAATGAATTCTTTCTGCATTATGATCTTGTAAAAGAGATGGATGTAGGAGGTAACTATGTTGATACATCAAATAAGAAAGATAAGAGTATTTTAGAACCACCACAGTTTTATACGGACACTTATTATGAACTGTTCAAATTATATTTGTTTCAATGTACGAATATTTTTTCTTCGTATGTTCCGAAATTATATGGATTTGAAATATCAGCAATAAAACATAATCTTATGGAAAGAACAATTATTTATAATGTTTGTTCATCTCCGGGAGGACAGTGCTTGCCAGGGATACAACGCTTTTTTGTGAATGTAGATGGTTTTTTCTATCCTTGTGAGAGAGTGAACGAGGCAGCAGAAGATTTTATTATAGGAGACTTAGAAAAAGGATTCAATGTGGAAAAAGCAAAAAAATTGTTAAATGTTTCAAAAATTACAGAAGATGAATGCAATAAATGTTGGTGTAATAAATTGTGCAATCAATGTATTTCTAAAGCAGAGGAAAATGGGAAACTAAGTCGTAATACGCGATTGAGTCATTGTCTGGATACAAAACTTGCCATTGAAGATATGATGAAAAATTATATTGTATTAAAAAGGCATGGATGTAGGTTTGAGGAGTAGGAGAAAGTTATGAAATTAAAAAAAGAAGGTATTATTTTATATCCTTATGATTTGGAGTATTTTTCAATAGTAAAATATAGAGAATTAATTAAAGATTCTGAGGTATTTTTTTTGTTAGCACCTAAGGGCTTTGGAATTACCAATAAGCCTGCTGATTATTTTTCAGGAGACCCAGAATCAGAAGTTATTGTTTATGACGAAATAGTAGATGAGATGTTGGAGAAATCAAAGATAATCTACATTTTGGATACAATAGATAAAGTTGAGATAGAGGATATCAAAAAGGTAGTATTACGAGCTTGTGAGGGGCATATAGGTGTTGTTTATGTAGCGAATCCGTATACTGAACGGTGTTCTCTCATAAAAGGGATTTGTGAACAATATGATAATAATTTTTCGGTGATGGAATCTAACTTTCCTACAAACATAAATTGGGCTAATGGTCAGCATGAAAAGAAATTGATTAGTGCTCCTATTGTGATGATTTGTAGTATGTCTCCTATGGCGCAAAAGTTTGAGATTGAATTATATTTGAGAAAATATTTTAAACAACATGGTTATGCAGTGAGTCAAATAGGCAGTAAAATTACGAGTAGATTGTTTGGTTTTTGTTCTATAAATCCATATATTTTTTCGCATGATGTTACAGAAGTTCAGAAAATTCATACAATAAATAATATGATTAAGAAAATTGAAGAGGATGAACATCCGGAAGTTATTATCATTGGAATTCCTGGAGGCATATTACCATTGACATCCAAACACCATTTTGGATATGGCATATATGCTTATGAGATTTTTAATGCAATTTCTCCAGATTATACTATACTTTCCATACCTAATGGAGAGTATACAGATGATTTTTTCGAAGAAGTAAATAAAATGAGTAAATATAAATTTGGAACAGAAGTTGATGCGTTTTTTGTTTCATCGTTTACTCCGATTTCAAAGAGTATTGTTACTCCAGAACTTGAATATGCATATACAAAGGAAAAAGAAAACACTAGCAATTGTCATAAGGTGTTTAGTTATTCAGGTTTGCAAGATGATTTTCTTTTTAAGGAAATAGAAAGTAAATTGCTTATGTATGGAAAATATGAACAATTGTAAAGGAGAAAAAGCCGATGAGTAGGGAAGAAATAAAAAATAAAGTAATCAGAATAATAGATGATACTGTAAATGTGAATTTAGATAGTTTTTCAAATCAACAGTTGGAACGAAGTTTATTTGATTTAGAGATAGGACTTTTGCCAAGAGACTTACTTGAGATTTTCTTTGAATTACAGAATGTTTTTAATATTAATTTTGAAGAAAGTGATATTATAAATAGTAGGTTTGATGTGCTTGAAAACATTGTAGAATGCATATATGTCAAAGAAATGAGTAAACAACTAGCATAAATATTAGGATATATTCAATTAGGACATTTGAGCAGATGAAAAAAATTGAGATTGCAGTAATAGATAGTGGAGTAGAAAAAGATTTACTTAGAAATTCAATAAAAAATGATATTGTAATTGACAAGGATGGTTTAAGCTATGCTAATTCTAATAGTAGTACATATAGTTGGCATGGAACCAACTGTGCATTAATAATTGAAAAGTATTGCAAGTATGTTGATATAAGTAGCGTTTGTATACTTGGGGGAAAAGGCACGGGGATGGTAAGTAAATTGGAACCAGCATTAGAGGTTTGCTTACAAAATGATATTCGCGTTGTAAATCTAAGTTTTGGTTCTACGCATTATAATGATAAGGCAGAAATCCGAAATGTAATTAATCATTATGCAAACAAAAATATGATAATTGTTGCGGCATCCTCTAATGATGGATATAAGACTTTTCCAGCATCGTTTACAAATGTAATAGGTGTGGTTGCAGGAGATACATATTGTACAGAATCAGATCTTCAAGTGCATAAAGGTATTGATTTTACAGCTTTTTCAGAACATAATATTAAAAATAAAAGTAATTTTGTAAGATTAGGAAGGAATAATAGTTATGCAGCTCCTTTTGTAACTGCTTTTATTGGAAATTTAATGCAGAAGAAAAACTGTAGAAATATTTGCGAAGTGAGAGAGCATTTGTTTTGTGAAGGATATAGACCAGAGAATTTTATATGTTATCCGGATTGGATAGAATTTGCATGGGTATCAACAGAATGTAGAAGAAGTATTGTACCATTTTACTTTAAAGAAAGAAAAGGAAACTATAAAACGAATTTATCACATATCGATACGTTAGTTTTAAAGAATCGTAAAGAACTTGCAAAGTTCATTTATAGTGGGAAACATATTGTTTATTTAGGGGAGGGCAGAGTAAAACAATCTGTACATGGAATCCATTTTTGGAGCAAAGAGTCACGCATAATGCAAATAAAAAAAAGTGCTGTGAGACCAGTGGATATAAATATTCCTATTATTATATGTAAGATAGATAAGTGGCAGGACGAAATGCTTTGGCTATTCAAATTGAGAAAATATTTTGGTGATGATGGATATAATATCTATCCTATAAGCGAAACTATAGAAAGTGTTTTATATGATATGGAATACATTCCCAAGCAGTTGCTTAGAAAAAAGAACATGGATCAAATACATAATTTTTTGTATTGGCAAACATACTTTAATCAATCAGATGCTGTTTTATTTATGTTAAAGAGTCAAGATTATATAAAAATTGGGAATAATGATGTAGATTTATTAATCGACATTACGGGTAAAGAGGAGATCACAGTAAAGATATATTTTGACAAACAGGAAAAAATATCATATAGAATGGTGGAAAAAGAGACAAATGTGGTATATAAGGTATATCTAAAAATAGTCGAATTTCTAACGGAGGGTACAGATGAGTAATAAAGAAGCTGTAATAAAACTGTTAAAACTTCTTGAATATTATAAAAAATATATTGCAGTTATTCTTATATGTTTGGTAATATCTACTGGATTTAATCTATGTATTCCATTAATCAGTAGTCAAATTATGGACGAAGGCTTTATCAACGGAAACAAGGAGTTGTTGATGAGGTTAATACTTGTATCTTTGGTAATATACACACTTAATTCTATAACAGAATTGCTGAAGGAAAAAAAAAGAATTGATATTTCTTCTCAAATACAATTTTATTTGTCAGAAAAGTCTTTTACACATCTTATGAAATTAGAAGCAAATTATTTTAGTGATAAAAACTATACAGAAATATTGGATAATATAAAAATTGATATTGGAAATATGACCTCTATTGCAGATGAAGGGATGTTTTTTGTAGTATCACAGGTATTTAGCATGATAGGCGGCATAGTAGGTTTGTTAATTCTTGATTATCGGATGACAATATTGGTTTTGTTGTTTATACCAATAAAATATATCATTATGAAGATGTTTGCGCAACGAAGAAAACAGATTATGGATAGTTATATATTAGAGAGTCAGAATTATTCCCATTGGTTTGGAGACACAGTGGCGGGTGTGCGAGAAGTTAAATGTTTTGGGATATTAAAAGCCAAGTTAAGCGAATTTACTAATAAGCAGATGCAGGTAATTAAATGGCAAAAAAAGATGAATATGCTTGCTGAATGGAATAATTTTGTGGATATAATGTTAATTCATATACTTATAACTATGCTATATGTAATAGGTGCTAATCTAATTTTTAATATGCAGCTTTCGGTTGGAAATATATTTGCATTTATAACATATAGTTCATATGTTACAGGTCCCATATCTGCAATATTGAACATTGGATATTTACTATCAGGTATCATTCCTTCGACTAAAAGATATTATGAGTTTATGGATATGGAGGAAGAAAATGATGGGAACCAGATGTTAGTGCCAGAGTTTGGTGACATAGAGTTTCGACAGGTATCGTTTGCATATCATAATGATAAGCCAATAATAGAAAACGTAAATCTTATTTTTCCAAAAGGAAGTAAAACTGCCCTGATTGGTAAGAATGGTTCAGGGAAAAGTACAATTATAGATTTACTTCTTCGGATGTATACGCCAACAAAAGGAATGATACTTCTTGCGGGAGATGAAATCTTAAATATTTCATTGGATGAATACAGAAATATGTTTTCGGTGGTAAGTCAGGATATATATCTTTTTAATGATACCATTCGCAATAATATTAGTCTGTATAAACAGGTAGAGGACAAATTGATATTGGATGCCTGCAAGGATAGCGGATTATTTGAATTTATTGAGGATGTTTCATTAGATTATATGGTAGGACAGAATGGAACAATGCTTTCTGGCGGACAGAAACAGAAAATAGCGCTTGCCAGAGCGTTGATTCATGATCGTCCGATTGTGGTATTTGATGAGGTAACATCGAGCACGGATGCCTGTTCAGAACAACAGATAAATGCCTTGCTGCATACCAGGCTTAAATATAAGACAGTAATCGTGATAACGCATAAAGAGGAAATTTTAAATGAAATGAATCAAGTTGTGATATTGGAAAGCGGAAAAGTTAATATATTTGGGGAATGTGAAAACGTAAAAAAGAGTAAATACTGGATGAATCTTCATACTTAACCTGAACTCACAAAATTTTAGTCTGCACTTAGCATAGAAATGTTAAATGTAGACTTTTTTATAAAATAATTGTTTGGCTATTAATAATTAGTGAATTAAGACGATATAGTATATATGATATCTAAAAATGATAAACGATATTAATTTGAGATTATTATTAGCTACATATGATTGCTATTTTTGCTCATTGAGCGGGAATGATTGCATTTTGGCTTGTGTAATTGGTATTTACTAATATATTCATTATTACTTTGATGGCTCAAATCATAATTATTGACAGTAAAATAAATAGACAAAGATTGTGATTTCTATATAGTCGAAGTAATATTTGAAATAGTAGCAACAAATTGCGTTATTTTTGGGAGGAGATGAAAGCATATGTAAAAATATCAAAGAGTGCAGGATTAAATTGATTTACAAGGAGGAATTTTTGATGAAAAGAATAAGGAGATTAATTTGTAGTCTTTTAACAGTAGCAATGGTATTGACATTAACACTGAGTATGGGAAATAATCTGAAAACTGTACAAGCAGCCTCTGCTATTACTGGAAACACGACAATGGGTTCGGCTTATAATTTTGGAACGTGGAGTTCCATAAACGATACAGCCATATTGTATAGCGGTGAACAGCAGTCATGGTTTCGCTTCACGGTAGCGGCAGGGGAAAAGATTTATGTAAGAGTTTCTTCTGATACAGCCTATACAGGAATGGAAGTAGGATTGAGAAATGCATCGGGAAGTTCATTAGGGATTCCAGTAAAGAATCCAGATAACTTAATAAATACAACAGGTCTTACCCCATGTCTGTATGTAAATATAGATAATACAACATCAACTAATAGTACATATTATCTGGTGGTGAATAGGGGAGATTATTATACAGGTGATATGTATTTCAGTCTTTCTTCATCAGATCGTATCAGAACAGGGTCACGTACAGTTGAGATGTCTGGAACAGCTTCGAATGCAGGTAATTCACCTTTCAGCAGTTCTGGAAGAGATTCCTCAGTTATATCCATAGATTTATCGGATAGTAGTCAATTTCCAAAGAATGCTATAGTGACCAGTATCACCACATCGAGCACACAGTCACCTAGTCAGGGAAATGTGCATCACATGCTTCAGCCAGCAAGACCATCGAAATGGTATACTTCAACAGTATCAAGTGCAACCAGAGGATCTTATAATATTAGTTTATCAGATAACATAAATGTTAAACAAATATGGAAGTTTAAATATAACGCTATGGCAACTGCAAAATCCACGATGAGAAGTGTGAAGTTAAATATTCGATATCAGTATGATTTAAAGGATACAGGTTATCGTATTTTCACAAATTAAGGGGGAAACATGAGGGATACTGCATATTACAATTATTATAATATTCCTTATCGTTACACACCGGATACGCCGAAAACACCTGCATGGAAGGAAGAACTGAAAGTTGTAAAGGATCAAGTGAAGAGCAACAACCATGATCCGGAAAGTGATATGTATAAAGCATGTGAGAAGCTGGAAGATATATATTATGCTATGGGTGTAAAGAATCGGGCGAAGTATACGACGGTAGATCAGGTGTACAATGCACTTCATGAAAAATATTATCATACAGCTTACTATAAGCAGTTCAGTGAGCAGGAAGTAATTGCCATGCATGATAATGAACTGCAAATGACGCTATTTGGGTGTTTGAGTGGGGGAGCAAGTTTCTACGATCCCCATTTAAAAGGTGAAGTACGTGATGTAACGGAGAAACAGGCACATGAGTACAACCGAAAGACAATCAACATGCAGCTGTGCAATATTTTTGGAAATGCGGGGATTGACAGTGCCATGCTGAGTAAATACAACATGACTTTCTCAATTGATCCTTACAATTATTCCCTCAAAGTATCGGGTGTTGATGATGCAGGACTGACAGCAATGCTTGAAAAGCTGTTAAATAAGGATAATAACGCGCGTGAACTTTTTTACCATATCATGCACAGTAACAGAGCATCTATATCTGATAATGCAAAGGCGAAATATCACACCCTGAACAGTTTCGTGAGCGTGACAGGACAAGATCCACGACAATACAGGCAGACAGAATCCGGACTTGTGAATGGCAGGGGTGAAAATATTCTGGATGTATACAGGGAGGCATTAAAGGCTTCCGATGCAGTACCTGCTCAGTTTAAAGGGACTGCCTATAACGTTTTTGAGGAAAATATCAAAAAACTTCTGGCAGAGGGATTTTACCGTATTCCGGACTTGAATCTGAGTATTGGCTATAAGGACGGAATGCTGCAGGATCTTTCCAATGCAGACATTATGCACAACAGATTTGACCAGACAGTCTAACAAGTGTAAGGAATAAGGCTGTATATTTCATAATATTATAGGAAGGTGGTATTACATATGAAAATTAGAAAAATAGCAGCGGCTTTAGCGGTTGTCATATTCTTGGGGGAAATAATTGCCCCCCTTACAACTACAGTTGTCCATGCGGAGGAGGACGTTGAGAAAATTGTAGTTGACCAAACATTAAGTTTCGATAATGACATGGAAAACGGGGTGATGGATTTTTCAAGCATAAAGAAAAATTCTGATCTACAGGTGGTGGATTTTGAATTGGAAAATCCCAATATTTGTGAGAGGAGTATTGAAACACAGTATTCTGTGGATATGGCTCAGGCACTTTCTGATAATGAAAGTGTAAATGATAATCCCAATTCAGCGTATTTAATAAATTTGGGTGAACAGTTAAATGGAACCGTTTCTGCGGAGCTGGAACAACGGTGGTATGCATTTTCAGTTGATAAAAAAACAAAGTTCACGGCCGCGATGGCGATGGATGATGCTGTTGATTTTGATTTATATTTGTTCAAGTTTAATGAATCTGAATCAACTTTAGAGCTTGTTGGTGGAAGCGCAGTGGTTGGAAATGGCGAATCAGAATTAGCAATGTGTATGTTGGATGCAGGCACGTACTTTATGGGAATAGAAGCAGAAAGTGGATTTGGATCATATTCAGTGTTTACATATTCTGGTGTTAATGATGACAAGGAAATGAATGATTCCCCAGATACGGCAAGCTCTTATAAATACAACACTGAGATGCGTGGCACAATAGATAGTCCATTTGATACGGATTTTTACAAATTTACAATTGGTACAAATGATATATTGGAGTTTACATTTAATTCGCCTTCAGGATATGATTATCAGGCATTATTGTTTGATGGATCGAGTTTTTACAATATAGACAGTGGAAATTATAGGCTTGAGGAAGGGACATATTATATCGTTGTACGGTCTAATACGATAACATGCAGCGATAATGAATATTATAAGATAAAAATACATAAATTCAAGATGGCAGATGACAGTGATGCTGTATTTATGTGGTATGTTCCGGATAAATCATTGGTTTTTCAGTTTGATGGTGATAGAACAAACTTTTATGTAAATGGAAATCCTATTGATTTTACATTTTCAAAGCAGATCAATTCAGGTGGAAACATTTATATGAATTTGTATAAGACTTCAGATCAGAATGTTGTTCTTTTTGAGAGAGAATCAGTACAGGTTATGGGAGAGTTGCCAACATTTATTGATATAAGGGCACCATTTTCTAGTAGTGGCGCATTGGTAATAACGGTTTTTAATACACAATGGATTGTTAATAGTTATTCTAGTGAGTATTCCGGATTTGAAAGTAATGTGGCAACATTAATCATTGATTCTGGGACAGGAAAAGTTTTGGATGTTATGACGCCGCACCCTATATATGATGAAGGCGTAGTATTGCGTTGGACACGGAGAAGTGGTGTTACATCAAATTATAATCATGATCCTTTAGATTAGAGGAGGAGAAGGAGAATGTTTGAGACTAGTTATGGGGTTTCTGCTTCAATGCAAAATCGCTTAATAATACATAGGGATAGTCGTTCACAGTCCAATGATGTAGTGTCAGATAATTTATGTAAAGAACAACTGGACAGTGTGGAAATAAGTGATGAGGCTGTCAGTCAGCACAATGAAAATGCGTCTCTGGATAAAAAATGGGAAGCACTTATGCAGCATTTTATGGAACAATTTTCAAATCCCAAATCACTTGATATTTACAGGGTAGAGAATCCTTTCAAAATGGAATTATGTGCATCGTCAGGTTTCGGAGATGAAAACTTGTTTCAGGATTATTCAGAGCATCAGTATGAAGTGTTTGATAAGTGGATGAAAGAAAATGTGGATGAACTTTCTGAAGAAACTTACGCAAAGATTCAGGAAGCAGTAAAAAATGCTACGACGATAATGGATCAGTTTAATGCGATGTCTGGCTATCGTGGTACATCATTTGAGTCAGTTGCATTACTTGAAGCCAGTAGGTTTGCATTGGAAAATGTAAAGAACACGATTGTTCCCCAAAGCCTGCGTTCGGATTTTGGACAGTTAATTAATGAATATGTTCGCTTTAATGAGGAATCAAGAAATAATATTATGGAGCGGATGACTCCAAACTATATGTATGAAGATATTGGAAAAAGTACGCAATTCCTTAGAAATAAGGATGAGCTGCTTTCCAGTCAACAGAGTTTTTACAAGCGGGAAAAAGAGGATATAAGAGATTTGTTAAGAGAATATTATTCTGAAACATCCAATAAATCCAAAGTAAAGACAAAACTGCAGCAATATATAGAACGGTATCATAAAAAGAATAATCCTATGTATTCGGATAGTAGTTTGTTTGATAAGGGATTAGTCAATTTAATAGTGCAATAAAAGTGTCTTGTTTTTGAAATTAAATAATGAGAGTATACAGAAAAAGTATCCTTTGTTTTTTGAAGGGATGCTTTTTTTGTTTCATTCAACAATAAGATTTAGAAAAAGCGATGGCAAATTGAAAGTTGTGTTTTCGGGTTACTGGCGTTTCTTTTAAAGTGTTTTTTAATGGCAGGCATATTTGCAAGCGTGGTTTGTTGGTATTTTTAATCGTATGATTTTTCTTTTATTCTTTTCAAATTAGTTGCATAGTTAAGATGCATTACGTCAATAAATAGGGTGTATTGCAATCTGTTTATATGGACTTTGAATTGTTATGATTAGCGTAAAAGTAAGGAGCAAATCATGAGGGCAGAAAAAAAGGAAATTAATGTACAGATTGGAAAGCGGTTGCAGACCGCCAGAGAGAACAATGGGTATACTCAGGAGGATTTTGCGGAAGCGCTGGGTGTAGGTGTGGAGCATTACCGGAAGTTGGAAAGTGGTGCGTATGGATTACAGCCAGAAAAGATGCTGGTTTTGTACGAACGTTATAGAATTGAACCAACTTACCTGATTAGTGGGGAAAAGAATAGCCATTTTAATATGGGAGTATTCCTCGCCAATTGCAGCAGAGAAGAGCGAAACGATTTTATTGAGCAGACATTGTCATATATGAGAAAGTTAATGACAGGAAGGTAGAAGGCATTTTTCTGTTCATTTCCGAATTTACGGAGGTAGATAAATGAAGATAGCAGTTTGTGATGATGATCCGAACGCGATGGAAGTATTTAGCAGATATGCTGCAGCAATTATTGAATATGCATTCGCGTATGAATTTTTTCAAGATCCGGAGGAAATGCTTACATCATATAGTCAACAGGAACAGGAACCAGATCTGTATATTCTTGATATTGAAATGCCGGGAATGGATGGCATCGCTGTGGCGCAGGAGATTCGAAAACGAAATTCCAAAGCATTAATTGTGTTCCTCACCAGCTATACGAAATATATGCCAGATGTGTTTGCGGTAGTTACGTTCGATTTTATAGAAAAGCCAATTACAATAGACAGGCTTCGTATCCTTCTGGAAAAAGCAGAAAACTATCTTGGAATGACAAATCAGAATTTTTCTTTTGGTTACAGCAAAAGCCGGTACAGTCTTAGGTTTGACGAAATCCTTTATTTTGAAAAAAAGGGGCGTCAGGCGCTAATCCATACAACAGATACCATATATAAGACCAACATGACAACAAAAGAAATATGGGAATGCCTTGACGAGAGGATGTTTGCAGCGATACATGGATCTTTTATCGTGAACCTGAAACATGTAAAAACAGTTTCGGGTGGAATAGTACGTATGTCCAATGGACAGGAGCTGGCAGTGACCAGAGGATGCAGGAAGATCCTTGCGGAAAAACACATGGCATTTGTGCAGGGAGGAATGTGATATGGCACAGTATGGAATCCGTCTGGTGCTCAATATATTTGACCTGTGTATCTTCTGGCGTTTTCTTGAGAGCTTCATCGGAAAGAGAAGAACTTCTACGGAAATTTCTATTATGCTGATTTTGGTATGTGAGGCAGCTGGGAGCATCATCAACTTAAAAGAGATAAACTGGATGAACCTTATCACCTTAGCAGTAATATTGGGAATTTTTATATGCCAGTATGAGGAAAAAATATCAACAAAAGTGGTCGCAGTAATGATGTATATGGGACTGGTCGTAGTTGCAGAACCAGTAGGATATATCATATACAGGGCATCTGTGATACAGCTACTGACAGACGAGAGGGCGGTATATTATATTACAGTGTTTGCAATGGAGCTGTTCAGGGCTATTTTGGTAGAGGTGTTCTGCCGGATTAAGATGGGAAAGGTACTGCGTCTTGGTGCCATGCCCAGAGAGGTCATCTATATGCTGGTCCTGATTCCGCTTGCGAGTCTGGTTGGCTGTTTTCTGCTGATAGAGGTAGTACAGGAACAGCTATCAGCGCGGACTGTAATTTTGTGCATGTGTATCATTTTTACAATCATCTTAACAGATTACATGGTGTTTCTTATGATGGAAAATTATACAGACATGGCAGAAAAGCGGCATGAGGAAGAAATGCTTCTGAGTGAGATTTCCTATCAGGACGAATACTATAAGGATATGGAGCGCTATCAGGAGGAGATTCAGAATATCAAGCATGACATGAAGAACCGCCTGGGTACGCTTTATGACGCAGCAGGGGAGGGAGACAGAAGTATGATGATGGCAGCACTGGAAGAGATGCTGGACGATATCAGTCTGGCGGAGGATATCATCTATTCTGCAAATCCTGTCTTAAATTCCATCCTGAAAATCAAGGCAGCCAAGGCAAAAGAGAATGGAATTGATATCACAGTTCATGTATTTATTCCACAAAAGGTTTCCGTTGAAATTGGGGACATGGGTGTATTGTATGGAAATCTGCTGGACAATGCGATTGAAGCCTGCTGTTTCGTGAAGCAGGAGGGACGGTTTATTGAGTTTGATACGAAATATCAGGAAGGCAATCTGTTTGTTTTAATAAAGAACAGTAAAACAGGGAAAGAAAATAAGGAAATGTCTACAACAAAAAAAGATAAGCGAAAGCACGGCAGGGGAGTCAGGGCAGTACAAAGGGTGGCGGAAAAGTATGATGGGAATTTAATTCTGAAAGACTGGGGTGATGTGTTTGAGGCAAAACTTCTTCTGACAGGAATTGAACGTCTGGAGTGACGAAAAGTGCAACTTATTACAGCTAACGTAAGACTTATTACAGATCGCTTGATTTTTTGACATCAGATGATAAAGTGGAAGCAATCAAATATTAGGAGGTGCTTCCATGAAAAACTATGGAAATCTGATGTATGGAGTAAGTGACAGGATATTAAAAGTGATTGCAGCAGTGGCGCTCGCGGTGGCGACCCTGTCAGTAAACCAGTGCTGTATGTGGTTTCTGGGACAGGACGAGATACCAGAGCGTGCGAAAAAACTGAGGAGGTTTTAACTGTGTCGGGGTGGTTAAGCCTCTGGATGCAGGAACGTGGGATTATAGAGAAAGAGGATAGTGAGATTTACCAGTATGGAATCCGCAGCGGAGGTATCATACTGCTGAATCTGATTACAGCATTTCTGATCGGGCTGTTTACAGAGCAGCTTCTGGTAGTATGTGTGTTTACTCTCTCTTTTATGACGCTTCGCAGCTTTACCGGTGGTTTTCACTGTGACGACAGCCTGTTCTGCTATATCGGTTCGAGTCTTGTATTGTTTATCCCAGTGTATATGGGCGGGCAGTTTGCCAGCCTGTCTGTTCTGATGGTAGTGCTCACACTTGCGGCAGCAGCAGGGATAATCATCATATTCAGCCCGATGCACAGCAAAAACAGAAGGCTTGACCAGAAAGAGAAAAAACACTTTGGCAGGTGTGCGAGAACGATAACTGCATTGCAGGCGGCTGTATTTTCGCTGTTGTGGTACCTTGGGTATCAGGACTGTGCCTGTGCCGTTTATGAAAGTATCTGCATTACTGCTGTTTTCATGCTGGCGGGCAAAGCCAAACTTTTTATACAATTTCATATGGAAAAACGAAGATAGAAAAATAGAAATCCCTTCCGGGTGGCAGAAAACGGAAGGGATTTTTTTGTACTTATATTGCTTGATATTTCAATTAATAAAGTAAATTTTTACAGCTAACGTAAGACTTATTACACAATGGTTGAAACGCTGCTTCCTTACGGGTATAGTTCCATGAGGTAAGGGAGTAAAGAGGTTGACAGGACAGGAAACGGGATATCCAGCCCTTGTTAAAAGAGGCTACTGGAATGCAAAAATAAACAGATCTGACAGACGGATGCATCCGTCCATGCTGTACACAGCGTGGAGAATCCATCCGTTTTTTTCTGTCCGGGAATGTGGTTTCTGTGCCAGAGGACCACCTGTGTCCTTCATTTCAAAAAACAAGAAATGGAGGACACAGAGATGTCAGAATGGATCAGAATCAGAATTAAGGATTTTTATAAAGATGCTGTTGGCGAGACAGAGTATACCTATGTTTCCCATGAGGTGTATGAGGCACTGACAGATTTATTCCGCAGGGAAGCACATGCAGAGGAAATGCGGGACCTGCGCCACCTAACATTAGGTGGATACATAGAAGGTGAGACGGAAGAACGGATGACAAAGGAGACAGAATCACTGGAGGATATGATGATTCACCAGATGGAGCTGGAAACTCTGCAAAAAGCGGTGCAGTCACTCACGCAGATACAAAGGGAGCGGCTGCATCTTTATTTTTTTGAGGGTCTGACTTTCCGCCAGATTGCAGAAAAAACAGGCATCAGTGACAGGTCAGTCAGGGAGAGTGTGGAGGCGTCTTTGAAAAAAATTAAAAAATTTTTCAATTAGTACCCTCTCAAAATGCGTTTTAGTGTGAGTACCTTATGAAGGGATAAATTTCTGACAGAGAACTGCCTGTCAGAAAGCCCGCTCATGAACCTTGACAAATGCCGGAGGCAGCGGCTTCCGAGAGCATACACAAAAAAGATCGTGTGTGCCAGCCATATCCAGCAGTACAGATACATTAGCCATTTCAAGAGCCGTAACCGGGGCGCAGAGACACTCCTGCACATTTTAGGAATGTGTAAAAAAGATAACATCTAAGGAGCCGAGCGGGAAAGCCGGGGTACAGCCTGTCCGTGGCAGACAGGTGCAAAGAAGGAAATGGCCTATAATGATACTCCTTGAGATTAGCCAGCACGCAGTGCTGGAGGTGAGATTCCTGTGATGTCTGCCAGCCAGCAGACAGTCTGGACTGCTGCCCATAGAATACAGAAAGGCAAAGAATGGTATTTTATTTTTTCATTTGTCTGTCTTTGCAGTATTTTGCTTCGGGGAGTAGTGTCGAATAGGAGCAGAGTGATTTTTTTAAAGTGAAGGATTATGACAGTAAGACTTAATCACAGAAACCATGCGGCGGAGGGGAAGTATTCCGCCGCATTCTTGTGTGGCTAAGCACAGGAGGGAGTTAGAAAAAAGATGAAAAAAGAAGAGGAAGAAATGCTGGAAAGAATTTTTGATACGGAGACAATCGGATATGCCTGTCTGTATCCGGCTGGCGGGGGCATGAAGCAGGAAAGCGTGATCGCGGCCACGCCGGAAAATCTGGCAAATTACATTGGGAGTCATTTTTTTGATGCGGAGAAGATCGTGGTCACAGATATGTGCGGCCGCCTGATACTGGATACATATGGTGGATTTATCAATCAGTGTCCAGACCAGAACCTGTGCAGGGAAATCAACAGCCACCTTGTGCCAGTTCAGATGGGAGAAAAGAGTGCGGGGGAAGTTTTAAGCGTGGACAGGAAAGCGGCAGAGGAATACTTTGCACTGGAAGATGAGGCGGTGACAATGGCAGGGTATGGCATGATGTAAAGCGCATTCGCGAATTTGTGGTTACAATGTATGACATGGTTAATTGGAAGCAAATTTTGAAACAGTATTTAGTTAAAAACATTGCATAAGGAGGTAACGGTGTATATGAAGTGGATTATTATAACAGCAGCCCTATTGGCAGCACTTGGTATTTTTACCATATTTACAGTAGGTGTTGCGTACACCATTGCAGAAAAATACCAGACAGACTGAAGAACTGAAATGAGTATCGTTGAGATTAAAGAGGAGTACAACAGAAATGAAGAAGGAAGCCAATGAGGTCATGTACAAGATGGCAGAATATCTGTTAAAAAAGATGCAGGAAAACGGGCTGATCAGCAGGGAAGAACAGGAAAAAATCAGGACTTTGAATATTGAGACTTTCTCCCCGGAACTGGCGGAAGTATATCTGTAAAAACACTAGATATTATTGAAATTGTGTGGTAGTGTATGTTGCTGACAGGGACTTATAATCCCTGAAAATAGAGGGAAAGGAGAAAAAATATGGCAAAAAAAGTCACAATTATAAACGCAGCGCCATCAAAACCCAGCCAGCCCGGGAAAGCAAAACTGAGGGTGTGCGGATATGCCAGAGTCAGCACGGGCAGCAAGGCACAGGCAGAGTCCTACGCCACACAGGTAGCCTATTTTACAGAAAAAATTGAGAACAACCCATTATGGGAATTTGCAGGAATGTACGCTGATGAAGCAGCCACTGGCACAAAAGTTAAGGGCAGGGAGGAATTTCAGGCAATGATTGAAGCCTGCGAGAATGGGGAAATTGATCTGATTCTTACAAAGTCCGTCACAAGATTCGCCCGCAATACCGTGGAATGCATCCAGACCATAAGGAAGCTCAAGGCGCTCGGAGTCGGTATTCTTTTCGAGAAAGAGAATATCAACACACTGACTGAAAAAAGCGAACTGATGCTGTCCATCCTGTCATCCATTGCACAGGGTGAATCGGAGGATTTCTCAGGAAACAACAGGTGGGCAGTAGAGAAACGGTTTCAGGAGGGTACATTTGTTATCGGTACACCCGCCTATGGATACAAGAATGATGAGAATGGCGAGCTGGTGATTGTAGAGGAGGAAGCAGAAACCGTGCGGTGGATATTTGACGCATACCTGAACGGTCTTGGCACCTACCTGATTGCAAAAGAATTAAATAAAAAGGGAATCCCAACCATACGGTCAGGTGAAAAATGGTGTAACAGGACCATTCAGGAAATCCTGACCAATCCCGTTTATGAAGGCAGCCGCCTGCAGCAGCGGACATACACCGAATCACAGTTCCCGTTTGTGCGGAAGGCAAATACCGGACAGCGGAACCAGTACCTGATAGAAGATGACCATGAACCGATTGTCACCCATGAGGAAGCAGAGGCAGTGAGAAAAATCATGGAATACAGGAGCCGGTCACTGAAAATGGGCGGCGGTAAATACAAGAACAGGTATTTATTTTCAGGCCGTATCATCTGCGGTGAATGCGGCGGTCATTTCCGCAGGCAGAAGATAAACATAGGTCAGCCCAATGAAAGGGTTATCTGGAGCTGCCATAAACATATCAGTGACAAAAATACCTGCAGCATGAAGGCAGTGCGTGAAGATGCCATACAGCAGGCTTTCATGGTGATGTGGAACAAGCTCTATACCAATCAGGGAGTCATTTTAGAACCGTTATTAAGCGGATTAACAGAACTATCCGCAGGGATTGCAGATACAGAGGAAATAGAACAGCTGGATAATGAAATACAGAATTTAAGCGAGCAGAGCCGCATCCTGAATCAGGTAATGAAGAAGGGATATATGGACTCTGCCCTTTTTATGGAAAGCAATAACCAGCTGATCCACCAGCTGACGGAATGCAGAAGAAAAAGAACACTGCTTGCGGGAAAACAGCGGCGCACAAGGGAGATTGTGCAGACACAGCAGCTAATCGGGCTGCTGGCAGGGCAGAAGGAGCTGCTTTGGGAGTTTGATGAAAACCTGTTTGACCTGACAGTAAAAGAGATATGGATATCAAAAGAACACAACATTACATTCTGCCTGCACAACGGTCTTGAACTCACGGAGAAAGAACAGGACAGCATTATGAAAGAGAAAGGGGGAGACGCAGATGCAGTGGCACATGCCAGTCGGATATAAAGTTGTAAATGGAAAAATAACCATTTATGAAGAACACCAAAAGATTGTGGAAGAGATTTTTCACGATTATGATAACGGGATATCAACGACAAGGATTGCTAAGAGCCTAAAAGCGAAGGGAATATGCAACGCCCATGATAGGGTGGCATGGACACATGTTTCGATTGGGAAAATTCTTGAAAATCACAACTACCTTGGAACAGAATATTATCCGCAGCTGATCGACAGGGAGCTGTTTGACAGAGTACAGAAGCGCAGGGAACAGATACGCATCGATAAAGGTAGGGGCAGCCACAGACCGGGAAGGGACGAACGAATTCTGTTTGGGGGAGTTATTACCTGCGGTGAATGCGGGGAGGTATGCAGCCATATCCAGCCAAGGAGCAGGGAAAAGAAGCGTGGCGGCGCAGCAAAGTGGAAATGTAAGAATTATATATATCAGAACCATGTATCCTGCACAGGTGGATTGATTACAGATGAGCAGGTGAAAGCAGTCTGTGTCAGTGCCATCAACCAGATGATACAGGACAAAACGCGAATGCCCCCTCCTGTAACAGCAAAAGAAACAGTCAGTATGGAATACAGGAAAATAGAACGCAGGCTGGAACTGGCGAAAAGTGGGCAGAAGCAAAATGCAGCGACAGGTAAAACCAGACAGGAATCCGACGATATAGAACATAATCATATCCGTGTGAATACGAGGCAGGAAAACAACCCTGCGGATATCATGACACTTATATATGAAAGGGCACAGGAGAGATACCGGACTCTGAAAATAAATGATACAGATTACCGCACAAGAAAGATGCAGGAAGTCCTTTCGGACAGGAATGAGCTGACAGAGTTTGATGAAGAACTGTACCGAAAGCTGGTCACAAGGATTGTGGTCTATAAAAACAATACAGCTAAGGTCGTGTTCCTGAATGGGAGCAGCATAAAGGTAGAATATCAGCCAGACAATCATAAAATAACAGAAAAGGAGCAGAAATGACAAGAACAGCAGAAAAGAAAAAAATATCCATGATACCCGCCAAACCGCAGTATGACCGCAGTGTGAAGGCTGCGGAGAAACGGCTGAAGGTAGCCGCATACTGCCGCGTCAGCACGGAGCTGGAACAGCAGGAAAGCAGCTACGAGGCTCAGGTGGAATATTACACCAACAAGATAGAGGAAAACCAGAACTGGAAAAATGCGGGGATCTACGCCGATGACGGCAAAAGCGCGACAAACACCAAAAAGAGGGACGATTTCAATACTATGATCAAAGATGCGCTTGACGGTAAAATTGATATGATTCTAACCAAGTCCGTGAGCCGCTTCGCAAGAAACACTGTGGACGCGCTCACCACCATCCGCCAGCTGAAGGAAAAGAACGTAGCAGTGGTATTCGAAAAGGAGGGTGTCAATACCTTAGACGGTACAGGTGAAATCTTACTGACAATCCTGAGCAGTCTTGCGCAGGAAGAAAGCCGGAATATCAGCGAGAACACAAGATGGGGCGTGGTGAGGCGCTTTGAAAAGGGACAGGTCATTGTCAACCATAACAAATTCATGGGCTACACCAAAAACGATAAGGGCGAGCTGGTCATTGTACCAGAGGAGGCAGAGGTGGTGCGCCTGATTTTCAGGCTTTACCTAGAAGGCTACAGTACCGCTAAAATCAGCGAGTATCTGGAAGAAAAGGGAATCAAGACGGCAACTGGAAAAGACAAGTGGAATGCAACTGTAATCGCAAAAATGATCCGAAATGAGAAATATATGGGGGATGCATTATTGCAAAAAACATACACGGTAGATTTCATGACCAAGAAGAAAATTGTCAACAACGGCATTGTGCCACAGTACTATGTGGAAGATGACCACGAGGCCATCATATCCAAGGAATTGTTTTTCAGGGTACAGGAGGAGATCATGCGGCGGTCAGCCATGTGCAAGTCCGCAGTTACAAGAAAGAAAAATCAAAAGAGCAAATATTCATCAGGGTATGCGCTGACCGGAATCCTGCTGTGCGGTAAATGCGGACAGGAATACCGCAGGGTGACATGGGCGAGAAACGGCAAAAAGAAGATTGTGTGGAGATGCTCAAACCGTCTGACAAACGGTGTTGAGCAATGCAGTGATTCCGAGACCCTGGAAGAAAGCGCACTGAACAGGGCAGTCATGGAGGCCATCCACCGCATTACCAGAAACGATGGGGATTTTGTCGGAGCCTTCCGCCAGAATGTCATCCGGGTAATCGGCAGCTACGGCAGGGAACATCAGTCTGACGAATACAGCGATCAGATAAAGGCAAAGCAGGAAGAAATGGTCGCGCTGATCGCAGAGAATGCGAAAGCAGGAGATTACACACAGGAATTTGATGAACAGTATCGTAAAATTGCGGAAGAAATCAGTGCCCTCAAAGAAGAGCAGGCGGAATCGGCAAGAAAGAAAAAACTCGCAGAAAACTACGAACAGCGTGTAAAGGACATGGATGCCTTTATCAGCGCAAGCACCTGCCAGATACCAGAGTTTGACAACGACCTTGTGAGAAGGCTGATTGCAGGCATCAGGGTAATCTCCGCGGACAGGATAGAGATACAGTTCCAGTCAGGAATTGTGATGGAGCAGGAGATTGTAAATGAGTAACATGGTGCAGGAATAACAGCTGAATATGGAAATGTTATTCCTGCCGGTTTACGGTAAGAATAAAATGCCCGATCGTATCGGGTGTTTTATTGTTGGCGTAAGCAGAAGTGAATAAATCACAGATCAAACAGGGACTTGCAGCAAAAATAAAATAAAAACAGGAGAGAAGAAAAATGAGAGCAGAAGAAACATTGCAATTTATGATGGATTTTTATCCAGAGCTATTTCCATCAAGGAAACATTGCCTAAACCATCTGTTCTGTTCCATCGGGAACGGGTATGACTGGAGGAAAGGCGAGCTGGTTGACAGGGACTGTGAATTTAGCAAAAGATACAGACTTGCCCAGAATATCGAAAGGGCAAAACCAAGAAATGAGGAACACTATCAGATGCGTTTGGAGCTCGAAAAAGAGATCAGGAAACAAAAGGGAGACAGCTACCGGATTACGCCACAGAATGTTAAATATAATTTTGAATGGGACATACCCAATAAGGACTACTCGTATTTATATCATTATCCAAAGAATATTAAAGAGGACTGGCTTGCACTGTTAAAGGAGTGTGAGCAAATGTTGATTGAAGATGGGATTATTCAGGGCCGCAGTCAAAAGGAGGAGCTGGAGGAGTCACAGGAAGAGCAGAGCGGTGGGATGCAGATGGTATAGTGGTACAGCCTGTATATATACAAGCAGATTACGCGGATGAGATAATTCACAAGATAAAATCGTGGAGGAAAGGAAGTTTGAATTTTATTATATCGTTGGTACTAAAATATGTACTTTTTACTATTATGATGTTTCTGACTGGAGTAATTATGTATTGTCTATTTAATGGAGAATGTTTGGAATAGATGGAATACGAAATATTTTCCAAACAGAATGAAAATGGTGAAAATGGTGAAAATGGGTTATGTTGTGAAAAGTGTGTCTATGAGTTTATTTGAATACATTTCTATACAGAGAAGATGTTATGGACAAAACACAATAAGCTATATTTTATAAAAGAGTGATAAATGTAAGGTGAAACAATTGAATGAGGAAAACGTGCTAAAAAATGTTTCACACGAACTTAGGAGAATACATACTATATAAAATACCATATGTTTAAGCGCATGCCAAATTTTCTGCAAAAAAGTGCAAATTTATATTGAGAGAAGATAGTAAACATTGTATACTAGAAAAAGTACATAGGAAAAATGGAGATAGAAAATGCGTTTTAGTGATATTAAAGAGGGATACATATATAATGTGATTTTTGATCCTGTTCGCAATTGTGAATTTAATGGGAAACACTTGGCGGTTGTATTTAAGAAAAATCATGATAAGGAAACAGCCATTGTTATGCCCCTTACAAGTTCTCCCAGCGGAGTAGGTGCAAATAAGATAAAATTAGGGCCAATGGACTGTCTGCCAGTATCACTCAAAAGAAATGATACATATGCAGTTTACAATCAAATTAGAACCGTTAATGCAGATAGATTTATTGCACTAAAAGAGGGTACAATGATAAAAGAGTGTAAAATGGAAAAGGATGTTCTGTATCATCTTATGTATTTATCATTGCGCGAATTAGTATTTAATGTTCCACAGGATGACCGGATTGGGATTTTAAAATATGCATATGAAACCGAACTAATATCAAAGGCAAAAGATATTGGGTATCAAATTGTCAAATTAAGGAAAAAAGGAGAGCCAGATAAGAAACTGATAGATGAATTATTGTTGCAGATTAAGGAAATAATAAAAAATGTACCTTATTCTTTAGAAGAGAAGTTTGTAGCTGATGGTATTGAGGCGATTTTTGATGAGGCAAAAAAATTATAATTTTTCTTGTGTTTATGAAAAGAATATGCTACAATACTAAATAAGAAGAGAGCGAGATGCTCTATCTAAGAATCAAGGGTATAGACTCCCAACAAAGAAGAATGGAGTTAGCTGCTCCAACAAATGAATTATCTGGGTATAGATTCCCGACAAAGAAGAAGCAGGTCATATGGCCTGCTTTTTATCAATAATATTCTGGAAAATTATAGATTAATACGATAAAGTTTTTTATTCTTAAAATAAAAGAGAACAAACAAGAAAAACAATAATCGGTAATCATACAAAATGCTGATTGTCATTATGATGCTGAAGAAATGATATATGGTAATAGTGATTTGATTAAAATATATTAAATATTTTTGATGCAATAATGGGAGGAATAGTATGCCGTTTGAACTTGGAGGAAGAGCAGATAAACAGGGAAATAGATATGAACATAATTGTGCTATTTATGAGATGCTTAAAATTATTGATGAAGTAAATTATAGTGTTGTTATAGAGGCATTAGGTGATGATGAAAAAGGAACAGATATCTTGGTTACTACAATGCAGAATGAAAAAGAGCATCAACAGTGCAAAGCCAGAAATGCGAGTAAAGAGTATTGGGATATAACAGATTTAAAATCAAAAAGAATATTTAAAGTATGGGATTTTCAGTTAAATAGGGATAATAACAGAAAAGTGGCGTTAGTTAGTCCGTTGGTGTGCCATTTTTTAGTAGATCTTCATAACCGAGCACTGAATACCAGTGGCAAAGTAGATGATTTTTATAACATACAAATTATGGGAAGTAGCAAAGAGTTTCAAAGGTTTTATCAGGATTTTTGTTCAGAAATGGGACTAAATGTTTCAGAAGAGAGTGATTATGGAAGGATAGAACGACAAAAAAGCATAGATTATTTGAAAAGAATCTTTTATAAACAGAATTCAGAAGCTGGAATTCAGGAAAATATAGATCAGAGTATTCGTTTTTTATTTAGAAATGACAGAGATTTTGTTTATAATGCGATGGTTTCCTTAGTTTGTATGAAGGATATACTGGGTGTGGAGATTACGCAGTCATATTTGTTGAATTATTTTAAAGAACAGAGAATTGAAATGCGTTTGCGTGATGGTGATGACAGAATCCTTCCAAGATTTATTCAAATAAATCAGGAGTATAGAGATGCTTTTAAACCATTAAAAGATGGACTGGTTCACAGAAAGGAATTTGATGACTGCATTAATGCAATAAAATCTGAAAAGTCATTTATTATTTCCGGCGGAGCAGGATATGGGAAAAGTGGTTGTACAGAAGCTATTATAGATTATTGTGTAGAGGAAAATATTCCGCACATTGCCATAAAGCTTGATCATAGGATACCTCGCGGTAATTGTGATAAATGGGGCAGGGAACTGGGATTATCCGGTTCCATAGTATATGCCATGCATTGTATTTCGAGGAGTAAGAAGGCAGTGATTGTACTGGATCAGTTGGATGCATTGAGATGGACGCAGTCAAACTCAACTGAGGCGCTTTCGGTCTGTACGGAATTGATCGGACAGGTTCGGCATTTTAATCAGGATAGGGAACATAAGATTTTAGTAGTGTTTGTCTGCAGGGCATATGATCTTGAAAATGATAATAACATAAAATTGCTGTTCGAAAAGAAAAGTGATAAGAAAGAAAATGATTGGATAAATATTCATATAAAGGATTTTGATGAAGATGTTGTGAGAAAGATTGTTGGGGAAGGATATGACAGACTTTCCTCAAAATTGAAAAAAATACTGCAAATACCAAGTAATCTATATATATGGCAGCATTTAGATAAGGAAGATTCCTATAGTGAATGTGTGACAACCAGCCATCTGATTGAAAAGTGGTATCAGCAGATATGCAGAAAAAGTATAACAGTCGGGATACAAGAAAAAACAGTTATAGATGTTCAAAACAGCATTGTTGATATGTTGGATAAGATGGGGCGTTTATATGCACCAAGACAGCGGCTTAGAGTTGAAAATGCCGGACTGGATTACTTAATATCATGTGAGATGATATTCGTACAAAAAGAAAAAGTTGGTTTTGTACATCAATCTATTTTGGATTATTTTATGTCAAAGCGAATGACCGAAAAATATTATGAAGGTCAAAGTATAGAGGAGGTGATCGGCGAAAAAGATAAGCAGACACCAAGTAGGAGATATCAGGTCCAAATGTTTTTGCAGAACATCTTAGATTATGATACAGCGGAGTTTATTGAAGCAGGAGAGCAATTGCTGGTTTCTAAAAAAGTACGTTATTATATGAAATTTATTTTTTATGAACTATTAGGGCAGAGATCTGAACCAGACGAAAATATCATCCAGTTTATTACGAACGAATGTGAAAATGAGTTTTATGGAGAGTATATTCTGAATAATGTTATTTTTGGAAGAAAACAGTATGTGTCCGCTTTAATAAGGCAGGGAATATTAGAAAAATGGTTTGGGAACCCGTCGAGGAAAGAAATTGTTTTTAGGATATTACAAAGCATCAGTCCTAATTTAGATACTGAGGAGATTACTTTTATTAGAGAACATGCTTTCAAAAGTAAAGAGAATGACAGGGAATTTGTAAGGTGCATTGGAAATAATTTGGTCAAAGAGCAGAATGAAGTGTTTGAATTGAGGATGGCATTTTATACACATTATCCTGATTTTTCGGAAAACTTATACATAAATCTGAAGTCCATGTTAAGCCAACAGGAAATAAGGACAATTCGTCTGATTGCATTTTGGATGTCCAATCGGATTGAAAGTAAAGAATATCAGATGTTTCGTGAACAAACAGATTTTCTTATTTCAGATAACTCTTTGCAGATATCTAATGGAGAAATGGTGACTGATCTATTGCTTCCACATATTCCAGCCAGCAATTCATGGGAAGTGAAGTATAGTGAATGGTCAGGGATGTATAGGCATATGCGTGGAATTGAGAGATGCTGTGTGGAATTGATAAAAAAAGCAAATCTGTCAATCATCGCCAAAACACCGGAAATTTTTTGGAAGCTTTATGAGCCATACATGGGAAAGGGATATTATGTATTTAACGAAATCATTTTATCAGGCATGGCATATTTGCCGGAAAACTTTAGTAATCGGGTTATAAGTTATTTATGTAGTGATTTAGACAAAAATATTTTTGACAATACAAGTGGAGTGCAAGATAAGCTGGAATTAGCAAAGAAAGTTATAAAAGCGCATAGTGACAGTTGTGATTATGAGGCATTTTGTAGTTTAGAGCAATGTATATGTAAGTATCTTTCACCTAAAGCAGCTGATTGGTATAGGTGTAGAATTGAGCAGAACAAAAATAAAGAATACGAATCTGTGTATTGGAGTTTTTGGGGAGATTTGCAATGGGAATTATTGCCCTGTCTGCCAAAAGAAAGGATAGGCAAAGAAACGGAAGAATTATTACAGGTATTGAATAGGCGTTTTGAGAAAATTGAATCTTGCTATTATAGAGAAAGTTCTCAGATGGGAAGCGTTGAATCTCCAATCTCTGGAAAAAATATAGGAAAAAAGCAATGGCTTCGCATCATAACAAATGAAAAGCTGCCAATGAAAAGGCATTCTGAATGGGTTGAAGAAAAAGGATGTTTTGTTGAAAGTTCATATTCCATGTATGTCAGTAACTTTCGCAATGCGGTTAGTAGAGATACAGAAGAAATGATTCAACTTGTAATCGAGCATAAAGACAGTGTACTGTCGGCTTTTATCAATTCTCTATTTTCCGGGGTAGCTTTTTCGGAAAATATAAGCAAGGTTCCTATAGAAATTATAGAGAAGATGTTTCGTGAATTTCCATGTGATATGGAGACAGATCGGGATTGTTACTTTAGTATTATTGTTGAGAAATTAAAAAATGCCAAGTGGTCATTTGAGGTATTAAATCAATTAAAAGAGATAGCGTTAAATAATAAGGAATCAGAACCAGAGGAAGTGAAGGACGCAAAAAAAGCGGATCGGTTAAGCAGCAGGACGCTTCATGAATACGCGTTAAATTGTACAAGAGGACATGCTATAAATGCGATAGGCGCTATGTTGTGGGAAGATAAAAAATTATTAGAGCATTTTAAGGAGACTATTGAAAAACTGATAAGGGACGAAAATCCAATAATTCGCTTCGCATCGTTATATGTTTTGTGGCCCTCTTATAATATCGACAGACCTTGGGCAGAAGAAAGAATCTTGTCCTTGTATGAATCTGATATCAGAATGGTAAATTTTCATGACTCAAAAGTTATGCTAATCAGGTTGTATTCTAAGTATGGAAAAAGAATACTCAAAGTAGTAAAACAATGTATGAAATCTGCAGATAAAGAGTTGGTGGAAATAGGAGGTTATGCAGTTTGTGATTTTTATATAAAGTATCATGAGTTTGAGCATATTATATCTGATGTTGGAACAAAGAGCAAGGAACAGATGGCAGCCATACTGCATAGGGCAGTGATGTATTTAAAAATTGACAAATATCGGGAACTTGCTAAAGAAATTATTTTGGAATATAGAAAGTTTGATATTGACGAGGGCTGTCCGTTATCATTGATTTTTAAAAGTGAAAATATTGATGCAGAAGGTGATAAGGAATTTCTACAGGAACTGATGAAGTCAAATGCAGGACGAAGAACCACATATGCATTTACACATTTTTTGGAGGAAAGTGCTGTTTCGGTTGTTGATTATGCAGATATCATTATTGCGCTATGTGAAAATGTGTTGCAGATGGAAAAAGATAAATTGAGAATTCAATGGGGGATTGAGAATGAAATATCAAAATTAATTATGGCTTTATATGATGAAACAGCTAATTCTGAAGGGAAAATACATAAACAGATTGCTGCAAAGTGTTTGGATTTGTGGGATATTATGTTTGAAAAACAGTTAGGGGCTGTAAGAGAAATAAGCTATAAATTGATGGACAGATAAGTAAAATATCTGTTAGAAGAAAGTGATCAGAAGAAAACTTCCAAGATAAACAAAATTTGGAGGTTTTCTTTTGTTCACATTTATTTCGATGGAGGCTATCCGAATACAAATATTTATGTTATATTTGTTATAGACAAACAAAATCAGTGTAATAAGCAAATTCTAAATAACAATGAGATTGAGTGATAGTTTATCTGAATTTACATTTCTTTTATGCAGATATATTAAGATAGAATTTGATTGAAATTTATATTACGACACAGATTTAGTATCACACTACATGAAGGAATTAGGGGCAAAAATGATAGATTGGCATACGCTATATATTGACTCATACAGTGCCATTGCATTGATCAACAAATATTTTAAGGAAGGGTGAATGATATGATCGTAGCAGAGAGGAAGCAAAAAACTATTATAGATAAATTCGATAGATTTGGCGAAAGAATGCCAGATGGAAGATTAACAGCACCTTCAGACGGAAAAGTGTATCGTTTGAGAGAAGCGATACTGCTATCTAAACAACTTGGGAGACCGTTGTCGCAGGAAGAAATGAAAGAATTTGAAGTATAATGGTTGGAATAATACCTGCAAATCACTATAAGATTTGCAGGCTTTCTTCTGCCCATTTTTTCATTAAATATTATATTCAAAAGTGGAAAGCTATGGTATAGTAAATAGCAAGTAAAGTATATGCTATAGCAAAAAGCATATTTCAAATCACGACATAGTTAATCATTGGCTTGTCTAAAAAAGCAATTCTTAATTTTTGGGGGGAGTAACATAGAGGTGAATATGTGGCGTTCATTATAGGTTTTGGGAGGAAGTAGAGCGGTTTTTACGGTTTATATTTATCCAGCAAGCTAAGGCGAGTGCATCTTTATTCCCCACTCACGGCACGTGGAAGTCGCATGTTGTCTACAAAGGAAGGATTCGTAGAAATTCTTGAATTTGCGCACTTAACGAGGATTTCAAAGTTTAACCGAACACCGGAATATCGGGAGGATGGTCATAAGACTATCCTGAAAAAAGAGATTTCTCACGAGATTAAAGTGTCCGTAGTTATGGAACTCGTATGAGTGGATACAAAAATGTATCGTTCACAAATTCAATCATCACAGAAAAAACTTATCAACAACTGAATAATAGGTAAGTCAAAAGACAGCTTGTTTTCTATATTTTTATGATGTGGAGCAGGCTGTCTTTTTGATTTTAAAACTGTCAACATTCATCAGACGCCTCTATAATCAAATAGAAAGCAGGAGGATCAACAGATGGAGCAGACAAGTAAAAAGAGTATATGTGGGATTTTCGGCCACAATGTACAGACAGAAAATGTAAAGATCAGCGAACTGCATGATTTTCAAGGGCATCCGTTCAAGGTAGAGCATGATATGCAGCTCTTTGAATTATCGAAGAGTATTGAGGAGAAGGGCGTGCTTGTTCCTTTGCTTGTAAGACCAAACCCAATTGGATCAGGGTATGAAATCGTTGCAGGGCACAGAAGAAAAGCAGCCAGCGAATGGGCAGGTATAGACACGGTTCTTGCGATGATTGTGCAGATGGATGATGCAGAAGCAACGATAACGATGGTGGATAGTAATTTACAGCGCGAGCATATCAAGTCCAGTGAGAAAGCTTATGCCTATAAAATGAAGCTGGAAGCCATGAAGCAGCAGGGAAAGAAAATTACTGAACCTATGTCCCAAGTTGGGACAAAGCTGTCAAAGGATGTGGGAAAAAACGGAAAGCCCATACTTCGTTCGGATGAATTTTTAGCCAAACAGGTGGGGGAGAGCCGGAACCAGATTGCAAGGTATATCCGTCTGACAAATCTTATTCCCAAGATTCTTGCTATGGTGGATGAAGGGAAAATAGCGTTTACTATAGCGGTGGAACTTTCTTATTTGAAGGAAGAGGAACAGTATGAGCTTCATGCGGTAATGGATTTGGAGCAGTGTACACCGTCTCTTTCGCAGGCAAACAGGATGAAACGCCTGAGCCAGTCAGAGGGGATTGATATGGATAAAATGTATGATATTTTGGGAGAGGAAAAAGCAAATCAGAGAGAACAGATTAAGATTAGGGCGGATTCATTGTCACAGTATTTTCCGGCAGATTTTACACCAAAACAGAAAGTAGAAATGAATTGCTTGCGCCAAGAATTGAGAATCAGAATAATCAATTTACAAAAGCGGTATTGTTTGCAAAGGTTCCGTTTGAAATGACAACAAAGGAAGATCGTGTTCGCACTTGTTATATGCAGGCTTGTTTGGCTTATGTCAATTATGAGGCTGTCTCTAATGGTGATATTAGGAAATTGTTCGGATTATCGGATCAAGAAATGACAAAAGCATCACGTTTAATTCAAAATACAATAGATGCAGGGCTGATTAAGGCAGTTGATCCGGAAACAGCACCGAGATATAAAAAATATATACCATACTGGGCATAATTTAACTTTCGCTAACTTTCACTTATTGACAAATTTATGTTTTAAAGCAGTACAAGTAATGTCAAAAACCTTATTTTATACGATTTTTGACATTACTTTTGCAATTAAGATAAAATTTTAACTTTCGCTAACTTTCATGGTGACCAAAATGTTATTGACGATGGTGGGAACATTCAATGTATTTATTTTTATATGTCAAAGCTTGTTCCGGTTTTTGCCATCTGGCATATAGGTTATTCAGGTACAAATAAACCATTTTGGCATAATCGTTATCGGTTCCCATGACTTCCGAAATAATATTCTCGGCAGATAAAAGATGAAGTTCGGCTTCTTTAGCATTGCCTTCGGAAAGCGCAATCCCACCATACATCATCTGGCAGACTCCATTATCCAAGGTATGTGTTCCTTCATGTTCTAATACAAGATTTTCATAGGCAGAAAGCACCTGTATTGCCATACCAGTGTTTTTGGAGAGAATCAGCATATTGGTCAGATTCATCAGTTGTTGCAGCATATCATGTGATTCTGTCAATCTAAGATGAGCGTATTCCTGACGGATTGCTAAAGCGGTATGAAGCGCTTCGGTAGCTTCTTTGGGCTTTTTCATTAGCAGATATACATTGGACAGATTGTTATGCAGATTTGAAAGCAGGCTTGCTGTACGTAAATCGGCATCTGCGGTATGGCATGGCTCTAAAATGCTGATTGCTTTAAGGCGTTTCTTTAAGGCATTTTTATAGTCGTTTTTTATGAGAAACAGCTCTGCTTTGTAGTCAAGAAGCAATGCTTTGTCACAGCAGGAATGAATGTCCGTTACAGAAACGATAGGGATAACGGACTTGTCCGTTAGAGTGGCAAAAGGTGGGGGAAAGGCTACATGAATACCGTATTGATAGTGGAAGATGAGAAAATGATACGTCAGGGAATCCGGGCGATCGTGCAGCGCTCCGGCGTCCCGGTTCAGAATATCATGGAGTGCAACAATGGGCAGCTTGCGCTGGAGATCCTGCAAAGCCAGCCGGTCGATGTGATGTTTACGGATATCCGGATGCCAAAGATGACGGGTATCGAGCTGGTGGAGGCGATGCAGCAGCTTGCGCACAAGCCGCTGACAGTGGCGATCAGTGGATATGACGACTTTACCTACGCTGTCCAGATGATGCGCATGGGGGTGCGGGAATATATCCTCAAGCCTATAGAGGGGAGCGGGTCATTGCCATCCTGAAACAATTCGAGGAGGAGCTGCAGCAGGCGGATCAGAGCGCGAAGCGGGCGGTGGAGATCGAATGCCAGCAGCTCAAGTATCTGATTCTCAATGACAATATCACGCCCAGGGAGGTTCAGACGGCGGTACATCAGTTCGAAAAACAGCTGCTGAACCAGGAGTATATGGTGTGCTGCTGTGAAAGGACCGCGGACGAGGCGGAGAGGAACAACGGCTGTCTGTTCCTCGGTGAGATTGAGGAGAGCAATGTCTATATTGTCGGCAGGGAGAGCAAGGAGTTTCTGTTAAAGAATGATCTGCGCGATTTTCATACTGGCGTCAGCGGCGTGCACTGCGGCGTGGCGGACGTAAAGACTGCATACAGGGAGGCGAAGGCCGCGCGGATCGAGGCGTTTCTGCGCATGCGGCACGAGGTGCAGTACAGTGCGGAGCAGTATCATGTGGCGCAGAGCCCTCCGCTTCAGGACAACGCCGTGCAGCGTGGAGAAGAGACCATACAGGGAAGACCGGTGGAGGACAGGATGCGCCAGATCGCGCAGATGATTGGCACGGACAGGATTGCGGGCGCGCTCAAGATGACAGAACAGTTTTTCTCGGAGGTGAAGTGGGGGCGGCATTCCGCCGAAACGTTTGAAAAGAGTATAGGCCTGCTGATAGATGAAATTCGACAGATTTACCGGAACGTCCTACGCGAAAAAGAGGGGGAGCTCTTGCGGTTTCGAAACATTTATCAGTTTTCTCAGATTGACGAGCTGATGGAGGAGCTGACCGGCTGGATGATCGGATTTCACGAAAAGATCGACACGGAGTTTGACGACTACAGGAACAAATCCCGCATGGAACAGGCGGTGGCCTTCATACAGGAAAATTACGCGACGGACTTGAATATGGCGGTCGTGTCAAACCATGTGTCCATGAACTACTCGCTGTTTTCCTATGCCTTTAAGGAGTATACAGGGAAGAATTTCGTCAATTATTTGAAGGAACTTCGGGTCAACGAGGCAAAGCGGCTGCTGGCGGAGACAAATCTGCGCGTCATAGAGATCAGCCAGCGCGTGGGGTATGAGAATGACAAACATTTTATGAAGATTTTTAAGAGTGTGAGCGGCGTCTCTCCCACGGAGTACCGGAAGAATATGCAGATGGGCGTGTGAGGCGCAGGGCGATGGGGGGATCAGGACAGTTTTGAAGCGCTGATGCGGTTCACCCGGGACTGTGAAAAAGAGTTTAGGGCGTGTTTGAAAAAGTATTGTTGACAAGCGGTACAGGACAGGGCATAATGAAATTCATAAAAACGCTATGGTAGATTTCGAGAGACTATCAGAAGCTTAGGGAGGGCAGGCGGCAATGGCAGGACGGAAAGTGACGATTAAGGATGTGGCGAGGGAGGCCGGTGTCTCGATCTCCACAGTTTCCAATGCGCTTAACGGTGTGGAGGTGCTCCGCCCGGACACCAAAAGACACATTTTGGAAGTGGCGGAGCGCATGAACTATGTGCCCAACCTCAACGGCAGAAATCTAAAGTCGCAGTTTACAAAGGTGATCGGCCTTTTCCTCACCTCGATCAGAGGCGTATACTATAATGTTCTGGTGGACTCCATCGATCAGGAGTGCAGAAAATACGGGTATGAACTGAATATCTTTGTCAGCGAGCGGGCCGAGAAGATGATGGCAAACATTCTCGGCAAACGGGTTGACGGCGCCATTATCCTGAACAGGCATATTCGGGATAAGGAAACACTCCTGTTTCAGAAAACACAGACACCGATTGTATTCATAGACAGGAAGCAGCAGGGGGAAAAGATTTCCAGTGTTGTCTTTGACTCCTATCATGAGGGCGAGATGGTGGCGGAATATCTGCTGGAACTGGGGCACCGCACATTTGTCTATGTGAACGGGGCATATGACAATCATGATAACTTACAGCGGCTGGAGGGGTTTTGCGCCGGGCTCGAACGGGCAGGAATACATCTGCTGCAGGACTGTATCATAAATGGTGCATTTGAGAAAGAAACCGCGTACCATTCTATGAAAGCATTTATAAAAGAATCTAAAGAAATGGGAAAATCGCTGCCGGACGCAGTCTTTGCCGCAAACGACGTGAGTGCGATCGGCGCGGTGGAGGCGCTGACGGACAGTGGGATTCGGGTGCCCGGTCAGGTGAGCGTTGCAGGCTGTGATGACATCGAGATGGCGCGCATGGTGCGGCCGTCGCTCACGACAGTGCGGACATCTTTTGAAAAGCAGGGGATGATGGCAGTCAAGTATCTGATGGGAATGATTACGGGGGAACAAGAAGGCTGTATTGATGTGCTGCAGGGGAAAATCGTTCCAAGGGAGTCAACGTGTGCAAGGAACGATAGAAAATAACAGATTCTTTATAAAAACTGTATAAAGTTGAAAATATAGATTGTAAAAACGTTTTTATTGTGTTAATCTATTTCAAAATAAAAACGTTTTTATTCAGTTGGTTACAAATACGCTCTAATAATGCAAAAGTGAAAAGTGAGGATTATGAATATGGAAGAGAAAAAAATTTCGTCTGAGGAACAAGTTTCAGTATTGTGCAGAAGGGCAGCCGCACAGGGCGCAGTTCTCCTGAAAAATGAAAACGCGGCCCTACCGCTCACCGCAGACGACAACGTGGCGGTGTTTGGGAGATGCCAGAAGGAGTATTACAGGAGCGGGACAGGTTCCGGCGGTGCGGTGAATGTCCCATACACGACGAACCTTGTGGACGGACTCCGCGGTAACGGCGTCCGCCTCAATGAAAAGCTATCAGCGTGCTATGCGGAGTGGATCGCCGCGCATCCGTTTGACAATGGCGGAGGCGGATGGGCGTGTGAGCCGTGGTGCCAGCAGGAAATGCCCGTGACGCAGGCGCTTGCGGGGGAGGCGGCTGCTGTCTCCAACAAGGCGGTCGTGGTGATCGGCCGGACGGCAGGTGAGGACAAAGACAACGCCGCGGCGGAGGGCAGCTATTATCTGACCGGCGCAGAGCGGGAAATGCTCCACTGTGTGTGTGACAACTTTGATCAGGTGATCGTGGTGCTCAATGTATCGAACATTATCGACATGGGCTTTGTGCAGGACAGCGCACACATCAGGGCGGTGGTGTACGCATGGCAGGGCGGCATGGAGGGCGGAAACGGCATAGCGGACGTCCTTGCAGGAAAAGAGGTCTTCCAGGGAAAACTGACTGACACCATCGCACGGAAGATTACGGATTATCCCTCCGACAGAAATCATGGCGGAAAGGACAAAAATATATACCAGGAAGATATCTATGTCGGCTACCGATACTTTGAGACCTTCGCAAAGGATGCCGTGCTCTATCCGTTTGGGTATGGACTCTCCTACACCGAATTTGCCCTATCGGAGTGTGCGGTCACAGTGAGCGGAAGCGGCCCGGAGACCGTATTTGTATTTACATGCAAGGTGAAAAATACAGGCGCACAGTACAGCGGACGCGAGACGGTGCAGCTGTATGTGGAGAAGCCTGCAGGCGGCATGGGAAGGCCCGCACGGGAGCTGGCCGGGTTTGCCAAGACGAGGAGCCTAGGCTGCCAGGAGGAGCAAACACTGCGAATCGAAGTTCCGGCGTACCGGATTGCCTCGTATGACGACATCGGTATCAGCGGGTACAAAGACGCCTATGTGCTCGAGGCAGGCACATACTGCTTCCACGCAGGAACCAGCGTGCGTGATACAGAGCAGGTGCCGGTCGGCAGGGAGGCGGACTGGAAACTTGCGGATACGGTTCTGGTCAGGCAGTGCGAGGAGGCGTTTGCGCCCGTGGAAACTTTCGAGCGCATGCGCGCGGCAGAGGGAACGGACGGCGCGCCGGTTCTGGCGTATGAACCGGTTCCGACAAGGACAGTAGACTTGAGGGAGCGCATCGAATCCAGACTGCCCGCGCCCATTCCGTACACGGGAAATAAGGGACTGCTGTTGAAGGATGTGGCAGAGGGAAACTGTGCGATGGAGGCATTTATCGCGCAGCTTGCCAAGGAGGATCTCGCGGCGATCGTGCGGGGAGAGGGCATGTGCAGCCTCAAGGTGACGCCGGGGACGGCTGCGGCGTTTGGCGGTGTGTCCGACAATCTGTTTGGGTTTGGCATTCCGGTGGCCTGCTGTGCGGACGGGCCGTCCGGAATCCGCATGGACAACGGTTCCCATGCCGCACAGGTTCCGATCGGGACACTGATTGCATGTACCTGGGATGAGACGCTTGCGGAGGAACTGTTTGCCTGTATCGGGGAGGAGATGATGCAGAATCAGGTTGACGCGCTGCTCGGGCCTGGCATCAACATTCACAGACATCCGCTCAACGGGCGGAACTTTGAGTATTTTTCGGAAGATCCCCTTGTGTCGGGCAGAATGGCTGCGGCAGTGGTGCGCGGAATCGGAAAAAAGGGCGTGCATGCCACGATCAAGCATTTTGCCTGCAACTCACAGGAGACAGGAAGACATATTGTCAATGCGGTTGTCTCCCAGAGGGCGCTGCGGGAAATCTACCTGAAATCGTTTGAGATCGCGGTAAAAGAGGGCAATGCGCAGTCGGTGATGACCTCGTACAACCCTGTAAACGGGTTCTGGACAGCGTCGGCATATGACCTGAATACCACCATATTGAGAAAAGAATGGGGGTATGACGGCATTGTTATGACAGACTGGTGGGCATGTATGAATGATGTCACAGAGGGCGGCGAGTGCTCGAGGCTGCGCACCGCGGATATGGTCAGGGCGCAGAATGACATCTACATGGTGGTGAACAACAACGGCGCGGAGCTTAACTCCTACGGGGATGATACGATAGAGGCGCTTGGCGCGGGAAGGCTTACCATAGGGGAACTGCAGCGGTGCGCGATGAATATCTGCGGTTTCCTGATGCGGACGCCGGCGTTTGGGCGGGAAGGAAACGGCGTGGTGAACGTTCCGCTGATCAAGGCGCTCGGTGTAGACGCACACGGCGAAAACGCGCTGGATGACAGCGGCAGGATCGCATGGAAGACCGCGGTGGAGGCAGAGAAATGCTTTGCGATAAAAACGGCGGGAAACTATGACGTAATCGTACTGTTAAAGTGTGACGAGACAGACCAGGCGCAGTGCGTCTGCAAGGCAGTTCTGAACGGCGCGGAGCTGGCCACCTTCCAGACCAACGGCACAAACGGAAGATGGATTCAGCAGAAACTCCTGCGCGTTTGCCTGGAGGCGGGCAGTTACCGGATGAAGATGTTGTTTCCAAAGCCGGGCATGGTGATCGACTGGGTGGAACTTAGGGCGTGTGCCGAAATCGAGTAGGGAAGGGCCAAAATAGTAGGGCGATCAGGAGATGTGTGTCCTGCGGTACTCGCCGGGTGTCGTGTGGAAGTTTTCGTAAAAAAGCTGGCGAAACAGCTTATAGTTGGTGAAGCCGTTATTCTCCAGAATAGTCTTTAACGGCAGGTCGGTCTGCATCAGATCTTTGTAAATGTGGGAGAGACGAATCTCGTTTAAGTATTCGAGATAGGTCTTTCCCATATTTTTCTTGAAAACATGGCAGAAATATTCTTTTTGGAAGCACGCTACGTCCGCGATCTCGTCGAGGGACAGGGGACGGCGGTAGTGTTGGTATGGAGAACTTCCGTATCATCCTGACCGACAAATATTTCTGGGACAGTGTGTACAATACGCTGGGCATCAGTTTTTTGAAACTGCTGTTCGAATTTGTCACGCCGATTCTTTTGGCTGTTATGATCTATGAGCTTAAGGACGGCATTTTTAAAAAGACAGTCCAGACAATCTCCTACATGCCGCATTTTTTGTCATGGATCGTGTTGGGCGGTATGCTGATTAGCTGGATGTCCACCAACGGAATGTTCAATTCCATATTAAAATCCCTCGGACTGATAACGGAGGGGAGAAATATCCTTCTGGACGCGGACAAATACTGGTGGATCGCGTCCCTGTCAGATGTGTGGAAGAGCATGGGGTGGGGAACGATTCTGTATCTGGCGAGCATGGCGGGCATCGCCCCGACGTATTATGAGGCGGCAAGGATTGACGGGGCAGGACGGGTGCGACAGATCTGGAGCATCACGCTGCCGCTGATCAAGACGATCATCGGTCTGAATTTTATTCTGACAGTGAGCGGACTGTTAGGATCGAACCTGGATCAGACACTGGTGTTGATGAACACGCAGAACCAGCCGCGCGCGGAGGTCATCAACTCCTATGTGTACCGCATGGGTATCGCGCAGGGAGACTTCTCGTATGCGTCCGCGGCGGGACTTGGCGTTTCGATTGTGTCAGTCATATTGCTGGTTGCGGAAAACAAGCTGACGAGCAAACTAAATGAACAGTCTGTGTTATAGGAGGATGATGATATGAGTCAAAAGAATATCAGATTTGGCGGGGACAGAGTGTTTCATTTCGTAAATAAACTATTGCTTACGCTGATCACCTGTATCATCATGTTTTCGCTGTGGAATATTGTGGTCAATTTATTCAGCAGTGCGGCTGCGGTCGCATCAGGTAAAAGCGTCTTCTGGCCGGCGGAATTTTCCACGGCAAATTATAAGGCAGTTTTCTCAGATACGAGCATCTGGAATGCGTTTCTGATATCGGTGCTGAAAACGCTGATCGGCGTCGTGTGCCATGTGTTTTTCTGCGCGATGGTGGCGTACGGCATGAGCAAGGAGTATCTGCGCGGAAGAAAGCTCTACACAGTCATGGGTGTTGTCACCATGTTTTTCTCGGGCGGCATGATCCCAACTTATCTGCTGATCAAGTCGCTGGGGCTGCTGGACAGCTTTGCGGTCTATATTCTGCCGGCGTTGTTCAGTTATTATGACATGATTATCCTGATGAATTTCTTCCGGCAGCTGCCACAGTCCCTGGAGGAATCCGCCAAGATTGACGGCGCAGGATACTGGCGCATATTTCTCACGCTTGCGCTGCCGCTGTCCAAGCCGGCGCTTGCGACAATCGCCCTCTTTCACGGCGTGTCGCAGTGGAACGACTTTATGACGGCGAAGATGTACATATTGAACGAAAAGCTGTATCCGCTGCAGATGAAGCTCTACGAGATCATTGTGCAGTCGCAGATGGCATCGATGCAGAATCCGACGAGCGTGGAGATCACTACGACCTCAAGGGGGATACAGCTTGCCACGTTCGTTGTGACGACTGTGCCAATTCTTGTGATTTATCCGCTGCTCCAGAAACACTTTGTGTCGGGCATGATGATTGGCGCAGTAAAGGAATAAGCGATTGCCTAGTATGCGGCAGGTATAGATCATAAATATAGAATAGTATGAAATAAGGAAGGATGGAACATTTATGAAGAAGAAAGCAAAACGATATTGGTCAACGATCCTGTTTACGGCAACAGCGGTGGCACTGCTGTCTGGCTGTGGCGGCGACAAAGGCTCTGGGGCCAATGGCGGTTCGGCTAAGGGCGGTCTGCCTGAGCTTGCGGCAGACCGGTACGAGCTTGACGCGGCAAAACCCGCATGGCAGCTGGATCAGAAAACGGAGACGACGGAACTGACATGGTATGTCAACGCGGACTGGTGGAATACGGACTGGGGAAACGATACGGTCACGAAGAAAATCAAAGAAGACCTGAATCTCGATGTGCAGTTTATCACGGGCGATGACACGAAGCTGAATACCTTCTTTGCGGGTGGAAAGAAGCCGGATATCATCACGGTCTTCGATGCCAATTCCTCCGTGGCGCAGTCCGCCGCAAACTGGGCGTGGCCGTTAAATGACCTGGCGGACAAATACGATCCGTATTTCTACGAGGTGGCGTCGAGGGATTCCCTGAACTGGTTCAAGCTCTCTGACGGCAAGACATACGGTTATCCGGATTACTCGAACGGGCAGGACGTGTATGACAGTGGACTGTTGAAGGCGACTACAGCGTTTACAATCCGCAAAGATGTCTACGAAGCGCTCGGAAATCCGGAGATGGGAACACCGGAACAGTTTCTCGCCGTTTTAACACAGATCAAGGAAAAATATCCAGATCTGATTCCGTTTGGCTCTAATTCCATGACGGACAGCACAGGCTCCCTGGGGGCAGATCTGCAGAACTTTCTGGGTGTGCCGATCGAGAATGCGGACGGTACATGGTATGACAGAAATATGGACGGGGATTATCTTGCATGGATACGGACGCTCAGCCAGGCGTACCGCGCGGGTCTGATCAGCGATGACAACTTTTCTGATGACGGCACAGCGCATGAGGACAAGGTAAAAACCGGAAAGTACGCATGTCTCTTTATCGGCGGAACACCACAGCGATCAGGTCCGTTGCAGGTGTGGAGGAGTGCAAACCCTGACGCGGAGTACATTGCGATTGACGGGCCGCAGAGCACTGTGGGCAACGCGCCTACACTCTCTCAGGCGGGACTTTCCGGCTGGATGGTCAACTACATCTCCAAGGACTGTTCAGATCCGATCAAGGCAATCGAAGTCTTTACATATCTGATATCGGACTACGGTGGACTTCTGTGCAAGTACGGCGTGGAGGGTGAGACATACACAATCAACAGCGAAGGTCTGTATGAGTTGACTCCTGAAGTGAAGGCGATGAAGGACAACGACAACGATAAGTTTAAACATGTTTATAGACTGTCTGAATTTATTGTTTTTGGAAATGACAAATATGATGCATACAGTGCAGATGTGACAGAATCCACCATACAGATGCAGGAGTGGGGGCAGGCAAATTAAAGCCGCAGTTTGTGATACATCGGCAGGGGGCCAAAGGAGAGCTTCCTGCGGCTCTTCACAGAGGTGTAGAGAAAGTATTTCCTGCTTGATTGCGTACAAACGCGAAGCGGAACGAATAAAATGGAATCATATGAAGAGGAGATTTTGGCATGAAATGTTATGTATCAAATCAGGAAGTTCAGTTTCAGGAAACTGTAGCAGCAGGAGAAGGCGGCGTTGGGGCGCAATCCAAAGATTCAGTTCCTGGCATCGCCGTGGAGCCCACCTGCGTTCATGAAGACCAACGAAGAGATGAACCACGGCGGAAAATTGAGACAGGAATATTATCAGATGTGGGCGGATATGGTTGCGCGTTACGTGAGCGCATATCAGGACGAGGGCATCGCGGTGCGGCGGCTGACCGTGCAAAACGAACCGGCGGCTGTCCAGACATGGGATTCCTGCATCTTTTCCGGCGCGGAGGAGGCGGAGTTTGCCTGCCGGTATCTAAGACCTGCGCTGGACAGGGCGCGGCATTCGGATGTGAAGATCAATATATGGGATCACAACAAGGAGAAGATTCTTGAGCGCGCCGCAGAGAGCTTCGGCGTGGAGGGCGCTAGGGAGGCTGTCGATGGCATTGCGTTCCACTGGTACACAGGAGAACACTTTGATGCCCTGGCGGAGGTGCGCAGGCAGTACCCGGACAAGGAACTGATTTTCACGGAGGGCTGCGTGGAGTATTCACGTCTTGCGGCGGATGATCAAGTGCGGCATGCCGAGATGTACGCGCACGATATCATCGGGGATTTCAACGCGGGGATGAACGGGTTTATCGACTGGAACCTGATACTAGACCAGCAGGGCGGTCCCAATCATGTGGTAAATTACTGTGACGCGCCGGTGATGTGTGATGTGGATGCGGACACGATTGACGTGAAACGTTCCTATTATTATATTGGCCATTTCAGCCGGTTTATCCGCCCCGGCGCAAAGCGCATTCTCGTGTCAAAGTACTCGCCCGATATCGAGGCGACAGCTTTTCGGAACGAGGACGGCGGCAAAGTGCTGGTGCTGCTGAACCGCTCGGACAGGGATGCGGGCTTTGTATTCAGTGCGGAAGGAAAACACAGCGGTCAGATGCTGCTTGGAAAGCATTCTATTATGACATGCTGCTGGGAATCGTAATGACAATATCGCTTCAACAATGCTTTCGTTTGACTGCATAAAAACAGGAATCCCTTCCAGGATCGAAAGACCGGAAGGGATTTTTGCTGTGACTACAGCAGTCAGAAGACCATAAAGAAATGATAAATAGGGTTTATTCATGTATTATTTTGCCATGCGTTTTCTCAAATTCGGCAATTCGTTTTCTCATAAGAAATTCAACCTCCCTGTTTGCAGAACGTGCATTATATTCTGCAACATAACTAAGTTTTCTCAACAGGTCTTCTTCTACGCGAACCGTAAATTTTGATTTTTTTCCCTTCATAAAAACTGCTCCTTTCGTTTTTGGGTGAAACAATAGATTGTTGTTACGACAGCAAACACAAGTTCTGCTATGCAAAATCCCTTTTACAGCCAGATTCATTTCTGGTCTGTCAAAATGCCTGTCTGCTGCTTCAAAAATTTTAACACGATCTATTATGAGTCTGTGTTTTTTCCCGTTTATAGGAGCCTGATACGATAGCGAACTTTGTATATAGTTGCCCTTCCAAACCGAAGACATTTGCCTGAATTATGGGGTGCTATTCGGCGTTTGCTCAATGAATTTGATGAAACTTTGGCAGAATATTTCCAGTTTGTTTGTTGGAGTGATAAATAATCTGTTTGAGTCCGGCAGCTATTAATTATATATAAAAAACAGCCGATATATATTTATAATATATGTGTGCGAAATGTATCATAATGCATCCCAAACGGCCATTAAATTGATAAATCAGAAGTTCAGGGAACAGGAACGGGCGAAAGGAATCGCTTTTCTGCCGCGGCTGTGAGGCAGCCAGCGGCTATTACAAGGAGGTAATATTATGGTAGTACAGCACAATCTCAGGGCAATGAATGCAGACAGGATGCTGGGAATCACAACTGGTACATTGTCAAAGTCTTCCGAGAAGCTCTCATCAGGATATAAGATCAACCGCGCGGCGGACGATGCCGCGGGACTCTCGATTTCTGAGAAGATGAGAAAGCAGATCAGGGGACTGACGCAGGCCTCTGCCAATGCGGAGGACGGTATCAGCGCAGTGCAGACAGCGGAAGGTGCATTGACGGAAGTGCATGATATGCTGCAAAGGATGAACGAGCTTGCAGTCAAGGCGGCAAATGGTACGAATGCGTTATCGGACCGCCAGACAATCCAGGACGAGGTCGATCAGCTGCTCACAGAGATTGACAGGGTGGCGGAGACGACGAAGTTCAATGAGATTTATCTTCTAAAGGGCGATGAGGACCGCGTGGTCAAATACCTCGAGGCAAAGGATGCAGGTCTTGACGGAACGCTGGCGCAGAGCGCCACAAAGGCGTCTTTTACGATGAACGTATTAAAATTAGGTGACAGTGTGACGATTGCCGGCAGGGAATATCTGATTAGTTCGCACAGTGTGGAAATGACGCAGAACCTGATTATAGCATCTGTCACAAGTGGTCAATGTTCGGTTTTGGATTTGGAGGGGACTGATGCAGAGGTTGCGGCTATGGATGCCAAGGTTATGGCAGGAGCGCATATTGATCTGGATGGTGTACAGTACACGCTTGTCACAAATGCGGCGGAGGAAAACGCAGACAAAAATATGCTAACACTCTCTAGTATTATGAATAGAGTAGTCTCGGAAACTCACTGAAGATGCAACAGAAAAACAGGCCATATAAA